>CAIMLG010000227.1 GCA_903842235.1 uncultured Verrucomicrobia subdivision 3 bacterium
GACTTCTCCGGCTTCGTCTTGGTAATATCGCTGAAGTCCGCGATCGTAATGTATCGCGTGGACGGCGTCAGCGGTCTAAATGTTTTAACGGGCATAATAGCTAAAGTTTTGTCAGCAACTTTTTGAAGTTGGCAGGCCATCAATCCTGTCCCGAGTCGGGAACCAGTTATCGGTCTGCAAACATGCTGTCCTGCCGACCTTGCGGACGACGAGGAGTGCGTAGATTATCAAAGTGAATGCGGGATGCAATACCTTTTTTGATTTTTTTTCAGTGGGTTCATTTGCTGTTACTTCCTCGGATTTGCTGGAAAAAAATTCATTTCGACTTTTCCGCCGCCTGTGGCATCTAATCCTTGTGCGCATCCTCTCCTTCTTGTTTTCAGGCCTGCTGAGCCCGGCGGTTCTTTTGACCAGCCAAGCCACCGCGCAAACTGCCCCGTTGTCATTTTTCGGCGATACCTCAGCTGCCCGCCACACCACCGCAAAGCTCCTGTTGCCGCCAGCCGCCCGCCCCGGCGACACCCTGCTCGCCGGCGTGCAATTGAAAATGGAATCCGGCTGGCACACTTATTGGAAAAACCCCGGGGCGGCCGGCCAAGCCACGCAGATTCAATGGCAGTTGCCTGCGGGCGTGACTGCTGGCGACATCCAGTGGCCGGTGCCGGAAAAAATCCCGCCGTTTGACCTCACCACCTACGGCTATGAAAACGAGGTGGTTTTGCTCGTCCCGCTCACCTTCGCCCGGAGTCTTCCCGACGGTCCGCTGGATCTTTCCGCCAAGGTTTCCTGGCTGGAATGCAAAAATTCCTGCCTCCCCGCCAGCGCCGAAATTCAAGGCCGATTACTCCTCCAACCAGCTCAAGCCCCCGCAATCGACGACCCCATGGCAAAAGTGCTGGCCGCCATGCAAAGCAAGGTGCCGAAGGTTAATTCCGATGCCCTGATCAATTCCCGAGCGGCTTGGTGGGAAGACCCCTCGGTGACCAACACCCGTTCCCTGATGATTGAAATCAAATTGTCACCGGAAGCCTTGGGCGGACCGTCCCCAACAAAAGGCGCCGACTTTTACCCGGATGCCAGCGATAGCTTTGAGCTTCAGGGGGCCACGGATAACCTTTCCGTTCCGCCGGTTGATCTCCGCTTGCGCAAGCTCGTCATGAAATCCTCCGGCGACTGGCCCAAGGAAATTTCCGGCGTTCTGGTGCTGGATGCCGGCGGCGACAGCCAACGCGGAATCCAGCTCCGCCTTCCCGTCGGCGAGCTGGCGCCGGACGCCGCCAGCCAGTCCGTGAAGGCCCCTGGCGCCCCCCCGGCGCGCCCCGCGCCGCCGCTTTGGCGCATGCTGCTCTTCGCCTTTATCGGCGGGCTGATTCTCAACCTCATGCCCTGCGTGCTTCCGGTGATTGCGCTGAAAATTCTCGGCTTCGTCAGCGAAGCCCAAAGCTCGCCCGCCCGGCGGCGGGCGCTGGGGGGAGTTTACGCCCTCGGCGTTTTATTTTCCTTCCTCGCCTTGGCCGCCGTCGTCATTGGCGTCCAAGCAGGTGGACATCAGGCCGGCTGGGGCATGCAATTTGGCAATCCCGTTTTTCTCGTCGTCCTTACCACCCTGGTCACGCTGGTCGCCTTGAATCTGTTCGGCGTGTTTGAAGTCCTCCTTGGCGGGCGCACCCTCAATGCGGCGGGCCAGCTCGCCGCGCGCCACGGCGCCGCTGGCGCGTTCTTCAACGGCGTGCTCGCCACGGTGCTCGCCACGCCCTGCACCGCGCCGTTTTTAAGCGTGGCGCTGGGCTTTGCGTTTGGGCAAAGCGCGCCCATCATTGTGCTGACTTTTCTTACCGTCGGCCTGGGCCTGGCATCGCCTTACGTATTGCTGAGTTGGAATCCCGCCTGGCTGAAATGGCTCCCCAAACCCGGCGCGTGGATGGAAAAATTCAAAATCGCCATGGGCTTTCCCATGCTCGCGGCAGCCGTCTGGCTGTACACGCTGGCGGCGGGCGGCCTGAATCAAAGCCGCACCCTGCGGCTGGGATTATTTCTGATCGCCGTGGCCATGGCCGCGTGGATTTGGGGCGCCTTTGTCCAGCGCGGCACGCGGCGCCGGGGCTGGGCCATGCTCGCCAGCGTGCTGCTGGCCGGGGGCGCGGGCGCGGGCGTGTCTTTTCAAGCGCCCGATCAAATTGCCTGGCAGCCGTGGAGTCCCGCCGCCGTGGCTCAGGCGCGGGCGGAGGGAAAAATTGTGCTGGTGGATTTTACCGCCGACTGGTGCCTGACCTGTCAGGTGAATAAAAAAACCAGTCTGGAAGTCCCCTCCGTCCGCGAAAAACTGAAGGCGCTCAAGGCCGTGATGCTGCTCGGCGATTACACGCATTTCCCCGCCGCCATCACCGCCGAACTGCAACGCTTCGACCGCGCCGGGGTGCCGCTGGTGCTGGTTTATCCCCGCGATCCCGCCCAACCGCCCCGCGTGCTGCCGGAAATTTTGACGCCCGGCCTCGTGCTGGAGGCGCTGGAGCAGGCCGCCCGGTGACAACCTCACACCCAGCCGCTTAGCCGCCAAGCGAAGGGTTTTGCGCCGGGTCGGCGGGGCAGGAGTCGGAAATTTATTTTGGCGAGGGCCGGAAGGGCCGCCAGACCCATTTTTCTTTTTGCAGTTCAGGCGTGAGGGTGAAGCCGAATTCCCGGAGAAATTCTTCCGGGCGGGCCAGAATGTTCACCGGTTTCCGGGTGAAGGTGTCTTGGTAGGCGAGCCGCACGGCGCGCAGGCCGAGCCGGAAACCTTTTTCCACCCGGCCGTAAAGTTCATCGCACATGATGGGACTGCCGGACTCCGCGAGGTGCAGGCGGATCTGATGCGTGCGGCCGGTGAGCGGGCTCGCCTCGATGAGGGTGAAGCGCTCGTTGCTGAGGAGCACGCGGAAATGGGTCTCGGCTTCCTTGCCTTCCTCGGTGCGGTCCACGCGCATGCGGCCGAATTTGAGCGGGTCGGGCCCGATGGGCAGGTCGCAGGACCAGGTCTTTTCCCGGGGCATGCCTTCGACGACGGCGAGGTAGGTTTTTTCCATGCGCCGGGATTCAAACAGGTCGCTCATCGCCCGCATCGCGCCTTCGCTTTTGGCCAAGAGCATTACGCCACTGGTATCGGCATCCAGCCGGTGGACGTGGCGGAGATAGGTGAGGTTGCGGGATTTGGCCCAGAAATCATCGGCGCGAATGGAGGAATCAATGGCGGTCTGGAGGTTCCAGTTGGTCTTGCGCCAGGAATCCGGCACGAGCATCCAGCCGCGCGGCTTGTCAATCGCAATGACCGAGCGATCCTCAAAGATGATGCGGATGGGATCGCAGCCGGGCAGTTCGATGAAATGGGGTTTCGCCATGACGCAGCTTAATGAATAATCAGCCGGCTGGCAAAACTTCCTCTCAGAGTCCGAGTCGCAAGCGACCGAAGGCTCATCGGTTTGGACGATTGTGACGAAGCCCCTGGCTGATTTATTCTAGCCGTTATCTATGAAGCATAAGAAACTGGCGGGGGTTTGGTCATTCGGGAAAGGGATCTTGGTTGCGGGCGCGCTCGGAGCCCTGACGCTGGCGAGTCTCGCCGCTGAAGCGAAAATTTCTCCGCCCAACATCATTTTGATTTTGGCCGATGATCTCGGCTATTCGGATATTGGCTGCTACGGCTCCGAGATCCCGACCCCGAACCTGGACCGCATGGCGGCCGAGGGGATGCGCTTGAAGCAGTTTTACACGACGCCCCGTTGCTGTCCCACCCGCGCGGCGTTGCTGACCGGACTTTATCCGCAGCAGGCCGGCATTGGCAGCATGATGGAAGATCACGGGCTCCCGGGCTATCGCGGCGAATTGAATTATCATTGCCCCACCCTGGCCGAGGCCTTGCGCCTGGCCAATTACACCACGCTGATGGTCGGCAAATGGCATGTCTGCCATATTTATTTCGACGGAAAAAAACAGTTGAATCGCGAATCCACGGTTCCATTCTGGGAAGATAAAAAGGACTGGCCGTTGCAACGGGGGTTTGATGAATATTTTGGCACCATCCACGGGGTCAATAGTTACTACGATCCCTTCTCGCTGGTGAGCGGCAATACGCCCATTCAGCCGGAAGGCACGAACTTCTATTACACCGATGTGCTCAGCGAGCACATCGTAGCCGACATCGACAAATATGCCGGCCAGAAAAAGCCGTTCTTCCTGTATGCCGCCTACACCGCGCCGCATTGGCCACTGCAGGCGCCGGAAGCGGATATTGCCAAATACCGCGAGCGCTACCTGACCGGCTGGGACGTCCTGCGCACCAACCGCTACCACCGGCAAATCGCGCTCGGGCTGATTGACAAATCCTGGCCGCTGTCCGTCCGCGATGCTCGCGTGCCGGATTGGAACGCGGTGAAAGACCAGGCGTGGGAAGCCAACCGGATGGCCACCTATGCGGCGATGGTGGAACATTTGGACCGGGGCGTGGGCCGCATTCTCGACAAAATCAAGGCCAAGGGCATTGCGACCAACACGCTGGTGATGTTCCTCTCGGATAACGGTGCTTGCGCCGAGAATATCGAACCCGGCTGGTATGATGTGCCCAGCCGCACCCGCGACGGGCGTCCGGTCAAGGTGGGTAATAACAATCATTCCGTCCTGGCCGGCCCGGAGGATGTCTGGCAAAGCTACGGCCTCCCTTGGGCCAACGTCGGCGACACGCCCTTTCTGCTCTATAAACATTTTACGCACGAAGGCGGCATCTCCACGCCGTTCATCGTCCACTGGCCGGAAGTGATTCAAAAACCGGGGGCCATTTCGGGCCAAATCGGGCATATCACGGACATCATGGCTACGTTGCTGGATGTGGCGGGGGCCAAGTATCCCGGCAAATTCAACGGCCAACCCACCACGCCCCTGGAAGGTCAAAGTTTGCTGCCGATTTTCGAAGGCCAGGAACGCCTGCATCCCAAACCCATCTTCTGGGAACACGAGGGCAATCGGGCGGTGCGCTTGGGCCAATGGAAATTGGTTGCCCGGCACGGAACCCAATGGGAGCTCTACAACGTGGACGTGGACCGGACGGAGCAGAATAATTTGGCCGCCAGCCAGCCGGAACGGGTGAAAGCCATGGCGGCGCTTTATGACGACTGGGCCAAACGCTGTAATGTGGTGCCGCCCGAGCAATTGCCCCGAATCCGAAAAATTGTGCCCGCCAGCAATGACTAAGCCCAGCCACCATCCAATCGGTGAATCATTTCTGGGAAGCGGCCGGCGGTTCCGGCGCCGAACGACCGGCTGATAATCCTCCGATAAGGTTTTCAGACATGTTTGACTCCGAGCCATTATTGGTAGCTGACGAAGTCGGCCTTTCATGGCATGCTCCATCGGAAATGCCCAATACCACCGTTGGAATCGTAGAAGACGACGAGGTGCTCCGGTCTGCGTTAAGAAGGCTGATTGGCGAAGCGCCTAGCTGCCGTTGTGTGGCGACCTGTGCGACCGGTGAAGAGGGATTGGAGAAACTCCCCCCGCTCGCTCCGGACGTCGTGCTCATGGACCTCAACCTCCCGCAGATGTCCGGCACGGAATGCATTGCCCGGCTCAAAGAGCTGGTGCCGGCAACCCAAGTCATCGTGCTGACCGTCTATGAGGACAGCGAGCATATTTTCCAAGCCCTGAAAGCGGGGGCCAGCGGTTATCTGCTGAAACGTTCCGAGCCGGAGGAAGTGATCGAGGCCATCAAAAACGCCAAGGAAGGCGGCGCGCCAATGAGCAGCCAGATTGCGCGGCGCGTCGTGCAATCCTTCCACAAGCTGACGGCGCCGGGCCAAGCCACCACCGCCCTCACCGATCGGGAAACGGAGATCCTGGCCTTTCTCTCCAAGGGATTTGCCAACAAGGAAATCGCGGACAAACTGCAAATCAGCGTGCCCACCGTCCGCACCCATCTGCGCCACATCTACGAAAAGCTCCACGTGCGCTCCCGCACCGAGGCCATCGTCAAATTTTTGAAATGACCCCGGCGCCGCGCCCGCCGCGAAGCAACGGTGCGCCCGCTAACGCTCATCGCTTCGGACGATAGAAGGGCAGGCGGGTTTGTTGCCATCATTTCCCGAAACCAAACCGAGCTGAATACCAGTTACGGCCACCGCTTTGAAACAATTGAACCGGCTTGAACCGCCCGCCCGCCGCTCGGGGACATTATTGAAACTGACAACGCATACCAGCCGTCCATTAAATCAAACAACATGAATCCGACCCGTTTCGCTCTCCCCCTCCTGCTGACCGCCTTCAGCCTGGTCCGCGCCGCTGAACCGGCCAAGCCCAACATCCTGCTCATTCTCGCCGATGATGTGGGGTATTCCGATCTCGCCTGCTACGGCAGCGAGATTGCCACCCCCAACTTGGATTCGCTCGCGGCCGGCGGCTTGCGCATCGCGCAATTTTATAATTCCGCCCGGTGCTCCCCGACCCGGGCGTCCATTTTAACCGGCTTGAATCCGCATCAAGCGGGTTTCCCCAACTTGGGGGGACGCTGGGCGACCAATTGCGTGACCCTCCCCGAGGTGCTCAAATCGGCTGGCTATCGCACCACGATGGTTGGCAAATGGCATCTCGGCGGGATTAATGCCCCGCCGACCCGTCATGGCTTCGATGAATTCTACGGCATGCTCGGCGGCTTCAATTCGTGCTGGCAAGAAAATCCCTTCTACACCCGCTGGCCCCAGGATCGGACCAAACGCGTTTATGCGCCCGGCCATTTTTATTCCACGGATGTGTTTGCGGATTACGCAATTGATTTTATCGGCGATGGCAAATCCCGCCAGCCGTGGTTTCAATATCTCGCCTTCAACGCCGCCCATTTCCCGCTCGGTGCGCCAGAAGCAGATATTGAGAAATACGAGGCCATGTATTTTGCCAAAGGCTGGGATGCCATCCGGGACGAGCGGTTGGCCCGCCAGGAAAAAATGGGGCTGCTGCCCAAGGACACCCTGCTGCCACCGCGCACCATCAACCCGGCAAACAAGGCAAATAGCCAAACGGGCTGGGCGGACAAGCAAACGCCCGCCTGGAGTTCCCTGCCCGAAGACCGCCGGCGCGATCTCGCGCGCCGCATGGCCGTTTATGCCGCCATGATTGATCACATGGATCAGGCCATTGGCCGCGTCGTCGCGCACTTGAAAGCCACCAAACAATTCGACAACACCGTCATCTTTTTCCTCAGCGACAACGGCGCCTGCGCCGAGTGGGATCCGTTCGGCTTCGACGGCAAGAGCGGCCCCAACAACATCCTCCACACCGGCGCTGACTTGAAAAACGTGGGCGGCCCCAACAGCTACGTCAGCTACGGTAGCGGCTGGGCCAACGCCTGCAACACGCCCTTCAAATACTACAAACACTTCAGCCATGAAGGCGGAGTCCGCACACCGTTCATTGTGCATTGGCCAGCGGGATTGAAGGCCAAGGGAATGGCCCCGGGACCGGGCTATATCACCGACTTTATGCCGACGATTTGCGAACTGGCCGGCGCGACGTATCCAAAACAGCGCGGCCTTGCTGCCATCCAACCGGAAGAGGGTATCAGCCTGCTGCCCGCCATGAACGGCCAACCGCTGCCCGCCCGGCGCATCTTCATCGAACATGAAGGCAACCGCAGCGTGCGCGACGGTGATTGGAAGCTCGTCGCGCGGCACGGCGAACCTTGGGAACTCTACAACCTCGCCGCCGATCCCACGGAAATGAACGATCTGGCCGCGAAAGCACCCGCCCGCGTAAAAACCCTCGAAGCTGCATATGCGGAATGGGAAACCCGTTGCGGTGTGAAAGAAAGGCCGGTCAGGGGCAAAATGAAAAAAACGAATATCAATCAAGCCAGCAGTGCGGTTGACGATTAGTTCAAGCGCTCGTTTCTTAATCTTAGCTGGCCGGCAAGGGATTAAACAGCAGCGTCGCGCGGTTCAACCGGTTCCGGCTTGCGCCCACCGTTCCTGTTTGGGAAAATTCCGCTGCGCGCGATGCAACCACCTACCCATTATCCCAAACATTACTGCGGCGTTTTCGGTATTTTCGGTCATCCGAATGCCGCCGAGCTGACCTACTACGGCCTCTATGCCCTGCAACATCGCGGCCAGGAGAGCGCCGGCATCGTCACCTGCCACGACGGCAAGTTTTTCAAGCACCACGGTATGGGCCTGGTCCCGCAAATTTTCAGCGACCCCAAAATTCTCCACGACCTCGTCGGCGACTGCGCCATCGGCCACACGCGCTATTCCACCACGGGTTCATCGCAGTTGCGCAACGCCCAGCCGCTCACGGTGGACTGCGCCCGCGGTCAGATCGCCGTGGCGCACAACGGCAATTTGACCAATGCCGCCCAGCTCCGCGATGACCTCGAGAACCGCGGCCTGGTATTCCAAACCACCGTGGACAGCGAGATCATCATCATGCTGCTGGCCCAGCCGGAAGTCGGGGGCGTGGCCAATTCCCTCGTGCAGTCCATCCGCCGCATCGAGGGGGCGTATTCGCTCGTCATCATGACGGAAAAGGAATTAATCGGCGCGCGGGACCCGCACGGATTCCGGCCGCTCTCCATTGGCCGCACCGCCAGTGGCGCTTGGGTGCTTTCCAGCGAAACCACGGCGTTTGATTTGATCCATGCCCAGTTTGTCCGCGATGTGGAACCGGGCGAAATTGTCATCATTAACGAACAAGGCGTGACGAGCATCCAGGCCTTCCCTGAGCATAAGCGGCGCGCCTTCTGCATCTTTGAATACGTCTATTTTGCCCGGCCAGACAGCGTCATCAACTTCCACACCGTCTATGACGTCCGCAAGGAAATGGGCCGCCAATTGGCGCGGGAACACCACGTTAAGGCCGATCTGATCATTCCCGTGCCCGACAGCGGCGTCTGCGCCGCCATGGGCTACGCCGAGGAATCCGGTATTCCCTACGAAATGGCGTTCATCCGCAACCACTACGTCGGCCGCAGCTTTCTCCAGCCCACGCAGCTCATTCGTGATTTCAATGTCCGCGTCAAATTGAACCTCATTGAGTCGCTGGTGAAAGACCAGCGCGTGGTCATTGTGGACGACTCCATTGTGCGCGGCACCACCTGTAAAACGCGCGTCAAAACGCTGAAGGATGCCGGGGCCCGGGAGGTGCATGTGGCCGTGAGTTGCCCGCCACACCAGTTTCCCTGCGTCTATGGCATTGATTTCCCCGACCGCAGCAAGCTCATGGCGGCTAACAACACCGTGGATGAAATCCGCAAATACCTCAACGCCGACTCCCTGCATTATCTTTCGCAGGCGGGCATGGTCAAGGCCACCGGCCAGGCGCGGGAAAATTTCTGCATGGCGTGTTACGATGGAAATTATCCGGTCGCCTACGATCCCTTGTTGGATAAACACATCATCGAACGCCGCCGCAAACTGACGCAAACCCTTGGCGAAGCCGCCACGCAGGAAGATCAGCAAATCAAGCTGTTAAAGGTTTGATCCCGCTAAAACCATGGCCGCCAAAGCGCTCCGGGCGCATTTCGGGCAGGGCTGACCCGCCGTTGGTTTTCATCCGATAATCCTGGATTGCCAATCGTGACCGCGACCGTTTTAATGCCCTAAATCATGGCCGCCTCAACCGTGCTCATTTGCTTTGCGCTGAAAGAAGAAGCCGCGCCCTTTCACCTGGTGGCGGCGGGCAAGCCGGGTGTTTTCACCATCCTCGTCGGCATTGGCCGCCAGAACGCGGAGCGGTCGGTGTGCCGTTTTCTCGCCGCCTGTTCGCCGACCCTGGTGCTGACCTGCGGGTTTGCCGGTGGCCTGAATCCCGATTTAAAAGTCGGCGCCGTGGTGTTTGAACCAGCAACTCCCCAGCTTCCATCTGCCAACTCTCAACTCCTGGCGAAGCTCCTCGCCGCCGGCGCCAAACCGGCAAAGTTTTACTGCGCCGACCGCATCGCCATCACCAGCGCGGAAAAGCAGCAATTACGGCGCGAAACCGGCGCGGATGCGGTGGAGATGGAATCGGCGGCGATTCACGCGGTCTGCCGTGAGCGCGGCCTTCCGTGCCTGACCGTGCGGGTTATTTCCGATCCGGCCAATGAAGATTTGCCGCTGGATTTCAACGCGCTGGCCAATCCTGACCAGAGTTTGAATTTCCGCAAACTCGCCGGGGCCATTGCCAAATCACCGTGGCAAATCGGCCGCTTGCTGGCGTTGCAAAAGAAAACCAAGTTTGCCGCCCAACAGCTCGCCTCAGTCTTGGCCCAGATCATCGAGTAAAGCCAATTACTCAGACCTCAGTTCTGGTAGCGCTGCCCGGGTCACTTCCCCAGGTCCAGCCCGGCAAAGAGATTTTCCAGCGTGTTCAGCGAGGCTTCCTTCTTGGGATTGAGCGCTTGGCGGAGGAAGTCCACGCCGTCGTCCAGGTTGCGGACGGATTTGGGCAGGATGGCTCCGGCGGCGTTCGCGTGGCCGCCGCCCTGGAATTTTTCCGCCACCTTCAATGCCTCGCCGTTGCGGCTGCGGAAGCTGGCAAACACCGAGTTCGCCCGCCGGAACAGCGTCACGAGCACGGGATAATTCGTCGCCTTGCTCTCCAGCAGCCGGTGGACGATCTGGTTGCTGTTGCCGACGATGGTTTCCACAAAGCCGACCGTGGCCGAAATCTCCGCAACGTGCTGTTTGCTCCATTCCAAGCCGATCGGATCTTCCACGCGCCGTTTCACCGTCATTACTTCCAGAAGCGGATGATCTATAAGCCGTTCCAGTTCGCCCTCGATGAGCGTGTGCAAATTCCAGAAGGTGTAAACCTTCACCAGCCCCGCGTAATCGCCGGCCGTGTCGAAATCTGGATCATTCTCCAGAAACAGATCCGCCACGTTGTTCAGCTGCACCAGCCGGTCCAGCGTGGGCGACCCCAGGCCATGCTGCTGGCACAATTCGTAGGCCAGCCGGCCGGCGGATTTGTTCACGTCGTGGCACAGGCGGGCGTTTTTGGCGGGCGTGGCGGTGACGTGATGATCCACCACCAGCCAGCCCGGCTTGTCCAGGCGCGCTTCAAAGGTGAAATCCGTCACCCACGCCGCGCGTTCGCGCAAGTCACGCTGCTTCCAGAAATTATAATGGTAAGCCTGCAGCGGCACGCGCTCCCCGTGGAGCTTCTCGGCCAGCCGCTGGAGCAACAGGCCGGCCACGAAGCCGTCGAGATCGCTCTCGTGGGTGAGGATGACTTCCGGCTTGGGCAAAGTTAGCATGGCGCAGAAGTTAAACCGGATGCCGGCGTTGATAAATGACGAAATGCGCCCGCTCGCGCTTTATCCCTGCAAGGAAAATAGCGCGCGGTGCCGGTAATGCAGAATTTTAAACTCCGGCTCGTCGCGCAAAACTTCCACCAGATCAAACTTGTCCTCAAACGGCGGGAAAACCGCGTCGCCGGCTACCTCGCGGTTCACCATCGTCAGGTAAAGATCGGAACAAAACGGCAGCGCCTGCTCATAAATCTGCGCGCCGCCGGCGATGAAAAATTCCAGCGGCGAACTGGCCGGGTCCAGCTTCAGAAAATCCTTGATGATGCGCAGATCCACTGTCGCCGCCCCGCCGACTTTCGGCAGTTCAAACTGCGTGGGCTTTTCCGGAAAATGCGTCTTGCCCCGCCCCACCCAGGCGTCGCCGAACACCGCCGGATAATCCCGCTGCAGCCGACCCGGATGCCGGCTCAGCACGATGTTGATGCGGTTGGGCAGCGGCTTGCCCAGACTCTCGAACGTCTTCCGGCCCATGATCACCACGTTGCCCGAGGTCATTTGCTTGAACCATTTAAAATCCTCCGGCAGGTGCCAGGGAATTTGGTTCTCCGCCCCGATCACCCGGTTCAGCGACATCGCCGCAATGGCTTTGAAATGTTTCATGTTGGTGCCCGCAGCTTACGCGGATGCCGCCGATAAATAAAAACGAATCGGCGCCTAGTTGGAAAAGTCCCCCACCACCGATGCTATAAAATTTGTCATGGGTATGTTCAAAAGTGTGGTAAATCCATCGGGGGAATGTTCGTGAAAAGCGCACTTGTCACCACGCCAATTTGTTCCTGCGGTTCTGGTAGTAATAGTGTTGCAGATCCCAATAGCATCAGTGGATATAACACAGCATATCTCAACCAATTCGATTTGGGAGGATCACCCGGGGATTTCATTCCGAAGCCCAGATCGTCAAAAAGCCATTCTATGAATTCCTTTCGTGCATTATGTCGTTCGTAAAACCCATACCAACCGTGAACTCGCCATTCAATGGCATCATTAGGCACCCAAACTCCGAAGGTATCAGTTGATGGACTCGCCACGCTATAGGGCAACCATGTTAAATACATTGCCTGATTTGTTACCCAACCGTTTGGCGTTCTGGCCTCAACCCGACAATCCATCCAAGCGGTCCACCAAATTCTGGTCGGCCCATGATTGGTCATGCAAATGATGGCCAGACTATTGGTCTGACTGAGGGGGAAATCTTTGGCCTCGCCAACATAAACTGACATTCCGTCAGCCGGTGCAGTGAATCTGACTTCGCCATTGTCTCCATAGGAGACGCTTGTTAAGGCCATTATGCGAGTTCGATCGGGTTTGAACCCTTGAAATTGCAGAGCGACATGAGGCGGCCGCAGGGGCATCACAAGATAGGAAGTCAACCCCAAGCCAAAGGTGATTACCATGGCAACCACAAAGCAAACTGTGCTTCTCCGAGACAGTTTCATAATCATTCCACCACTACCAGAGCATTGCAGGCCGGTGCCGAAGGGTAGCCAGCCGATTCAATAACCTGAAAATTGAAGACGTGGAGGACATTCATCACCGCGAGGTTAATTTCTTTTGCAGCACTTGGGCCAGCCGCGCGTATTGCGGCAGGGAATTGTAAAGCTGCGCCGCCACGCGCAACAGCCGCCCCGGCCGGGCCGGCCAGGGAATGATCGGCACCTCCAGCCGGTGCCGGAACAAGAGTTCATCTTGCAACGGATCCAGGAACAACGGCGGCGGCGGCACCTGGTTCGCCGCCAGCGGTGGCAGCGGAATGGCCACCAGCGTGCCCAACATGCTCTCGGGACACGGGGCTGCCACGCCGAGCGCCTCGCAAATCACCCGCCGCGCGGCCACCACCAGCGCGTGATTCCGCGCCTGCACCGCCGGCCAGCCGCCGGGCAGTTGCGCGCCCACCTGCCGGATCGCCTCCGGCACCGCCAGATAAGCGCTCGGATCCCACGTGCCGGCCCAGCCAAATTCGATTTGATAGCGCGAGCGATCCGTCCGGGCCGAGTTCGCCCCATGGCTGATCACCAGCGGCCGGATCAACGGCTGCCGGTCGCGCTGCACGTGCAAAAACGCCGCGCCTTTGGGCGCGCAGAGCCATTTATGGCAATTGCCGGTGTAATACGTCGCGCCGAGCCGCTGGAGATTCAGCGGCACCATGCCCGGCGCGTGGGCGCCGTCAACCAGCGTCTCCACGCCGCGCGCGGAAAATTCGCGCACCAGCTTGGCCACGGGAAAAATCACGCCCGTCTGACTGGTCACGTGATCAATCAACGCCAACCGGGTGCGGGCGGTGACTTTGGCCAGTATCGCCTGGGTGATTTCATCGGCAGAGCGGAGCGGGAAAGGAATTGGGACCACCACCACCCGCGCGCCGGTGCGTTCGGCCACGAAATCCAGCGCGTTGCGCGAGGCGTTGTATTCGTGATCCGTCACCAGCAATTCGTCGCTGCGCCGGAATGTCAGCGAGCGGAGCACGGTGTTGACGCCGGTGGAGGCGTTGGGCACGAACACGAGATTCTCGGCCTCGGCACCGACAAAATCCGCCAGCGTCTGCCGCGCCTGATCCAGCAGCGGCTCCAGTTCCCGCACCAGAAACCGCAGCGGCTGCCTTTCCATCCGACGACGCATTTCGGTTTGGTAGCGCAGCACCGGCTGCGGGCAGGCCCCGAACGCGCCGTGATTGAGGAACGTCACTTTCGGATCCAGCGCCCAGAAGCCGCGCCCCGTTACAGGCCGCTTCAAATAGTCTGGAGAAATAGCGGTGGCGGGCTTCATGTTGGAGTTCAAGCTTTAGCTTGTGGGCTTCAGGGTAATTAAAGGTGGGGACAAGCTAAAGCGGGAACTCCGCTCACAAATCCGGCGCATCCCAATTTTTCCCGTAATCGCCAATCGGATAATCCCGCCATAGCTCCGCCGCCTTTTCCCGGCCCGTCTGCGCCAAAAATGTCGCGCCGCTGGAAAATGGCCAATCCGGCCATTGCCGGACATAACCATGATGCACTGGGTTGTGATGAACATAATTCAGCGTGGCCCAGAAATGCCGCTCGGATTTCATGCCGGTTTCCGCGCAGTTAAACCAAACCTTGCGCCCGCGTTCATTATCTTCCCCGTTCCATTGGAATGCGGTCCGGCCATGCAAACGTCCGATGGCCTTCAACAACTCCGCGAGTCGGTGCGTCCGCACTACGGCGTGGTAATGATTGGGCAACACGCACCAAGCATGAACAGCTTCACTGTTAGCATCCAAAACTTCGAGCCATTCCCCGGTAAAGGCGGCTAGGCGCTGGGGAATCACGCCAATAATGTGGCGATGCTCATAACACGCTGCCGTCAGCAGATAACCTCCACTTTGGTTTTCCTGATGCGCCGGGCTGTGCCAGGGACGGTCGTTGAAGCGGCGATACTCCAGCAGTTCCTCCCGCTGCCGGTCATTGAGTTTGCGCCAGAGATACATCGGGGTTGTTGGAGTTCAAGCTTTAGCTTGTTCTCCCTACTTAACAATTGCCCTTCAGCCCGACAAGCTAAAGCTTGAACTCCAACATCCAATTAAACCGCGATCGGCGCCTTGATGCCGGGGTGCGGGTCGTAGCCGACCAGTTCAAAATCCGCAAACTGGAAGTCGTGGATGTTTTTCACCGCCGGGTTGAGTTTCATTTGCGGTAGCGGCCGGCACTCGCGCGAAAGTAGGAGCTTGGCCTGCTCCAGATGATTCGCGTAGAGATGCAGATCGCCAAAGGTGTGCACGAAATCGCCAGGTTCCAGATCGCAGACTTGCGCCACCATCAAGGTGAGCAAGGCGTAGCTCGCGATGTTGAAGGGCACGCCGAGAAACAAATCCGCGCTGCGTTGGTAAAGCTGACAGCTCAACTCGCCGTCCTGCACAAAGAATTGAAACAAACAATGGCACGGCGGCAGGGCCATGGTCTCGATCTCGCCCGGATTCCAGGCGCTGACGAGGAGCCGGCGGCTGTCGGGATTCTTTTTGATCTGCGCGATGACGCCGTCAATCTGGTTGAGGCTGCGTCCGTCCGCCGTGCGCCAGTCGCACCATTGGGCGCCATAGACGCGGCCGAGGTCGCCGGTTTCTTTATTGGCCCATTCGTCCCAGATGGACACGCCGCGCTCCTGGAGCCAGCGCACATTCGTCTCGCCGCGCAAAAACCAGAGCAGCTCGTAGATGATGGATTTGAGGTGCAGCTTCTTGGTGGTGAGGCAGGGAAAACTGGTGCGCAGATCAAACCGCGCCTGCGCACCAAAGACGGAATAGGTGCCGGTGCCGGTGCGGTCGGCCTTGAACTTGCCGTGCTCCAGCACCAGGCGGAGCAGATTGTGATACTGAATCATGGCGGGGAAATTTAACCGCGAAAAACGGGAAAGACACGCAAAAGAATGTTGGAGTTCAAGCTTTAGCTTGGGCTGGGGGGGGGAACCCGCTCAGCGTGAACTCCAACTGCCCCCCGCCCGGGCTAGCGCGCGCCCGCTGGCGGGGGCGCTTCTGGCCCCCCTTGGTTCCTTCGTTCCTTTGTTGTTTAACCCTGCCCCGCCGCCCGCTTTATTTCGGCAGCATGGCCTTGGTTCCCCAGGCGCTGGGTTTGGGGCCCATGACGAATTCGATTTTCCCGCCGTTCTTCAATTCCGGGTAAGGCAGGAAGGGGGAATCCCAGTTCTTGCCGTTGAGGCGGACGGATTGCACGTAGAGGTTTTGTTCGGAGAGATTCTCCGCCGTCATGGTGAACTTCTTTCCGTTGGAAAGATTCAACACGGCCTTGGGCAACTGCGGCGCGCCGATGACGTAATAGTCGCTTGCGGGGCACACGGGATAAAAGCCCAGACAGGTGAACATATACCAGGCGGACATCTGGCCGCAGTCGTCGTTGCCGCAGAGCGAGGCGGGGCCGCTGCCGTATTGGGTGGTGACCACCTGGCGCAGTTTCTCGGCGGCTTTCCACGGCTGGCCGGCGTAGCAGTAGAGGTAGATGACGTGGTGGGCGGGCTCGTTGCCGTGCCAATATTCGCCTATGCAGCCGCGCAGGTCGTTTTCGGAAAGTTCGCTCCGGAAGAGTTCGGATTGCTTGGCGTCGAAGAGCGAGTCGAGCTTCTGGACGAATTTGTCCGGGCCGCCGACGAGGTCAATGAAGCCGGGCACGTCTTGCGGCACATACCAGGAATATTGCGAGCTGGTGCCTTCGGTGACGTCCTGCAAGTTGGGGCCACCGCCGAAGAGGTGGGGGTTGGCGTTGGTGCGCCAGTTGCCGGCGGAATCTTTTCCGCGCATCCAGCCGGAGCTGGGGTCGTAGATGTTCTTGTAGCTGGCGGCGCGCTTCATGAAGTAATCGTGGTCGGCGGTTTTGCCCAGCGCCTTGGCCATTTGCGCAATGGCGTAATCGTCGTAGGCATATTCCAGCGTCTTGGAGAGCGATTCGTCCTCCTCGTCGCAGGGCACATAGCCGAGCTGGCGATAGGCGGCGAGGCCGTCGTAGTCGGGATTCATGGCGGTGGCCTTGCAGGCGGCATAGGCGCGCTCGGCGTCAAAGCCTTTCACACCCTTCAGAAAACCATCGGCAATCACCGGCGCGGCGTGGTAGCCGATCATGCACCAGGTTTCGTTGCCTTGCAGTTCCCACATGGGCAGCAGGTGATCCACGCTCTGGTCGTAGTGGTCGAGGAGGGAATTGATCATGTCGGAATCGCGTTTTTCCTGGATCAACGCCAGGAGCGGATGCTCGGCGCGGTAGGTGTCCCACAGCGAGAACACGGTGTAGCGGGTGAATTTCTTCGCCTGATGAATATTCTGGTCGAAGCCGCGATACTGGCCGTTCACGTCCGTATAAAGATTCGGCACGAGGAAGGCGTGATACAGCGAGGTGTAGAACGTGGCCTTCTGCTCGGGCGTGCCGTCGATCTGGATGCGGCTCAGTTCGCGATCCCACTTGGCGCGCGTCGTTTCCCGCACCTTGGCGAAATCCCAATCGGGAATTTCCGCGTCCAGGTTGGCCAGCGCATTGGCGGCGCTCACGGCGGAGACGGCCACCTTGACCTGGATGACTTCGTTGGCCGCCGTCTTGAATTTGGCCAGGAATTGCTGGTTCGTGCCGGCCACTTCGTTCCGGCTGCGGAAGCGGTAGTTGATATAGCTCTTGTAGGTCACGGGCTTGCCGTTGCTGATGATCTGCGCCTCGTCAAACGGCCGGGAATAGCGCGCGGCAAAATACAGATAACGCTCCTTGGCCCAGCCGTTCACCAGATGGAACCCGGTGATGGTGTTGCCATTTTCGATGCGCACGCGCGATTGCACGATGCGCCAGCGGCCGCCATTGATGACATGGGTCAAATCCGTCATGATCGAGGCTTCGTCGCTGGCCGGGAACGTAAAGCGCAGCATCCCGGCGCGTTCGCCGGCGGTGAGTTCGGTGGTGACGCCGGGTTTCTGGAGCTTCACCTGGTAATAGCCGGCCGTGGCCACTTCATCGGCGTGGGCAAAGAGGGATTGATAGCCGGTTTCCGGATGATCCTTGGTGCCGGGCACAAACGCCGGCTGGCCGACTTGCGGGATGAACAGGAAATCGCCGAGATCCGGGCAACCCGTGCCGCTCAAATGCGTCAGGCTGAAGCCGAGAATGGTCGGATCGGTGTATTCGTAGCCCGAATCCGTGTTCCAATTGGTGGTGTCCGTGTCCGGGCTGATCTGAATCATGCCGAAAGGCGCGGACGGGCCAGGAAACGTATTGCCCTCGCCTTGCGCGCCCACAAACGGGCGGACGTAGTCGGACAACCGCGCTTCCGCGGCGGTCAGGGTCAATCCGAACAGCGGCAAAGCCGCCAGCGCCAGCCGGCAAATGAATTGGGTAACAGTGGGTATTCTTTTCATATTAATCAGCGTTTGGTTGACTCAATCGGTCGTTCAGCAGACAGCGGAATAAAAAAATCGGTTAAGCGTTGGCCGGCACGAAAACTACTCAGATTGCCCGTTTCAATCAAGTTGCGAATAACCCTCCAGAAAACGGCTCACGGCGCGACGGTCTCGGATGGCGCCGAAGCCGCGAACCGACACCATGAGGAAGTTGCAGGGGATTCAGGCCGGGCAATACCCGTAAAACGGTAATTTTTTCACTCCAAGAAAGGCGGGATTGGATTTATCGTTTAGTCGTTAAGGTTGTAGATCGGCAGATTGGGTAGGGTTTAGGTTCAGCCGCCGCGATCCGTCGCGGCGGCTGTTTTATTGAGCCAGAGGGGTCTTTTCATAATTATGGGCAATTGAGGAGTGCCTTTCAGTGCCCTAAAAGTAAAGGTTGACCAAAGCTGACCGCAACGGGCGAAAGGAGGAATCCGTGAAACCACTGGAAACACGGCCATTTACGAAGAAAAATAGCCTTTTTTCTGAATTCCAAAGTGGTGCCCACGACAGGACTTGAATCATAAGACGGCTGGTTTCGATGTTCGCAACTAAATCACTTTCGGGCCGTCTTTGTTACCTATAATCGATGTTTTGAAAATCAGACTTAGGAACAGCATACACTCATCATTACACTTTTCCGTGTCAGGTAGGGTCAGGTAACATCAGTGGATTTTTGCTTTGCGGCATCCACCAATCCCCGCAACTGCCCGTGTCGGTGTGCGAAAAACCATACACCCACCGCGGCACCAACGCCAAGTAAAATCAAAAGTTCATTCCCCACGACCAGCGTCGGCAACACCATCAACGCTAGACCGCCAACAGTGATCGCCGCGCTGGTGGTGACACTGCCGATGATGAGTTTCAGCGGCGGATAGAACATCGTCGCCAGCCCGAACAGGAACACGGCGACGCCGACCCAAACAATGCCCTTGAGGCTCGCCAGCTTCGCGCTCAATTCGCGCGCCGTGTCTTTCTGAGCCGCTCCCAATTCCGTAGTTGCTCGCGTCTC
>CAIMLG010000228.1 GCA_903842235.1 uncultured Verrucomicrobia subdivision 3 bacterium
CGGCCTTGAAAATTTTAAATGTTTCAGTGGCCGTGGCACCCGCAGCCGCCATTGCCGCAGCTTTCCGTGACCTCTTCGGCCGTCGGCAGGCGGCCCAGCTCAATGGTTTTCTTGACCATTTTCTTCACGGCATGTTCGAGGTCATGGATTTCTTCCTGGGCGTCGAGAAAGCCGGCGGCGACGGGGTTTTTGAGCAGCGCATCGCGTTCGGTTTCAAACGCGGCGATCTCGGCGGGTTCCAGGGTCTGGCCGCCCTGCTGTTTTTCCTGGAGCGCCTGGCCTTTGCTCATCAGGCCTTCATATTGGCCGCGCGCCGAGGCGTCGGCGAGGAAAGCGTCCAGGCGCCTCTTGATGCCCCCCGCTTGGAGGTGTTCGAGGATGGTTTCGCAGAGTTCCCGGGTTTTGGTTTCAACTTGGATGGACATAAATGGTTAAATTTTTGGCCGCGCAATAAACCACACCCGCGTTATTAATGCAAATAAATTGACAGCCGGGGCGCTTTTTATATATTTCCCCGCATCACTTATGCAAGCCATCCAACTACAGTGGATTGATTACACCATCCTGATCGCCTACGTCGCTTTTGTTATCGGAATCGGCTGGGCGCTATCTCGTTACATGAAGACGTCGGCGGACTTTTTGACGTCCGCCCGCTCCATCCCCACCTGGGTCACCGGCTTGGCCTTTATCTCCGCCAACCTCGGCGCGTTGGAGCTCGTCGGCATGGCCGCCAGCGGCGCGAAATACGGGATCAGCACGGCCCATTTCTATTGGGTCGGCGCGATTCCGGCGATGATCTTCCTCGCGGTGTTCATGATGCCGTTTTACTACGGTTCCAAGGCGCGCTCGGTGCCGGAATACTTGAAAATGCGCTTCGATGAGCGGGTGCGCGCCCTGAACTCCGTCGCCTTCGCGGTGATGACCATTTTTGCCTCCGGCATCTCGATGAACGCGCTGGCCAAACTGCTGAACCAGTTGCTCGGCTGGGACTACAACATCGCGCTGTGGGTCTGCTCCGGCGTCGTTTTGCTCTACGTTTTGAAAGGCGGCCTCACCTCGGCCATTTACACCGAAGTGCTGCAGTTCTTTATGATCGTCCTCGGCTTCGCGCCGGTGGTTTATCTCGGCTTGAAAGACGTGGGCGGCTGGAAGGCCATGAACCATTCGCTGCAAGCTGTCGCAGTCAATCCCGCCGCGCTCAATCTCAAGGACGCCGGAATTAGTTACGCGCCGGACGCTTGGACCAGCGCGTGGACCCCGGTGCTGGCCGGCTCGGCACACAATCCGATGGGCGTGGACTGGTTCGCGATGATCTTCGGCCTCGGCTTCGTGCTGAGCTTTGGCTACTGGTGCACCAACTTCCTCGTCGTCCAGCGCGCCATGGCGGCCAAAAACATGACCGCCGCCCGCAACACGCCGCTCGTGGCCGCCGTGCCGAAAATGTTCTTCCCGTTCCTCGTCATCGTGCCCGGCATGATCGCCGTGGCGCTGACCTCGATGCCGGATAAAAATTACCGCATCCCGCCGCCGATTCTTTCGGAGGCGACTTATGCCAAGGCTGTTGACGTGGTGAAAAACGCCCGCCCGGCCGACTCGGTGGCCGCCGTAAAAGCCGTCGGCGACGCGCTCGGCAAAAAAGTTGCGCCGGACAAAATCGCTTCATTGGTCGCCGCCAATGCCGCCAGCAAATTGTCCGACCCGCAGATCAAACAGGGACTTTACAACAGTATCGCCGAAAATTATTACGACGGCGTCATCCTCTCGCTCGTGAAAAAATACTGTCCGCCCGGTCTGCTCGGCCTCGCGCTCACCGCGTTGCTCGCGTCGTTCATGTCCGGCATGGCGGGCAACGTCACGGCCTTCAATACCGTGTTTACCTACGATTTGTATCAAAGTTCGCGACGCAATTGGCTTGATAAACCTCGCCCCAGCACCATTACCCATCGAGATGGGAAAACTGAAGATGTTGTCATCACTCCAAAAGACCCGGCCGACACCCATTATTTTTGGATGGGCAAGTTCATCACTGTCGTCGGCATTTTGTTGAGCATTGGCGCAGCCTATTTCGCCTCGATGTATGACAACGCCATGGACATCATCCAGCTCGTGTTTGGCTTCGTCAACGCGCCGCTGTTTGCGACGTTCCTGCTCGGCATGTTCTGGAAACGCACCACCAGCACCGGCGCGTTTTATGGATTGTTCGGCGGTATCGCCGGCTCGGCCCTTTTCCATTCCCTCACCATTGCGCATGGCAACCTGCCCGGCGTTAAGGGCGGTTATGTGCATCTGGCGCGGGAGTTCCCCAGCGAGATGGCGCAGAACTTCTGGCTCGCCGCGTTCGCGTTCATCGTTTGTTTCACGCTGACGCTCGTGATTTCTCTGGCGACGAGCCGCACGAAATCCGACGCCGACTTGAAAGGCCTGGTCTATTCGCTCACGCCGAAAATCGTGGACCACAATATCCCGTTTTATCAGAAGCCCGCCGTCGTCGGCATCGTGCTGCTGATTGTCTGCATCATCTTGAACTTTATTTTCTGGTGAACCCTTAACCCAACTGAAAGGAACTCAATTTATGGGACTCGATATTCGCTGGCCAATTGGCCTCATGTTCACGCTCATCGGCGTGCTGCTGACGGTGTTTGGCTTCGTAAAAAAAGCCGCCTCCACCTCGCTGGACATCAACATCAACCTCGTCTGGGGCATCCTTCTGCTGGTCTTCGGCGTTGGCATGTTGCTCGGCGCCATTTCCGGCAGGAAGAACCCGCCGGCCGCCTGAGGTTACTGGTTGTGACGATGATTGGCGCCGGGCAAATCCACTTGCCCGGCGCCAATTGCCATAATTAAATCCCTGCAAATCTATCCCCTTTTCATGAAAACGATTGTTGCTTGCGGACTCGTAGCGGTCTGGATGAGTGCTTCCTCCCTGTTGGCCGATCCGCAAATTGTTGCGGGGCCGGATTTATCTGGGACCAACGCTCATTATGTCGGCAATCGCCCGCCGCTGGAACCCAGTCGGTTCATTCCCCTGCCGATTGGGGCGGTCCAGGCGCAAGGCTGGCTGCTGGAGGTTTTGAAACGTCAGCGGGACGGGCTCTCCGGTCATCTGGGCGATATCAGCATCTGGCTGACTCAGGAAGACAACGCGTGGCTGAGCAAGAATGGCAAGGGGAAATATGGCTGGGAAGAACTGCCTTACTGGCTCAAAGGCAATCTCCAACTCGCCTACCTTCTCAAGGATCCCAAAATGATCGCCGAAAGCGAACTGTGGGTGCGGGGCGCGCTGGATAGCCAGCGGGCGAATGGCGATTTTGGTCCGGATCAACGGTTTGGCGACGACGGCACGCGGGATTTCTGGGCGAACATGATCATGATGTTCTGCTTTGAAACGTATTACGAGCGGACGCAGGATCCCAAAGTGCTGGACGTGATGACCAAGTATTTCAAATACCACCTCAGTCTGCCGGACAACCAACTGCTCACGCATTACTGGCAGAAGATGCGCGGCGGCGACGAGCTTTACAGCATCTACTGGCTCTACAACCGCACCGGCGACGCCTTCCTGCTGGAACTGGCGGACAAAATCCACCGCGTTACCGCCAACTGGGAGATGCCCGGCGACCTGCCCAACTGGCACAACGTCAACATCGCCGAATGCTTCCGTGAGCCGGCGCAACACTACTTGCAAACCCGCAACCCCGCCGAATTGTCGGCCACCTACGCCAACTTCAAGGAGGTGCGCCAGC
This sequence comes from uncultured Verrucomicrobia subdivision 3 bacterium, assembly GCA_903842235.1. Lineage (GTDB taxonomy): Bacteria > Verrucomicrobiota > Verrucomicrobiia > Limisphaerales > UBA11358 > UBA11358. The sequence continues at coordinate 3,744 of CAIMLG010000228.1, forward strand.
GTTACGGCCAGGTGCCCGGCGGCATGTTTGGCGGGGATGAAAACTGCCGGCCCGGCTATGACGACCCGCATCAAGCCGTGGAAACCTGCGGCATGGTGGAACAAATGCTGTCCGATGAAATCTTGATGCAAATCAGCGGCGACCCGTTCTGGGCGGACAACTGCGAAAATGTCGCCTTCAACTCCTATCCGGCGGCGTTGACGCCAGACATGCGGGCGCTGCGCTATCTCACCGCTCCCAACATGGTGGTGGCGGACGCCCAGAATCACGCGCCCGGCATTCAAAACCGCGGGCCGTTTTTCCTGATGAATCCCTTCAGCTCGCGCTGCTGCCAGCACAATCATTCCATCGGCTGGCCCTACTTTGTGAAACATCTCTGGCTCGCCACGCCCGACAACGGCTTGTGCGCCGCCCTTTATTCCGCCAGCGAAGTGACCGCGCAGGTGGGCAATGGCACCCGGGTGCGCGTGGTCGAGGAAACGCGCTATCCGTTTGATGACACCATCCAATTCAAGATCCAGGCCGACAAAGCGGTGAACTTCCCGCTGTATCTGCGGATTCCCGGTTGGTGTTCGGCGGCGCAGGTGGCCGTGAATGGCAAAAGCGTTTCCGTCCTGCCGGCGGCCGGCAAATACGTCCGGATCGCCCGCGAATGGATGCCCAACGACCGCGTGACCCTGGCCTTGCCTATGGCGGTTTCCCTGCAGCGGTGGGCGGCCAATCATGACAGCGTGAGCGTCAACTACGGCCCGCTGACCTTCTCGCTCAAAATCGGCGAGCAGATCCAGCAAATCGACAGTAAGAAAAACACCATTGATAATATGAGCTGGCAGCCGACGGCGGATCCGGTTCAGTGGCCGTCATTTGCCTATCTTCCCACCACCGCGTGGAATTACGGGTTGGTCTTGGACGGGGCGCAGCCGGAGAAAAACTTCACGGTGAAAAAGCTGGAGTGGCCCGAAAACAATTATCCGTTCTCGCCGGAGGCGGCGCCGATTCAAATCACCGCCCAAGGCCGGCAAATCCAGGAATGGACATTGGACAAGCATGGGCTTTGCGCGGCGTTGCAGCCCAGCCCGGCCAAGACCGACAAGCCGGTGGAAAAGCTGACGCTTATTCCGATGGGCGCCGCCCGGCTGCGGCTGACGGCGTTCCCCGCGGTCAGCCCCGCGCCCGATGCGCATCCGTGGAAGGCACCCGTGATGCCCAAGCCGTCACCGTTCAAAGCTTCCGCCTCCCATGCCAACAATGGCGATGCGGCTCAGGCCATGTGCGATGGTATTCTGCCCGAAAACTCCGGTGATCGGGAGGTTCCGCGTTTCACCTGGTGGAATCACCGGGGCAGCCAGGAATGGGTGCAATATGACTTTCCGCAGGTTCGGGAAGTCTCCGGAATCGGCGTTTACTGGTATGACGATACGGGCGTCGGCCAATGCCGCGTGCCCAAGTCCGGGCGGTTGCTCTATCAGGTGCAGGGGGAATGGCAGCCGGTGCCGGGTGCCGGGACTTTGGGCACGGCCAAGGATAAGTTGAATGAGATTACCTTCCCGGCGTTGAAAACGACGGCGTTTCGAATGGAGGTCGAATTACAGCCCGGGTATTCCGGCGGCATCTTGGAATGGACGGTTAAACCCTAGCCTTTAATCCTGGATCTGATTATTCTGCTGCCCTTGATTTTATGAATCTTAAAGAACTCGCCGCCCACGTCGCCGCCGAATTTCAAACCCGCTATGGCCGCCCGCCGCGCTGGATCGTGGCTGCCCCCGGGCGCGTCAACGTCATCGGCGAACATACCGATTACAATGACGGTTTTGTGCTGCCCATGGCCATCGAGCGTTACGCCGTCATGGCGGCGGATGCCGCCCGCACCCCCGGCCAGGTGAACGTCTACGATGCGCACTTCAAGGAAAGCGCCACCATTGACGTCGCGGCCCCGGTGACCAAAGGTCAGCCGAAGTGGTCCAATTACCTGCGCGGCGTGTTCGCCGGCTTCCAGCAGCGCGGCGTGACGATTCCTGCGCTGGACGTGGCGTTCATGTCCACCGTGCCCCTCGGCGGCGGCTTGAGCAGCAGCGCCGCGCTCGAAGTCTGCACCGCCACCTTGATGGAAGCCGCCACCGGCCAGGCCATCGACCCCATTGAAAAAGCCCTGCTCGCGCAGAAGGCCGAGCACGATTTTGCCGGCGTGCCTTGCGGCATCATGGATCAATTCATTTCCGCGCTGGGCCGCGAAGGTCATTTGCTGCTGCTGGATTGCCGCACGCGCAAAACCGAATTGGTGCCCATGAGCGACCCGTCCGTGGCGCTGCTCGTTATCAATACCAACGTGAAGCACGAATTGAGCGGCGGCGAATATGCCGAACGCCGCGCGCAATGCGAGGAAGCGGCCGCCAAACTCGGTGTGAAATCCCTGCGCGATGTGACGGCGGAACAACTCGCAGCCGGGAAAGGCAAGCTGACCGAGCTGGTTTACCGCCGCGCCCGCCACGTCATCGGTGAAATTGAGCGCACCACGCATGCCGCCGAAGGCATCCGCCAGTCCAACTGGCCCACCGTGGGCCAGTTCATGTATGCCAGCCATTATGCGCTGCGCGACGATTACGAAGTGAGCTGCCAAGAGCTCGACGTGGTGGTGGAAATCGCCGAAGCCATTGGCATCCAGGGCGGAGTTTATGGCTGCCGGATGACCGGCGGCGGCTTTGGCGGCTGCTGCGTGGCGTTGGTGAAAGCGGCTTCGGTGGCGGCCATCACCCAGAGGATTGCTGCCGACTACAAGGCGAAGACCGGCATCGAAGCCGCCATCTTCGCCTCCCGTCCCGCCGCCGGAGCCACCATCATTAAAGGCTAAGTTCATTGCCGCTGGCCGCGCCGGGTCATGATTTGGGCGGTTTTTTCCCGTGGCCGGACTTTTCCTGTCCGGCCTCGTTTCTTTTTGTCGGGCGCGGCGGCAAATCGCGTTGGCATTTGCCGGCGGGCCTGATATTTTTCCCCCGTTCATGACTTCGCCCGCCCATCCCGCGCCCGCGCTTTCCAAAGTGCAGATCTTCCTGCGGCGTTTGGTGTCCACCGTCCTGCTTTGGACCGTGATTCTGGCGGCCATGTTTTCCGGCCACCGCCTCCTTTCCGACGGCGTGTTCGGGCTGCTCGTGGCTGCGCTGGCCCTGTCTGGCTTGGTGGAGTTTTACGGGCTGGCTGCCAAGCGCGGCATGGTGGCCTTCAAATGGTCGGGCGTGGTCGGCGGCCTGCTGCTGATGTTCGGCACCTTCGCGCATTTCCAGGGCTGGCTGGGGCGGCACGATACGCCGGCGCGGGTGAATGATTTTGAAACCAGCTTCCTCATCCTGTTCGTGCTGGGGCTGTGCGTCCGGCAATTCGTCTCCCGCCGAAACACCGCCGGCCTCGCCGCCATTGCCACGACGTTGTTCGGCTTGATGTATGTGCCGTGGCTGCTGAATTTCATCCAGAAAATCAACTTTTTCCCCTTTGCCGCCGGCAGTCCGCCGGATGCCGGTAAATATTTTCTGCTCTATTTCATCCTCCTCACCAAGTTTAGCGACATGGGCGCGTATCTCGTGGGCTCGCTGATCGGCCGGCACAAAATGATTCCCCGCATCAGCCCCGGCAAGACGTGGGAAGGTTTCGGCGGGGCCATTCTGGTTTCCACCGGCGCGAGTCTGGCGTTTGTGCATTTCTTTGGCGGGCAAATGGTCGGCATGACCAATTTGCACGCGGTCATTCTGGGGGTGGTTTTGAGTGTGACCGCCGTCATCGGCGATTTGATCGAATCGCTCTTCAAGCGCGAGGCCGGCGTGAAGGATTCCGGTCAGCTGTTCCCCGGCATCGGCGGCATCCTCGATCTCTTGGACAGCCTGCTCTTCAACGCGCCCATCATGTATTTGTATCTGCGGCACGTTTTAACCCACCCCTAATCAAGTCGTTCATGATGCCGCCAGAAACCCAAGAAACCCTGTTTCAGAAATTTCTTCCCGCTTTGTTTCTTGGTTCCTTTGTTGTTAATTTCCCCTTCTGATGAAAAACGTCGTTCTCCTCGGCAGCACCGGCAGCATTGGCACCAGCACCGTCAAGGTCGCGGAGGATTTGCCGGATCACATCCGCCTGCTCGGGCTCGCCGCCGGCGGCAATGCGGCACGGCTCTTGGAGCAAACCCGCCGGCACCAGCCCGCCGTCATTTCCATCAATGATCCGGCCAAGGCGGCGGAATTGCGGGCTGCCCTCGGCGTTTCCACGCAAGTTTATTGCGGCAACGAGGGCTTGCTGAAGCTCGCCACGCTCCCGGCGGCGGACATTGTGCTCATCGCCATCGTCGGCACGGCGGGGCTGGCGCCCGCGCTCGCCGCCATTCGCGCCGGCAAGGATATTGCCGTGGCCTCCAAGGAAATTCTTGTCATGGCCGGCGAGCTCGTGATGCGCGAAGCCCGCAAATATGGCGTGCGCGTGCTCGCCGTGGACAGCGAGCATTCCGCCATTTTCCAATGCCTCGATGGCAAGCCCGCCGCTTCCGTCCGCCGGCTGCTGCTCACGGCCAGCGGCGGGCCGTTCCGCGATCAAACGCTTTGGCCCCAGGAAAAATTTGCCGAAATCACCGTCGAGCGCGCCCTCCAGCATCCCTCCTGGGTCATGGGCCGGAAGATCACCATTGATTCCGCCACGCTCTTCAACAAGGGCCTGGAAATGATCGAGGCGCGCTGGCTGTTCGATATCGAGATGGCGCGCGTCGGGGTCGTCGTGCATCCGCAAAGCATCGTGCATTCGCTGGTGGAATTCGTGGACGGCGCGCTCCTCGCGCAGTTGTCCACGCCGGACATGTGCCTGCCCATTCAGTATGCGCTGACCTATCCCGACCGGGTGGCCAGCGGGCGCGTGCAGACCGATTTCCCAAAAATCGGCACGCTCACGTTTGAGGAGCCGGACACCGATCGTTTCCCGGCCATCTTGCTCGCGCGGCGGGCCGGCGATACCTGCGGAACGATGCCGGCCGTGTTCAACGCCGCGAATGAAGTCGCCGTGGACGCCTTCGTGAACCGGCGGATAAATTTCCCGCAAATCACCGAAACCGTCCGCCGCACGATGGACGCCCATTCGGTGGTGGAGCACCCCACGCTCGAACAGATTTTGGAAGCCGACGCCTGGGCGCGGAGCGCGGCGGCTCGAGCGTGACACTTTCGCGGTTTGCGGCTAACTTACAGGCGTTGAATTCGTCAATCGGCATTCGTAAATCGTAAATTTTATTATGCGTTCCGACATCATCAAAAAAGGTTTTGAACGCGCGCCGCACCGTTCGCTGCTGCGCGCCACCGGCACCATCGAGTCCGAGGCGGACTGGGCCAAGCCGTTCATCGCCATCGCCAACAGCTATATTGACTGCATCCCCGGCCA
>CAIMLG010000229.1 GCA_903842235.1 uncultured Verrucomicrobia subdivision 3 bacterium
AAAGCCTTTTTTCAGCTCGGCCTGCAACACGGCTGCCCCCGCGATCAGCTCCTCAACTTCTCCAACGCCGGCCTCATCCTGCAGGCGCGTCAGCTCGCCGCCTGTGCCGCCGCCCGGCTCGGCGACCAACCCGATGGGCCGCGCGCCGTCGGCTATGGCGGCGCGCGCGGCGGCGGCAAAACCCACTGGCTCCTCGCCCAGATGGGGGCGGATGATTGCCAGCGCCGCCCCGGTCTCAACTGCCTCCTCCTCCGCAAGGTCGGCAAATCCAACCTCGAGAATTTCGAGACCCTGCGCCAGCGCCTCTTCGCCCGGGTAAGGGTCTGGGCGACCCTGCCGCCGGCGTCCCGCCCACCCTCTTTATCCACCGCCGCTGCACCCGGCTCATTGATTGCCTGCCCGCCCTCCAGCGCGACCCCACCCGCCCGGAAGATGTCCTCAAAATCAATCCCGACGACGACGGCATCGGCGGCGATGACGCAGCCGACGCGCTCCGCTACCTCATCGCCACCCGCGCCCGGACCGTCACTCCCATGCGCCTCCGCGGCTTTTAACATGGCCATCGGTTGTCCTGGTAAAATTTTGCGTTTTTGGTGCGGTTTGGTGCGGTTTGGTGCGGGTTGGTGCGGTTTAGTGCGAGGGGGCGCCGTGCCGGCGGGGTGGTTTGGCCAGGCTCAGGCTCAAATCCCGGCAGCGAGGAGGAGGAGGAGACTTGGGGGAAACATTCAACATTGAACATCCAACATTCAGCGCCGAATGAGCAAAGGTTCCGCGCATCCTCCGGCCTTGGTCGGTCAGGGATGCTTGCCGCTGCGGGGCTGGGGCTTCAGGCGGAGCGGGCAGCTTCGCGGACCCGTTTTAAAATGACTTCAGCCAGGAGCGGTTCGGTGCCGACGGCGGGCGCATACCAGACGCGCTGGCCGTGTTTTTCCGTCGGATTGCGCCACGTCGGCTGGCCGGCGGCGTGGCGCTCCTTGACTTGATTGTCCGGTTCGCCCAGCAAGCCGGGGATGTCTTCAACCACATGTAGGCCGTCGCTGATGAAGAACGGGACGATCACGATGTTTTTCGTCTGCGCCAGCCGATAGCATTCGCCAATGCGCGGCGCCTCTTCCATAAAGATGGCGTGAACGTCGGCGTAGATTTTCTGCGCCCGAATCAATTCCACTTGGCGCTCAACCGCCTGGCGGGATTGAACATTTCGTTCGGTGCCGTGGCCGGCGATGAAGAGCGTGGTCTCCGCCGGTTTGGGCGCGCGCGGGAAGGGGAATTGTTGCCCCACACCGTTGGCCCGGGCGCGGATCACGCCGGTCATGGCGTCGTGGGTGCCGACGGGGGCACAGTAATACAGGTCTGAGTTTTTAGTTTTTAGTTTTAAGTTGGCAGGAAAATTAAAGCCCAATTCTTTGGGGATGATCTCGGTGCTGAGGTAGCCTTCGCTGATGAAGAGGGGGGCGATGAAAATGCGCGGGGCGGTCAACTCCGCCAGGACCCGCTGGACCGGCGGTTCTTGTTTCCAGAAGGCCGCGCGCACGTCGCGGAACAGGTTGCGGCGGCGCAGTTCCGCCGCGTGCTGCAGGGCGGGGGCGGCGGAGGTGGCGTTCAGCTCCGTCCCGTGGCCGAGCACCACCAGCGCGGCGTCCGAGAAATCTTCAGGGGGCGGGCTCACGGTTTAACGGCACCGGGGTGGGCGCAAGCAGGGTTGATTTACAATCCGTTCAAAACGTCGATCAACTGCCGCAGGCGGCCATAATCCTTGCGGTTGAAGCCAAAGGCAATGCGCGGGAGGTCCAGATGGACGCCATCGGTCGCCTCGTCGGGCGTGGGCGGGATGATTTTCATGGGTTCGCCGGCGATAATGTCGGCAAAATCCTCATTCATGGCGGCGATGGCAGAAGGGCTGGGCGCATTTTTGAGCCGGATGACGAGGGCATCTTTGACCCAGCGCGTGGAGTGGAAGTTCCGATAGAAGCGGCTGATGATTTTAACCGCTTCATCGGCGTTATCGGTGATCTGGTAGAGATTGAGATCGTCGGGCGAAATTAATTTGTCGCGTAAGAGATGTTCGCGGATGTGCTTGTCCCAGGTTTTCCAATAAGTGCCGCCGGGGCGGTCAATCAGGACCAGCGGCATGAGCTGGCTCTTGCCGGTCTGCATGAGGGTGATGGCTTCGTAGCCTTCATCCATGGTGCCGAAGCCGCCGGGGAACAGGGCGATGGCATCGGAATGCCGGATGAAAATCAGCTTCCGCGTGAAGAAATATTTGAAGGTGATGAGCTTCTTGTCCTCGGCGATGATAGGGTTGGCGGATTGCTCCCAGGGCAGGCGGATGTTGACGCCGAAGCTGTGTTCGGGCGTGGCCCCTTCGTGGCCCGCCTGCATGATGCCCGGTCCGGCGCCGGTGATGACCATGTAACCGGCTTGGGCGATTTTCCTCCCGAATTCAACCGCCTGCTGGTATTCGACGGTTTCGGGTTTCGTGCGGGCGGAACCAAAGATGGTGACTTTGCGTTTCTCGTGGTAGGGCGCAAAAATCCGGAAGGCATAGCGCAGCTCCCGCAGGGCCGTCTGGATGACCCGGATATCGCCGGTATCCTTCACGTCGGTGAGCAGCTTGAGGGCGTTTTCGATGATGTCAGCGACCTCGGCTTCGTTGGCGCCGCCGCCTTTGGCTTGGATGAGTTCTTGAATCTGCCGGAGCAGCGTGGGATCGGCAGAACTCGTTTTGCTGTTTTTCACGCCGCGAGCATAGCGCTAACTACGGCAAAGGCAATCTCCCGCAGCGGCTCGACTGAAACCGTGAATTTGAAGGAGAAAATTGCGCCGAAGCCCCTAGCCAAATGGGAATCATCCTGATCCTCATCGTCAGGCTCATCCGCAAACCCCGGCCGTGAGGCGGCGGAGCCAGGGCCAGGAATAATCGAATGTGGCACGCTTACCCCCCGTTATTTGGCACGGTCCCCCCGCGACGACGGTCCCGGTCTCAGGCTAGACTGGTTGTTGCCTTTCCCATGACTGACAACGTATGGAGTTTTATGGCGGCTTTGTGACGGCGGAAGGTGGCCCACGGGAACAATGAGCGGCAGCGGTCAAACGTGGTGGCTTGCTGGATGAGGACTTGGGCGAAATCGGCCCAGGTGCGCCAGTTGTGTTTTCCTCGGCGTCAGCCAGATTGACATTGAAAAAGAAAGCACCGCGAGAAAATTCCGGTCTAATCGAGCTGAAATTGGTTTCAGAAAAATCCTATCCGGACAGTAGAGAAGAAATATACAATGAACACATGAACTTTGGTCGCCAGCCATATCGCAACCGTTCATGCGGGCGAAGCTTGCCCGAGATCCACGGCCCCCAATGCGGCTTGGCGGCGATCCTGTTTCTGGCCGTCTGTCTGGCCGCGCGGGCAGCGGAGGCGCCGTTAAAAATAACCCTGTTCAGCCTCACCGGCGTGCTGGCCTGGACCAACGCTGTAGTACCGGGCATTTGTTCGGTGGAAGCCGCCCCGGCGCTCGCCGGCAGTTGGACCCCGGGGCCCAGTGCATTTGCCACCAACAGCACCGGCCAGATGGCGGTGCCGGCGGCGGGCAGCAAGCAATTTTTTCGGGTGCGCGCCGTGGACGTGGCCGCCACCGCCAGCGGATTCACCAATCTGGTGCAGTCGTATGGCCTGCTGGAAACCGTGGCCGGCCGGGGGGATGGCCGGGAGGATTTGGTGAATTACTGGCAGCCGGCCTTTGAAGGCGGCCCGGCGAAGAATGCCGCCTTGTCCCGTCCGCACTTTGCGATGGCGGATCGGGCGGGCAATATTTTTATCGTGGACAAGGACAGTCACTCGGTCCTGCGGGTGGATACCAACGGGTTGATTCACACCCATGCCGGAACCCACACGGAGGGCTACAACGGCGATGGCCCGATGCCTGCCACCAACATGCAATTGAGTTATCCCAATGCGCTCTGGGTCCGGGCCGACGGGACGGTCTATCTGCTGGATACGGAAAACGGCCGCGTTCGGCGCATTGGCACCAACGGCGTGGCCACCACCTTGTTTTATGCGGACAGCCAAGGTGCAGCCCTTTCCGGTGGCCGGCAGTTATGGGTAAAAGACGATGAATCCCTGGCCTATTTTGGCAACAAAACCAAACTGCGCCAATGGACCGCCGCCGGCAACAGTGTGACGACCTTGGTCAACGGGTTCACCGAACTGGGCGATTTTTGTGTGCTGGCCAGCGGGGATTTGATCGTGGCCGACCGGGGGGCGCATTATGTCTATCGCGTCACGGCCGCCGGCGATAAGACGATCATTGCCGGTAATGGCACCCCGAGCGGCGGCGGCGAGGGTTTTCCAGCCTTGCAAACGGGCTTCAACGGCCCGCGCGGCGTCTGGCCGGTGCCCACGGGCGGCTACCTGCTGCTCCTGCATGACGGAGCCCAACTATGGTATGTGGACGCCGCCAACACGGCGCGGCTGCTCCTGAACGGCGTGGGGGGAAACGATTCGATGCACGCGGGCGACGGCCAGTATTTTTACGCGCCGGCCCTGCCAAAAATCGGCGAGGGCCGCAGCGTCACCTTGGATGCGGCTGGCAACATTCTAGTTTGTGAGAGTGATTATGGTTTTGTTCGGCGCATCCGGTTTCAACGCATGATTTCCGGAAATTAAATTCTGCCGCATGCCACAAGATCATCACATCCAGCAGCAGCGATTTGAACTGAAATATTTGATTCCGGAATCCCGGACGCTGGCGGTGCGGGACTTTTTGGGCAATTACCTAGAACTGGATGATTATGGGTGCGGGCAGCCCAATTTATCCTATCAAGTTCACAGCCTGTATCTCGATACGGATAATTTACACACCCATCACGCGACGCAAAATGGTGATAAAAACCGGTTTAAAATTCGGCTGCGCTACTACTCCGACCAGCCGAACGCCCCGGTGTTTTTTGAAATCAAGGGCCGGGTGGACAATTGCATCCTGAAACGCCGCTGCCCCGTCCGGCGCGAAGCCGTGCCATTGCTGCTGGCCGGCCAATTGCCGGATCCCGAACACTTGTTTACCCAGGAGCCCCGGCATTTGGGGGCCTTGATGCGGTTCAACCAACTGATGCTTCAGTTCAATGCTCATCCCAAGGCCCACAACAACTACCTGCGCGAAGCCTGGGTCAGCCCGGACAACAATTCAGTCCGGGTTACATTCGACCGTAACATCCGCATTGAGCCATATTTTAATAGGAACGCGGTGGTGCCCATGACACAGTCGACCCGGATTTATCCGGACGTCGTGATCATGGAGGTTAAATTTACCAATCGGTTTCCCAACTGGATGAAGGAACTGGTGCAATGCTTTGGCCTCCGGCAATATGCCGCCGCGAAATACTCCGGCGGTGTGGCGCTGCTGGGCGAACATCATTTCACCCGCCGAAATCCCATTCGGGACCGCGCGGTAGATTCCGTGGTGAAAAATAGTGGCGGCACCTTGTTTTTGGCGGACTCCGCCGCCCTGGCTTATCAACTTTTATGAGTGACTGGTTTTTTAACGGCGATTACGGCACGGCCCCGACGGATTTTGTCGCAGCAACCATTGCGACGCTGTTGGCTTTTGTGTGCGGCCATGTCATGGCTTGGACGTATATGGTCACTCACACCGGGCTTTCCTATTCGCGCACCTATGTCAACACGCTGATTCTCATGCCGGTCATCGTCACCCTCGTGATGATGATTCTGGCCAACAACCTGGTGCTCGCTTTTGGATTGATGGCGATCTTTGCCATGGTGCGCTTCCGCAGCACGCTCCGCGACCCGTTGGATACCGCGTATGTGTTATCCGTGATCGTGGTGGGTTTGGGCTGCGGCACGTTGAAATTCAGTTCGGCCATTCTGGGGTGCCTGGCCATGGCGGGCATCATGGTCTATTTGCGCTATACCGGTTTTGGCACCCGGCACCGCTACGACGTCATCTTGAACATCCAATGGGCGCGACCGGCCTCGGAACTGTCGGAATTGCTCCAGTTGCTGCAGCGCCACAGCCGCACCGTCCAGTGCGCCAGCCAGCGCTCCAGCGAAAGTTTTACCGGCATGGATCTTTCCTACCGGGTGCTGCTCCGCGATCCGGCCCGCAGCCATGACATGGTGGCCGAAGTGAAGGCTTTTAACGGCGTAGCCCGGGTTACCAGCCTGCAAGCTGAAGATGAATCTGAATTATGATGAAAGACAAACCGGCGCCCATCCCGATTCCCTCCCGCCAGCGCTGGCTGGCGGTCCGGCACCGCGTGGTGCCAGCCGCGACGGTGGGGAGTGCCATCCTCCTAATTGCCGTTTTGTGGAATTCCCATGTGGCCGCACCCACGATGGTCGGCTTGGTGGAACCGCAGTTAGGCTCGGTCAGCAGCCCGAAGCCGGGAGTGCTCGCCGGCTTGACGGTCAGCCGCTTTCAAGCCGTTAGAGCGGGTGAAATCATCGGCCACATCATCGTGGCCGACCCTAAAATGGTGGAATCCACGCTCACGGTTATTCGCGCGGAACTCGACTTGTTGCGCGCCAACATGAATCCCATCGTCACGCAACAGCGCAATGCCGTGAACTACGCCCAACTGCGTTTGGACTGGATGCGGCAGCGCGCCGAACTCGCCAGCGTGAAGGTCAACTTGCAACTGGCCGAGGCTGAATGCCACCGCTCGGAGGAATTGTTCAAAAACAAGCTGGTGTCCCAAAGCGACTTGGATATTGCCAAGGCCAATTACGGCGCGCTGCAACAACAGGCGGAGGAACTCACCAAGCTGGTCGCGGACGGGGAAAACAGTTTTGCCAGCATGCAGCCCACCGGCACCGCGGATATATCCCAAATTTCCGATGAACCCATGCGCGCCGCTGTGGCTGTGCAGGATGCCAAACTGCGCCTGACTGAGGCGGAGTTAAGCCCCATCCCGCTCCAGTCGCCGATGGATGGCGTGGTAACCATGATTTTTTGCGGCTCCGGCGAAGCCGTGGTGGCGGGCCAACCGATTGTTTCCATTGCCTCCGCCAAGCCCGCGCGAATTGTTGGCTACCTGCGCCCGCCGTTTGCCATTGAACCAGCCGCCGGCGACCGGGTGAAGCTCCAGACCCGGGGCCGACATCGGGTTACCGTTGCCGCTGAAATTCTGGGGGTTGGGGTTCAACTGGAGCCCTTGCCGGCAGTTTTGGGCGGGGCATCTCAATTTACCGCTACCCAGCAGGGCCTGCCGGTGAATATCAGTCTCCCGGGAAACCTCAGCATCCGCTCGGGCGAACTGGTGGATGTCACGGTGCTTTCAAAAGCAGACTGAGCTTGCACCGCTGGCGGGCAGAAGCGCTTCGGGGTGAGGGCGTGGCGCCCCGCACCACCTTGGGCAAAATTCCAACTTTAACTGCCCCAAAATAATGCGGCGGGACCTAGATTGGTCCCGCTGCGTTCCTTTGATCGCGGACGAATCCGCCGGTGTTTTTTCCAGTTACGCGTAGCTGGGATATTCCGGCTTGAACATGTGCCCCCGGATGAACTCAGTCAGATCCGCCGGACGCGCCACTGTGGCCAGTTGGCTCTTGTAGGCCTCCTCGGCCACGGCTACGGCGATTTTAAGGGAAACCTCATGGATGCGCTTGAGGGAGGGGTAAATGCGGCCTTCGGCCAGTTCTTCCTCGCGTAGGAGCCCGGCCAGCGCCTTGGCGGCGGTAACAAACATGGCATCGGTCACCCGGGTGGCGCCGGTGGCCACCACGCCGAGTCCAACGCCGGGAAAGATGTAGGCGTTGTTGCCCTGACCAGGCACGTGCGTTTTGCCCTGGTAGGTGACGGGGGCAAACGGACTGCCGCTGGCGAAAATGCCGCGACCATCAGTCCAAGTGTAGGCTTCTTCGGCGGTGCATTCGGCCTTGGAAGTCGGGTTCGACAGCGCAAAAATCACCGGGCGATTGTTGTAGCTGGCCACGAACTTCACGATTTCCTTGGTGAACGTGCGCGGTTGGCCCGAAACTCCCACGAGCATGGTGGGTTTGATGGCCTTGATGGCGGACAGCAAGTCGGCGCAGGGCGCGTGATCGTGCGCGTAGTGGCGTTTGTGTTCCACCAAGCCTTCACGGCTCTTGACGATCAAGCCCTTGGAATCCACGAACCAAATGCGCTTGCGCGCCTCGGCCAGGGGCAAGCCCTCTTCCATCAAGACGGCACAAATATTATCCGCGATGCCCATGCCGGCTTCGCCCGCGCCTGACATCAGCACGCGATGATCGCACATTTTACCGCCCGTCAGGCGGAGCGCCGAGAGCACGCCCGCTAGCGCCACGGAACCGGTGCCTTGGATATCGTCGTTGAAGGTGCAGAGCTGGTCGCGATAGGTTTCGAGCATGCGGAACGCGTTGCCGTTGCCAAAATCTTCAAACTGGAGCAGCACGCCCGGGAACACCACTTTAACGGCCGCAACGAATTCTTCCATAACCGCATCAAAAGCATCGCCGCTGATGCGTTTTTCGCGCAGACCGATGTAGAGCGGATCTTTGAGAAAGGTTTCGTTGTTTGTGCCCATGTCAATGGTAATGGGCAGGCACTGCGTTGGGTGGATGCCAGCGCAGGCGGTGTAAAGCGAGAGTTTGCCAATCGGAATGCCCATGCCGGAGGCGCCCAAGTCGCCGAGACCGAGGATGCGTTCGCCGTCGGTGACGACGATGACCTTCACGTCGCGCGTGGGCCAGTTTTCCAAAACTTTCCGGATGTTGCCGCGATCATGCTTTGAAACATAAAGGCCGCGGGAACGACGGAAGATGTGGCCGAATTCCTGGCACGCCTTGCCCACGGTCGGCGTATAGATGATCGGCATCATTTCTTCCAAGTTATCCATGACCACGCGGTAAAACAGCGTCTCATTGCGGTCCTGCAGGCCGACGATCTGGATATAGCGTTCGAGGTCGCTGGTTTTATTGCGGAAATTGTTCATCACGCGCTGCACTTGATCTTCCATGCTCTGGACGTGCGGGGGAAGCAGGCCGCGGAGGCCGAGTTTGTCGCGTTCCGCATCGGTAAAGGCGGTGCCTTTGTTGAAAATGGGGTTGTGCAACCATTCGATGCCTTGCTTCGGCAGGGCGCGGCCAGCGTTGAGGGATTTCTGGGATGTGTTCATGTTTGCTTGATAAACTTAAAATATTATATAGTTAAATAACAAAGACTTCACATTTAATCTGGACTTAATTTGGCAAAACCATCGCGTTTTTGGCGTTTGGCGCCAACGGTAAGGTTAGGGGAAGGTTTATGAGGAGGCGCAGGCGGCGGTCCGGTAATATCCTAAACAGCCGCTTTTTCAGGCGTAAATGGGCTGGGAAGCTGCTCAGATATACGCGCTCCTTCCATTTGGGAATTCGGGCCTCCCACGGCCCACCAAAAGTGGGCAATCGAATGCCGCCGTCCGGGTCAGTTCGTGGCGCTGGACGCTTCTGGCGGCGGGCTGTTTCCCGGGTCTTGGACGGGCGTTTCGCCGGCTTCCCCGAGTTGAAGCTGTTCCGGCGGTACCGTGGCCAGTCCGGCATCCGCCGTGATGGGCGCGGGCGGGCGTTCTACCGGAATTCTCCGCAACTCATCCGCCGCCGGCAGATCTTCTAGGCCACGCAAGCCAAAGTATTCCAGAAACAACGGCGTGGTGTTGTAAAGCGCTGGCCGGCCAATAACTTCCGCGCGTCCGCTCTGCTCGACGAGGCCGCGTTCGAGCAGTGTCTGCATGGTGCCATCGATGTTTACGCCGCGCACCTGCTCGACTTCCGCCCGCGTCACGGGCTGGCGATACGCGATGATGGCGAGCGTCTCCAGCGCCGCTTGGGAAAGACGCGAAGGACGGTTCTTCACACCAACCAGCGCCCTGAGCCACGGCGAAAATTCCGGCTGCGTGACGAACTGCCACGCCCCGGCAACACACACTAGCCGATAGCTGCGACCCGCAGCTTCGTGCTCCCGGGCGAGTTCTTCCAGCACGACCGTCAGATCGTCCTCTTTGATTTTTTTGAATGGTTTGGCGGCTTCGTCCGCGTCCTCGGCAGTGGCGGCGGTCGCAAAAATTTCGCGGAGCTCCTTCACGTTCATCGGGCGTTGCGCCGAGAATAACAGCGACTCGAGAATGAATTTCGGTTCCATCTTAATATTTATTTTGGTTTTGGCTCGGCTTCGTCAGATTCATTCTCCTCGTCCTCGTCATCCTCGCTGTCCTCGTCATCCGCCTCATCATCTTCGTCGTCATCAAATTCATCTTCCGCATCTTCATTGGATTCGACTTCTTCTCCCTCGGGGGCGGACGGTTCTGGGGTGGGGACGGCGGCTTTATCTTCGGTCGGAGTTGCCGCTTCCATTGATGGAGCAAGGGGTTCCGTGGCCATTTCAGGGGCGACGGCTTTACTGATTTCGATTTCCGCAAACGGCTCCGGCTGCCAGCAGGCGAGCTGTTTCATGCGGATCAGTTCCAGCAACGCCAGGAAGGTGCAGACGATTTCCGCGCGGTTCGCGGCTTTTTCAAACAGCTCGGAGAATTTCACCGAGGTGCGTTCGGTGATGAGGTTGCGGACGTATTCAATCTTTTCACTGACGGTCCACTTGTCCTCGTAAATTGCGCGCGCGGACGCTTCCTTGGCGGCAAAACGGCGGAGAATGCCGTTAACGGCATTCAACAGATCGAAGATGCCGACCTCCGGCTTCTTGGAGGTTTCTTCCTCGGCTTGGAATTCAATTTTGCCCGGCACGCGCGGATAGATGTTCTCCTGTTTTTCTTCAAGCACTTGCAACTGCGCGGCGGCGTCCTTGAATTTTTTGTACTCGACGAGTTGGCGGATGAGTTCGAAACGCGGATCATCGCCCTCATCTTCAGCCTCGACGACCACCTGCTGGTCCACGGGCAGCAGCTCACGGCTCTTGATATACATGAGCGTGGAGGCCATCACGAGAAATTCACCGGCGACTTCGAGGTCAAACTGCCGCATCAACTCCACGTATTCGATGAACTGCGTGGCGAGCTTGGTGAGGTTGACCTCGTAGATGTCCACCTCCTCCTTCTTGATGAGATAAAGAAGGAGGTCTAGCGGGCCTTCGAAGACCTCAAACTGGACTTTGTATTCGGACATGAAACGAGCTGAAATCCTAGATTGAAGACGGCGAGTTGGCAACGGCAGAACCAACAGGTTTTGTTAAAGGCTCGACGCGGCGGGGAGTTTTTGGCATAATTCCATTATGGATGCGGATGAGCGAGAAATTTTCAATTACCTCAAAACCTGGGGGAAAGACTACGTCGGGCTTCGGGAAATTTGCCGGCGGGCCGGTAGTAAAAAGCGTTTTCACGAGGACCCGGAGTGGGGCAAGCCGGTTTTGATTATCATGAAAGAGCGGGGGATTATTGAAGTTGATGCCATGGGCCGCTATCGCGTCAAACCCGTCAAAAAAAAGGCGGGGGCCGGACGCTGGATTTCGCCTGACATAGAGAAGATCCTCAAGGAAAAAGGCCTTCAGGTTGAAAGCAAGTCGGCGGAGGTTGGATCGGATGAGTATTACGATCAACTCTGATGCTCGCCGCGCTGGCTACCACCATTCTTTTCGCCATCTCCACCGTTTGCGGTTACCGCACCGCGCGGCAAATCGGCGGTTTGGAGGCTAATTTCTGGCGCATCACGCTCGCCACCATTTTTCTCACTCTCTGGGCCTGGACTTTCGGCAGCGGCTTCGCCGGCGCCCCGGAATGGTTCATGTTAAGCGGCCTGTTTGGCATTGGCCTGGGCGACTCCGCCTATTTCCAAGCCTTGCCCCGCCTCGGCAGCCGGCGCACGGTTTTGCTCTGCCAATGTCTCACTGCCCCCATCGCTGCGTTGATCGAATGGTGCTGGCTCGGTAATAAATTGAATCTGCCGGAAATCCTTTCGATCGCGGTTATCCTTGCCGGGGTGGCGCTGGCACTGGCCCCCGGAGATCACCTCAAAATTTCGGCGCGCGACTGGAAAATTGGCCTCACGGCGGCTGTTTTTGCTGCGCTGGGCGGGGCGTTGGGAGTCGTGGTGATCCGCAAAGGCTATGCGGTAATTTTGGCTGCGGGTTTGTCGGTGGATGCCGGCACCACCGGTTACCAGCGCGTGCTGGGGGGCATCCTCGTTCCCACCCTTTTTCTGCTCGTGCTCAAATGGCGTTCCGCTCAGGCGCACGGCCCGGCTTTTGCGGAAACCACCTTGCAAGTATCCCGTGAAAAATGGGGGCGTCTCTGGCCGTGGTTGCTGGCTAATGCCCTGGCCGGGCAGACCCTCGGCGTAACCTGCATGCAATGGGCGCTCGCCACCACCAACGCGGCCGTTGTCACCGCCGTCATCGCCACCACGCCGCTGGTGCTGCTGCCGTTGACGCGGATTGTGGAGGGCGAAAAGATCGGCCTGCGCTCTTTTGCCGGGGCCTTGGTTGCGGTGAGCGGCGTGATTGGCCTGACGATCTTCCATTAACTTTTTGCTCTGTGCCGCGGAGTTGCTGTGGCATGTTCCAGAATGTTGAAAGACGAACTCCAGTCCGCCGTCGAGGCGCTCGGCCTCGACAAATTTCGCCGGCACATCTTCCTCTGCGCGGACGCGACCGAGCCGAAATGCTGTTCTCGCGAAGCCAGCCTCGCGGCGTGGGATTATTTGAAGCGGCGGCTGAAGGAATTAAAGCTCGTCGGGCCCAAGCCGGTGGTTTATCGCACCAAGGCTAACTGCCTTCGGGTTTGCGCCCGGGGGCCGATTGCGGTCGTCTACCCCGAGGGCGTCTGGTATCACTCCTGCACGCCGGAAGTTCTGGAACGGATCATTCAGGAGCATCTGATTGGCGGCCAGTCGGTTGCGGAATATGCCTTCGCGAGTAATCCACTCGGTTAATTATTTTTCCAGAAAACGCGCGGTCATATTTTCCAGCGCTTCAATCCAGGCGGGATGCTCGTTCATGCAGGGAATCCGCGTGAATTCCTGGCCGTTGCCGGCGATGAATTGTTCGCAGCCGCGCAGGCCGATTTCCTCAATCGTCTCCAGGCAATCGGACACGAACGCCGGACAGATGACGAGCATCCGCTTCTTGCCTTCGTTCGCGAGGCGCGGCAGTTCGAAGTCGGTGTAAGGTTTCAGCCACGGGTCTTTGCCCAGCCGCGATTGGAAGGAAACGGACCATTTGCCCGCCGGCACGCCGGATTTTTCCACGAACAAGGCGGCGGTCTTGAAGCATTGCGCCCGATAACACGTGGCGAGCGCCGGGCTGGGCGTCTCGCAGCAATTGGGCGTGGCCAGGCAATGGCCGCCGGTGGAGTCGGATTTCTTGATGTGCCGCTCGGGAATGCCGTGAAAGCTGAAGAGCAGATGATCGTAATCTTTTTTCAGATACTCCGCCGCGCTCGCCGCCAGCGCCGCAATGTAATCGGGATGATTGTAATACGGCGGCTGCACCGTCAGTTTCATTGTCGGCGCCAGTTGAGCGGCGACTTCCTGCACGCGCACCACCGCCGTTTCGTAGCTTGACATGGCGTAATGCGGAAACAGCGGAATCAGCAAAACCTCCGTGACGCCTTTCGCCGCCAGTTCTTTTATGGCGGATTCAATGGACGGATTTTGATACCGCATCGCCAGTTCCACCGGCACGCTGACGCGCTTCTGCAAAAGTTCCTGAACGTGCCGGCTAGTGACGACCAGCGGCGAGCCTTCCTTGGTCCAAATCTTTTCGTAAGCATGCGCCGACTCCTTCGGGCGGCGGATCAGAATCAGGCCCACAAGCAAGCGGCGGATCGGCCAGGCCACATCAATCACGCGCCCGTCCATCAGAAACTCGTTCAAATAACGACGGACATCCGGCACCGACGGAGAGTCCGGCGAGCCGAGATTGACCAAAAGGATTGCTTTGCTCATGTTCAAAAGATTTTACCAACGCGCTCGGCGATGTTCACGCCCGAAACAATCGAGTCACCCAGCGAAACGCCGTCGCGGTAGTGACCGGCGAAAAACAGATTCGGCGCGGTAGCTTCAATATCATTCAACTGCTGGCGATATTTGCCGTAGCCGACGTTGTATTGCGGAATTGCCTGCGGCCAGTTCTTCGTGTGTGTAAACACCGGTTGGCCTTTCACACCCAGCAACACGCGCAAATCCGCCATCGTCGCCTCGACCAATTGTTCCGGCGGCAGCAAACCCAGTTCGGGATACCGCGCCCCGCCGATGTAGCTCGTCAGCGTCAGGTGTCCAGCGGGGGCGCGACCCGGGAACAAAGCCGAGGAGAAAATTGTGCCGAGAATCTTGAAACCCTCAATCTTGGGAATCAGCATCCCAAAACCTTGGCTGGGATGGACGACATCCTCGCGGCGGAAACCCAGCACCACCGCTGCCACCGGCGGATAGCTGATTTCGGAAAACGCCGAAAGGTTGACCGGCGAATCGGTTTCCAGATTAAGCTGCGCCAGCCGATACGCCGTGCCGCAATAAATCACGGCGCTAAATTCCGCCTCCCCTAGCGCCGTCGACACACGCCAGGCGTTGGCGATTTGCGTAAGCTTCATCACCTGAGCATTCAGTATGAGCGAATCGCCCAGCAGCGCCGCCAGCGTGTCCGGCAGCACTTGCAACCCCTCATCAAACGAAAACTTCGCCGCGCGGTCTTTGGCGACTTCGCCGGATTTCTTGCGGTCGCGCGCGCCGAAAATCTGCCCCTTGATCATCGAGCCGTAATTGTCTTCCAGCGCCTTGAGCTTGGGAAACGCGTGCGGCAGGGAAAGCTTGTTTGGATCGCCCGCGTAAATGCCCGCCACCAGCGCATCAATCGCGTGATCGAGAAATTCCTGATTGAACCGGCGCACGACGAATTGCCCGATGCTTTCCTCCGCGCCGTCGCGGCGGGGTTTGATGAATGGCTCCCGTAACACCGCGAACTTGGCCTTGGCGGTGAACAGCGGCGTGGTGATAAATCCCAACGGCTTGCCGGGCATCTCAATCGGCCGGCCGTAGCGCACCACGAAGCGCGCCTCGGCTTTCGGATCGGTGGCGAGCTTGCGCGATTCGAGGCCGGCATCGCGAACCAGTTGGGCTATTTTGGGCGAGGTTTCGAGAATGGTATTCGGCCCGAACTCAGCGAGAAAGCCATCCTTGCGGAGGGATTGGATGACGCCGCCGGCACGGTTGCCCGCCTCAAACACCGTCACAGCTAAACCGGCGCGTTTCAGATAAAACGCAGCGGTCAACCCCGTGATGCCAGCGCCGATGATAGCGACGGATTTCATGGTTTTAGGAGCTGTTGTCGAAATTTTCCGAGAGCAACATCCAAAACATTTACGCCCTCTTCATCCGTAATCACAACACAATCATCCAACACATTTATCGGTGAACGATTAATGGCCCATCCAGCACGAAATCCGTCTGCTGGTTTTATTTCACCAAACTTCAGTGTCTTTATTTCAAGCCGCCCATCAAGTGCGGCTAAAAGTTGTGCCAATGAAACATTGTTGAGCGTTACGCAAAGCAATTCGTTTACACTCACATCCAAGTTTTTGAAAACAAATTGAATCTCCCTGTTTTCGTATCTTTCCAAGATGCGGTTAAATTTCTCCTCCAGAGTTTCTTCAGAGAAAAACTCAGACGAACCTTCTCTGATGACCAGATGCCCTTCTTTGGTTTGTTCTTTTCGCTTCTCGCCAAAAGCTGCCCCAATTCGGAAAGATGGAGATAAATCCGCATTCTGACTGTAAAAGTCCAAGGCCGGCTTCGCGGCCATGCTACTGAGGTTTAGAAATTCAAGACCGATTTCGCGAACAAGCGACCGAAAGCAGAATTCAAAAGTGGCGTGACCATATTGATCTACTATTGCTTCGAAATCGCTACGCTTGTTTTTCCCCTCCAAGCCACCATGTGCAAATACGGTGTTGAGCCACAAATCGATAATTCGATTGCTTGGCATTTTAAGATTCAACCATTGCGCTTCACGACTTATCACAGCACGGATATTATTTTCGTGATATACAGCAGATAAAGTTGTCCCCTTTGGCAAATCTGGATGTTTCAGGATTCCTACAACTTCTTCCCAGTTCGATGGTTCAGTTGGCATCCAAAGCCGTCGAAATGAAATCAATGCTGACCGAAAATGAAAGCGGTCTCCAAAAGTAAATGTCCAGCGATTTCCTGAACTTCGGAAACCTAATTTTTCATCTTTTCCAAAGAAAGGTTCTTTTTTCAGCTCTGCGCACGCCTCAACAAATGAAGCGACCTGGTCAACACATTTTTGGTCAACAGGATTGTTCATTGTTTCTCGTCCTTAACACAAAAATAAAACCTGCCGTTAAATCGTCTTTGAATGTCGCCGCTCATTGGCCGCGCCGAGCGTGTTGTCAAAGCACATCGCGATGTTGCGGATGAGATTTCGGAGGGACTTGAAAAAAAGAACAAGGTTATCAATCCGCGAGAGAAGCAGATTGTTGCCTATCACGAAGCAGGTCATGCAATTATCAGCTGGATGA
>CAIMLG010000230.1 GCA_903842235.1 uncultured Verrucomicrobia subdivision 3 bacterium
AATGAAACCGTGATGGAAGTCGCCGTGCCGCACCAGCACGAGCACGACGGCCAGTTCATCGCCAAGGTGAAGCAGATTCTCGCGAGCCTGGGTTTCAAGCAAACCGATCACGACCGCCCGGCCAAGGAAATGTCCGGCGGCTGGATCATGCGCGCGCACCTGGCGCGCCTACTCGCGGAAGAGCCGGACCTGTTGATGCTCGATGAGCCGACAAACCATCTCGACCTCGAAACACTCATCTGGTTTCAGGATTATCTGAAATATTATCCGGGCGCGATTCTGCTGATTTCCCATGACCGCGAGTTTCTGAACAATCTCTGCTCGCACATCGCGGAGTTGCGCTCGTCGCGCATTATGCGTTACACGGGCAATTATGACGAGTATCTGGTGCAGCGCGCGGCGATGGAGGCGACCTTGATCGCCACGGCCAAGGCGCAGCAGCGCGACATTGACCGGCTGCAATTATTCGCCGACCGCTTTGGGGCAAAAGCCAGCAAGGCCTCGCAGGCGCAGAGCAAGCGCAAGCAGATTGAGCGCATCAAGGAAGACATGGTGCCGCTTCCGGACGGCCCGGACGCGACGATGGGTTTTCGCTTTCCGCAGCCGCAGCGCAGCGGTCAGCGGGTCATCACGCTGGAAAAAATCAAATTCGGCTACGGTGACAAACTCATTTACGACGGCATTGACCTGGAAGTGGAACGCGACCAGCGCATCGTCCTGGTCGGGCCGAATGGTGCCGGCAAATCCACGTTGCTGAAATTGCTCGCGGAAGTTTTGCCGCCAAAATCCGGCGAACGCAAGCTCGGCCACAACGCGAAGCATGGCTATTTCGCGCAGCATCGCGCGGCGATGTTGAATCCCCGGCACACGGTATTTCAGGAGGCGCTGGACACGCCGCAGCGCATCACCGAGCAGGCCATCCGCACGGTGCTGGGCAGTTTTCTCTTCCGCGGCGACGACATTTACAAACCCGTCAGCGTGCTGAGCGGCGGCGAAAAAAGCCGGCTCGCGCTGGTGAAGCTGCTGCTCGATCCGCCGAACCTGCTGCTGATGGACGAGCCGACGACGCACTTGGATTTGGCGAGCGTGGACGCGCTTATTGTAGCTTTGAAGCAATATCAGGGCACGCTGGTTTTCATCAGCCATGATGTCCATTTCATCCGCGCCCTGGCCACGCACGTCGTGCGCGTGGAGGCCGGCCAGCTCCGCCATTTTGGCGGCGGCTATCAGTATTATTTGGACAAGACGGCGCAGTCGGCGCGCGCGGCGTTGACCAGTTCAAGCTTTACCAGGGATTCATTGTCCAATAAGCCAGCCGTGCCGCCCGGGGAACGTAAGGAGCAGAAGCGCTTGGAAGCCGAGCAGCGCCAGGCGGCGGCGCGGAAGAAGTCGGAGCTTCAGAAGCGCCTTGCCGCGCTGGAAAAGGAAATTGCCAACCTCGAAGGCCAGGAACGCGATCTGGCGGCGGAACTCGAAAAGCCCGAGACGTATCATTCCGGCGGCCGCGCGACCCAGATCAATCGCGAACTGGTGCACGTTTCCGACCGCTTGCCGGAAGTCACCGCCGAATGGGAAGCGGCGGCGACGGAACTGGCCGCCCTCGAAGCCGTGTAGCCCCTCGCCCCGCAACGCCCGCCACCGATTAACCTCAAACTGGGGCATGTCTCCGACGGCGGGCCGGAGGTGACTATGGAACAGGAAACGGCGACTCCGGCGCTAGGCCACCCGCACAATGGCCTGTTTCCATACTTTCGAGATATTAGCAATGACCGCATTGCCCCCTAAAACTGCGTGTGATTGAGATTGCGTCGGAAATGGAATCAGCGTATTCAATCGCCGAACCAACGAAAGGGACCCCTGTGTCAGATAGCCAAAATCCTGCGCCGCCGCCCATTGCGCCGCCGCCCCCGATCAATCCGCCCCCCGCTGTCCCCGTCCGCCCGCCGCCCAATCCCGAAAGTCAGGCGCGCACTTGGAACATGCTTTGCCATTTGAGCGCGCTGGCGGCGTTTATTGGCATTCCATTTGGCAACATCCTGGGCCCGCTGCTGGTCTGGCAGATCAAGAAGAATGAATTTCCGTCCGTGGATGTCCACGGCAAGGCAGCGCTGAATTTTCAGCTCACCGTGCTGATTGCCGTGATTGTATTGATTGCGGCCGGCTTTATTTTGTCCTTCATCTGCATCGGATTTGTGCTGTTCTTTGCGGCGATGGCGGCGGGGCTGGCCAGCTTGATTTTTGCCATCATCGCCGGCATCAAGGCCAACAACGGCGAGGATTTCAAATATCCTTACAGTATTGAATTTGTGAAGTAAGTCCGCCGCCCGGGCGCATGCCCGGTTAGTCCGCCTTGGAACTTGAGGCGTTGGACTTTGGACTCGCAGCCATGTGCCGGTGGACGAAGAAATAGTAAAGGCCGCCCAGCGCCACCATTGCGCCGACCAGCCAGAGCGTGAGGCGATGATACTCGCCCTTCATCAAGGCTTCATCCTGGCCCATCTTCACCCCCAGCCAGCACAGGACGCCGCACCAGATGGCCGAGCCGAATAGGGTGTAGAGGGAAAAAATCCAGTAGTTCATCCGCACAATCCCGGCGGGAATGCCGATGAGATGGCGCACCACCGGCAGCAGGCGCGAAACAAAAATCCCCATCGCCCCGTAATGCGCCGCCCAGCGCTCCGCCCCGGCCACCTTGTCCGCCGAGATGAAAAAGTATTTGCCGAACTTCAGCACCAGCGGCCGGCCGGCCAACCGGGCGGCCCAATACATCGCCGTGGCCCCCAGCCAGGAACCGAGCGTGCCCGCCAGCACAATGCCCCAGAGCGACAGCGGAATCTGCCCCGTGTAAGCCAGGTGCGCCGCCGGCGGAATGACAATTTCGCTGGGCAGCGGGAACACCGAACTTTCCACCGCCATCATCAGCGCCACGAGGGCATAACCGCCGGATTGCAGCGCGTGCGAATACCAATCGTTCAAACTCTGGATGATCTGGTGCATGACGGCGCTGGTTATAGCCGAAAACCCGCGCAGCGCAATTACTTTGACTGGCGGGCGTAATAATTTTCCACCTCCGCCGCCGTTGCGGGCTGCGGCCAGACCCAGTCCAGCGCGTCGGCATGCTGCCAAGCCAGACTGGCTGCGGATGCGCCGGGTTTCAAGGTTGGGTTGCCGCCGTCGTCCACGCCGTTTTCGCCAATGGAATACAACGTGAAAGTGCCGTTAGCGTTGCGCCGATAGCGCAGCGGTTGGCCATCCAATGGATCGCGGGGCACGGCGGCGAGAAATTCCGGCACCAAACCAGCCAAGGTATCGGGATAATCGCCGTGGCGGAGTTGGCAACGCTTTAGGGCGATGGCGGTGAGGGTTATTTGCTTGGCCGTTTCCGCCGACATGACCTTGGCAAAACACCGGCCCATGGGCGGCAATTCCGAGGCGAGGATTTGGTGAAAATTTACCTTCTCGGGCCTTGCGAAGGTGAAAACTGGGGTACTCGTGGGAACTAGTTTGGCCAATTCGAGGTTCTGTTTTTGCCAAAGCGGAAGCAAGGCCGCATTGGTTTCCGCCTGCCGCAGCGATTGCAGAAATACCTGATAGCCTTGGAGTTCGGTAAGTTCATCGCTATACGACCACCAATATCGCCAACTAAAAATTTTAGTGTGTAATTTTATCCGATCCCAACCGGTTAACCGGCGAGCATCATGGTTAGGAAGGCCTAAATTATCCCAGATTTCAAAATACTCCAACAGCGGCAGATTGGAACTCCGCCATTCGTCCAGCGTGACCGGACTGCCGGCTCGCTCCAGCAGGAAGGCTTGCTTGGTGCTTTGAGAGAAATCCAAGCCGATCCAGGCCACTTGCAATGCCGCAAGCTGAGGATCGGTCAGGTTGGTGGCTTGGAGATATTCCCAGGTGGCGACGGTGGTGATGTGGGCCAGCGCTATCCGAACCAGTTCCGTAATAACGATCCGGTCATGGGCGAGTCCCTGCACGAGGGAAAGCATCGTTTGGATATCCTTACCCGCCGAGTCCGGATCGCCCTGATGCAGAGAAAATTGAGCATCCGCCCCTAACCGTAGCGCGGCTTTTTTGGAAACCGCCAAGTGCGGGAACCGCATTTTTTCGGGCGAATTGGTGTAGTTAAGTTGAAAATCAAAAATGGGCTGGCGGGGAAGTTTGCCGAGCAGTGCCAACGCGCGCTTATCCTCAGCCAAAGCAGCTTGGACATCGTCCCAGGAATTGCTCATGCGTCCATCCAGGAGCCAGGGCTGGCGCCAACCTACCAGCGCTTTTCCCGGTGCCACCATGCGCATGACCGGTGGTGGATTGCTGAAAAGCACATTTTGGTTGGAACTCAGCAATGACACCGCTTGCTGGTAATCCGCCGCCTGGTTCAGTTCCACCGGCACCGGCGGCGGCAGCACCTGGCGCAGTTCCAGCGGCTCGCCTTGGGCCTGGAGTTCGGCCTTGTAGCGGTTGACCGCCGCCTTGAGTTGGAAGTGATGAATAATTGAACCGAGAATCGCCAGGCAGAGCACGATTCCAACGGCAATCCCCATTTTAATGACCCGGTTTATTTGCATCCGGCTGGCAGACTAGCCAACGTCTCAAACCTGAGGAAATGATAAAATCAACCTAAAATTGGAATCGCGCCACTTTGCAGACTTCACCGGCTACGCCTTCAAAAAGAAATTCCGCTGTTTCTCGCTGATGGGCAGGGCGAGCTTTTCCATGGCGGCCAGCATGTCTTCCCACACGCGGCGTTTCTCGCTCATGGCCTGGTTGCGCAGCAGATACGCGGGATGATAGGTGGGCATGAGCGGCGTGCCGCGATAGGTTTGCCAGTTGCCCCGGAGTTTGGTGATGCCCACGGTCTTGCCCAGCAGACCTTCCACCGCGGTCGCGCCAAGCGCCACGATGACTTGGGGGCGGATCAGGTCAATCTGTTCATGCAGGAACGGAATACACGTCTGCATTTCCTCCGGCGTGGGCTTGCGATTGCCAGCGGCTTGGCCGGGCGTATCGGGCCGGCATTTCAAAATGTTCGCAATATAAACGTCGCTGCGTTGCAGGCCGGTGGCTTGGATGATTTTTGTGAGCAATTGACCGGCTTTGCCCACGAACGGTTCGCCCTGTTCATCTTCATCCGCCCCCGGCGCTTCGCCCACAAACATGAGTTGCGCGTCCATATTCCCCACGCCGAACACGACGTTTTTCCGGGCAGCGGCGAGGTGCGGGCATTTGACGCAGGCTAGCGCGCGTTCGCGCAGCGCGCCAAAGGCGGCGGCTTTGGCCTCGGGCCTCAACGGTGGCAGCACGGGTAAACTTTCGGGAACCGCCGCCGGCAGGGGGTTGGAACTGCTTGGCTGGAATGGTCTGGCGGCGGCGGGCGGAATAGTTTGGGCCTCCTCCCGTCGGCTGCCACGTAGCTCCAGGGGCGGCGCCGGTTGAAATTGCGGGCGAAGGCTAGTGGCAGGAGCCTTGGGAGCGGCGGGCGGGGCTTGGCTCAAGGCGCGAAGGGTTGCCGGCGCGACGGCCACATGGCGCACGCCGCGCGATTTCAAACCTTCGAGGTGCTGAATCGTGGCGTCGAGCAGTAGCCGGTAGCTTTCGGACATGCGGCTATCCTAGCGATTGGGGAGCAGAGCGGCAACCAGCCATCTGGGCTTTGTGCGGGTTTGTCCGGCGGTCAACCCGCTTTGCCAGCGCGCTGATGCAGTTCATGCACCGCCTTGGTGACCATGACCAGATCCAGATCATGCACGGTCACCGTGCGGCCAATATCGCGGAGCAGGGGCAGGGAGAGCTGACCGCCCAGATGTTCCCGATATTCCTCCAGACCACTCAAAACCGTAAGTTGGTGAGCCTCAGTGTTCAGCAGTTCATCGGCGAAGAGGTTGAATCCCAGCCGTTCCAACAGGGTAAGGATGCGCCCGGCGGTTCCGGCATTCAATAATCCGGCCTCGCGCGAATAAATCACGTCAATGGCGATGCCAATCGCCACCGCTTCGCCATGGGTGATCCGGAATCGGGACAGTTGCTCAATTTTATGCGCCGCCCAATGGCCGAAGTCGAGCAGATGCACGGGGCCGGTTTCAAAGGGATCGCCGTTGCCGGCCAGATAATCGAGGTTCAATTCGGCGCAGCGGTGGATGATTTTTTTCATGGCGACGCGGTCAAAGGCCACGAGCTGGCTCGCATCGCGTTCGATGTCGGCGAAAAAGTTGGCATCCCGCACACAGGCCATTTTGACGGCTTCGGCATAACCGCACCGCTTGTCACGCGCCGGGAGGGTGGCGAGCAGTTGAAAATCGTTGATGACCGCGCAAGGCGGCGCGAAGGTGCCGATGATATTTTTGTGGCCGAAGGCGTTGAGGCCGTTTTTCAGCCCCAAGCCGGAGTCAGCCTGGCTCAGGGTGGTGGTGGGGATCCGCACCAACCGCACGCCGCGGTGCAGCGTGGCGGCCACAAATCCGGCCACGTCCAGCAGCGCGCCGCCGCCGATGGCGATAAGATAGGAATGACGGTCAATATGGTGCCGGTGCAATTGCGAGAGCAGGTCGGTGACCAGGGTGAGGGAATTTTTGGCCGCCTCGCCGCCCACCACGAACAGCGGCGGGCGCACGAGCGGCAACGGTTTCGCGTGGACGGCAAAATAGTGGTTAATCTGGTGCTCCAGTTCCGGCAACGACTGCGCCAGGGAATCTTCCAGAACCACAAATACCTTGCGGGGCATCGCTTCCGTCAGGGCATCGCACAGCGTGGAGTTTTCGGGAGCAAAGACATTTTCCGTGAAGAAAACACGGAGTTGCCAGGCGACTTGGATGGTGCGCCGGATGACAGGCATGGGGACACTGTGAAATGTCCGGTGGGGTTTGACGAGCTAAAATTGCGCGACGGCACTTGCATCTGAATTGCTTATGCTCCAAGCTCGACCGATTTTTTGATCAATTATGAAATGCACTGTTATTGTGACTGCCTTCACGGCGGCTTTGATGGCCACCCCATCTTTTGCGCAGACGAGTTGGAAAACGAATTCATCCGGCTTGACGGTCCGCCTCGGGAAAACCCGCGCGGAACTGGCGGCGGTCAATGATGGAACCTTTCGTCTGAGCGTGGCGAACGGCGCGGCGCCGAAAGCCGTGGCGAGTTCGTTTCTCGCCCAAACCAATTCCGGGGCTGTCGAAACCTGGCATCTCATCCAAAAGGACGGTTTGGTTGGCCTTGGGACGCGCACCGGTCAATTGTTGATCAATCCGCAATCGGGCGAATGGACGCTGGAAAATCCCCAAGGCCAAACCTTGATTCCGCTCCACGGCTTGGGAACTGCGGCGGAAACCAATTCCCAAAATCTGAAAATTGAACTGGGGTGGGATAAAAGCCGCCCCGTGGCGGTCTATGGCTGCGGCAACGGGGTCAGCAGTTTGGTGCAGTCCAACGTCACGACGAAAGTGGCCAACGGCATCGCCGTGGTGCCGTATTATTGGGCCCCGTCCGGCTACGCCGCCCTGGCGGTGACGGCGGACGACAACCAGCCCGCCTATTGGCGCGCTTCGACGAGCGGCGATTCGGTCACTTGGATTTTTCCAGGTTCCCAGGCGGATTTGTATTTGATGCCGGCGGCCAATCTTAAGGAGGCCGCCAAAGCCCTGGGCCACCTGACCGGCTATGCTCCGGTGCCGCCGCTGTGGGCTTTTGGTTATATGCAGAGCCGCTGGGGCTGGCAGGATCGCGCTTATATTGAAGACACCTTGAAGCGCTTTCAGGAATTGCATTTGCCGGTGGATGCGTTCATCTACGATTTTGAATGGTATACGCTTTTCCCGGATTACGGCGTGCCGGCCCAGGGCAACAAAGTGTTTCCTGATTTTGACTGGAATTCAAAGCTGTTTCCCGAACCCGCCAAGCAAATTGAGGACTACAAAAAGCAAGGCGTTCGCTTCGTAGGCATCCGCAAGCCGCGCTTGGGTCAGAGCGACCCCCTGGTAATGGTCCGCTCGAACAAGTGGGATCTTCAGGCCAACCTGCAAAGCTATGAGTCGCGGAATCTCGATTTTCAGAATCCTGATCTGAGCCGCTGGTATAATCAGCGATCCTCCAATCTGATTTCCGCCGGCATTGACGGGTGGTGGAACGACGAAGGCGAAGCCTCCTATACCACTTATTTTTATTGGAATCAGACCGAGGCGGCGGCTTGGTCCGCATATCGGCCCAATCAGCGGTTGTGGACATTGAACCGCGCCTTCTCGCCCGGCGTGCAGCGGCTGGGGGCGGCGGCGTGGACTGGCGATATTGACGCGAAGTGGAGCGTTCTGGCCGAAACGCCGGCGAGTCTGTTGAATTGGAGTCTGGCCGGGATGCCCTACAGCGCCTGTGATATTGGTGGTTTTAATGACAATCCCTCGCCCGAAATGCTGACGCGCTGGATGCAGGCCGGAGTTTTCTTTCCCATCATGCGCACGCATTCGTCCGTCATGTCCAAGCCGCATTTTCCGTGGCTGTTCGGCACCAACGCCCTCAACGCCCTGCATGCCGCGCTGGAATTGCGCTATCGGCTGATCCCGTTTTACTACAGCCTCGGCCACGAAGCGTTTGAAACCGGCCTGCCGTTGATGCGCCCCCTCGTCATGGAATTTCCTACGGATGTGCTGGTCGCCAACTTGACCGATGAATGGATGATGGGCGATGCGCTGCTCGTGGCGCCCGTGCTGCACCCGGAAAATGAACGCAACGTTTACCTGCCGGCAGGGAACTGGTTCGCTTTTGGCACCGGCACCGTTTTGACCGGCGGACGGACGATTCAGACCAACGCCGGCTTGAACGATATTCCGGTTTACGTCCGGGCGGGTTCCATCCTGCCGCTGGCGCCGGTAGTTCAGCACACCAGCGAACTCCCCGGCGGCCCGTTGGAACTGCAAATTTATCCCGGTCAGGACGCCACCTTCACCCTCGTGGAAGACGACGGCAATACCTTCGACTACCAGAAGAAACAAATTCGCCGCACCACTTTCCACTGGAACGATGTTAAGGGCATGCTGACGTGGAAACGTGACGGAAAGTATTCCGGCAAAAATGTCTTCGAGAAAATGAACGTGGTGCTGTTCCAGCCGCAAGGTCGGCTTGAAACCCAGCACAAATTAAGTTCCAGCGGCTCGCTGCGGCTGCGGAAGTAGTGTCTTCGCGCTTGCCGCTGCCCGCATCCTGCCGCAAGCTTTCCACGATGTCTGAACGTCCGGTTGCCAACTTGAACAAACCTGATGCCGCGCTCGAAATGACGCTGCGGCCGTCGCTGTTTTCCGATTTCACCGGCCAGCCCAAGGTGAAGGAGCGGCTGGAAATTTCCGTCGCCGCCGCCCAGCAACGTGGCGAGGCGCTCGACCACATCCTGCTTTCCGGTCCGCCCGGCTTGGGCAAAACCACCATCGCCAACATTCTGGCGAAAGCCATGGGCGCAAATGTCAAAGCGACGAGTGGCCCGACGATTGAGAAAGCCAGCGACCTTGCCGGCCTGCTCACGAATCTGGAAGAAGGCGACGTTCTGTTCATTGATGAAATCCATCGCCTGCAAAAAACCATCGAGGAATATCTCTATCCCGCGATGGAGGATTTCAAATTGGACATCATCATTGATTCAGGACCGAACGCACGAAGCGTGCGGTTGAACCTGCCGCGTTTCACGCTCATCGGGGCGACGACGCGCAGTGGCCTGCTAAGCGCGCCGATGCTCACGCGCTTCGGCATGCGCGAACGACTGGATTACTACGTCACCTCGGATTTGGACAAGATTGTTCTGCGCTCCGCAAATTTGCTCAACGTGGAAATTGATTCGGCTGGAGCGCATGAAATCGCCCGAAGGAGCCGGGGCACGCCGCGCATCTCAAATAATTTGCTCCGCCGGGTGCGGGATTACGCGCAGGTCCGGCACGACGGCCGCATCACTGCGGCGGTGGCCGACCAGGCGCTGGCCATGCTGGAGATTGACGAGAACGGCCTCGACGAAATGGACAAGCGCATCCTCGAAGCCATCATTGTGAAATTTGGCGGCGGTCCCGTCGGCGTCAACTCGCTCGCCGTCGCCGTGGGCGAGGAACCGGACACGATCGAGGAAGTTTATGAGCCCTATCTCATCATGGAAGGCTACCTGAACCGCACCCCGCAAGGCCGGATCGCCACCGCGTTGAGCTACCAAAAACTGGGTCTGAAACCGGCGACCGGGAATCAGTCCCGGCTGCTCTGAATCCGGGTTGTATCTCATTTACTCCAGTTGCGCTTTACAGCCGGGCGTGTAAAATTTTACCCAGGAATTTTGATAGCAATCCGATAATTATGCCGCACCGGAAAAATCATTCTCCCGACAGCGTCAAGCGCACGGGCACCTATAGCAAGGTTTTCAAATGGCAGTTGGCCAAGCCGGGGGATCCCATGCCCGTCTCGGTCGAGGTGGTAGGATCATTCAACAGCTGGAAGCCGGTGGCGATGCCATATGACCGCATCTCCAAAATCTGGCAACTCACGTTGCATGGCCTCCCCGGCAATTGCACCCATCACTACATGCTGTTGGTGAATGGCCAGCCGGCCAACGACCGGTTTTGTGACGGGCTGGCCAAACCGGAAACCGAGGAGGAAATGCGCTTTCAGCTACAGACTCTCCGCGGGCCGCGCGTGTTCATGCTGTTCAGTCAGACCAAGTGACTTGATCCGTTCCTTCTTGCAGCCTGTTATGCGGTTCCGCCAACCGCCGCCATCGTATGGCATGGCCGATTTGGCTTGGGCGGCAAAGTTTTACGCGTCAAACGCTTCTGTCAGAAGCGACCCGGCACATAGTTGGAGCCGGGAAGGCCGCGAGCGCCTGAATGTGCGCCTGCGGGCAGACTCAGATTATTATCGCGCCCGTTCCAGAAAATAAAACCGCCGTGGCGGAATCATTCCGCCACGGCGTTGTCCTTCAGTATTCTGAAGTCAGATTTTCGCGCTGGTCAGCGTGTTGGTGCAACCCCCGCCGCAGGCAAGGAAATCGGCGCTCAGCTTATTGGTGCAGCCGCCGCACGCTACGAAGTCGGCAATCGGTTTGTTGGTGCAGCCCCCACACGCTAAAAAGTTAGCGTTCAACTGGTTAGTGCAGCCACCACCGCAGGTGCTAAGGTCCGCACTCAGCGCATTCGTGCAAGTCACCGACGCGGTTTTGGTGCAGGCACCTTCCTTTTTGCAGCAGGTTGAACAGCCGGAGGTCATCCAAATTCCAACGGCGGCAATTGCTGCTAGGATCATTAATTTATTCATGTCGTTAATTCGTTAATTACTTGGTTTTGCCGGTGGGTGTTAATCGCCAGCTTAATGCGAACGGCCTAAGGTAGCACGCCTTGATTCTTTGGCAAGGGACTCAATGTGGTGTTGTTTGCTGTATTCCGCGCGAACGCCACAAAAAGTAGATCGCCGGATACACCGCCAGTTCCATGATGGTCGAGGTGATGACGCCGCCGACCATCGGCGTGGCGATGCGTTTCATCACGTCCGCACCCGCGCCGTGGCTCCACAGGATTGGTGCGAGGCCGGCGATGATGACGCACGCCGTCATGGCTTTTGGGCGGACGCGTTTCACCGCGCCATGGTAAATCGCGTCATGCAAATCAGCGGTGGTGTTCAGCGCGCCGCGCTTTTTCCAATCAACATACGCGAGATCGAGGTAAAGCAGCATCACCACGCCGGTTTCGGCATCGAGGCCGGCGAGCGCGATGATGCCCACCCAGACGGCGACACTCAGATTATAGTCGCACAGGTAAATCGCCCAGAACGCGCCCACCAGCGAGAACGGCACCGCTAGCATCACGATGGCAGTCTTGATGGCGGATTTCGTGTTCAGGTAAATGATCAGCGTGATGAGCAATAGTGTTAGTGGCACGACGATCATCAGCCGTTCCTGGGCGCGCAGCATGTATTCGTATTGGCCGCTCCAGAAGAGATTATAGCCTTGGGGCAGTTTGATTTCGCCTTTTGTCGCGGCCTCATTCACGGCGTGCATGGCCATCTGTACATACGTCCCGATGTCCACCCCGCGGATGTCCACATAGACCCACGCATTCGGCACTGCGCCTTCGCTCTTGATGCTCATCGGGCCGTCCACGACTTTCACCGTCGCCAGCTGGCCGAGCGGGATCTGTGCGCCGGTCGGCGTGGGCACGACGATGTCTTCGCGCAAGGCTCGCAGGTCGGAGCGAAAATCGCGGTCATAGCGCAAATTGATCGTGTAACGCTGCAATCCTTCTACGGTCGTGGTCAGCGGCATCCCGCCGAGGGCCACAGACAATACGTCCTGCACATCACCAACGGTCAGGCCATAGCGCGCAATGGCGTCGCGATCAATTTCAAATTCGATGTAGCGCCCGCCCATCACGCGCTCGGCGAACACGCTCGTCGTGCCGGGAACTTTGCGAACGACCGCCTCAACCTCGGTGCCGATGCGCTCGAGCGTGGCCAAATCCGGACCCGCGATCTTGATGCCGACCGGCGTCTTGATGCCGGTGGAAAGCATGTCAATGCGCGTGCGGATGGGCATCGTCCACGCGTTATTCAGGCCGGGAATCTGCACCACTTCGTTCATCGCGTCGGTCAGTTCATCCGGCGTGCGTTTGCGGTGAGCGATGACTTTTCCGTCCTCATCCTTGATGTCCACGGCGGGCCATTCCGACTCTGGCTTGAGGCGGATGGTGGTTTCGATCATGTCCAGCGGTGCGGGATCGGTGGCGGTTTCGGCGCGGCCGGCCTTGCCGAAAACTTCGGCGACTTCAGGGAATGATTTGATGAGCCGGTCGGTGACTTGCAGGATTTCGCGCGCTTTCGTCGGCGAGATGCCGGGAAACGTCGTCGGCATGTAAAGGAGATCGCCTTCGTAAAGCGGCGGCATGAATTCCGAGCCGATGTTTTGATACGGAAATAGTTTTCCCACGCTGAACGCCGCGTCGCGGATTTTGCCTTCCGGCCATGTGTGTGAGGCGATCCAGTTCCACGGCAGGAACACCCACACGATGATCGCCCCCGCGCTGATGATCACCTGCCAGCGCCATTTCACGACGAAATTAAACACCGGATGGTAAATCCAGACGAGCAGGCGGTTGATGGGATTCTTTTCCTCCTTTGGAATTTTCCCACGAATAAACCAGCCCATCAGCACCGGCGCGAGCGTGATGGACAACAGCGCGGCGGCCGCCATGGAATACGTCTTGGTGAACGCCAGCGGCTTGAACAACCGGCCTTCCTGTTCCTGTAACGTGAACACCGGCAGGAATGAAACCGTGATGACGAGCAGGGAGTAAAACAAGGTCGGCCCGACTTCCACCGCCGCGTCCCGGATGATCTGCCAGTGCGGTTTTTTGTCCTGGTCATGCTCGAGATGCTTGTGCGCGTTCTCGATCATGATGATGACGGCGTCCACCATCGCGCCGACGGCGATGGCGATGCCGCCAAGCGACATGATGTTGGAGCTCAAGCCCTGACCGAACATCACCATGAACGAAATCAACACTGCGATCGGCAAAATGATGATCGCTACCAGCGCACTCCGCAGGTGCAGCAGGAACAGCGCGCAGACGAGCGCCACGACAATGCTTTCCTCGATCAGTTTTTCTTCGAGCGTCTTGACCGCGCGATCAATCAATTCCGAGCGGTCATAATTGACCGTGACCTTGACGTCTGCTGGCAATGCTTTCATCGCCGTCGCCAGACGGGCTTTCACGGCTTGAATCACGTCACGGGCATTAGCTCCGTAGCGCACGACCACAATGCCACCCACGGTTTCACCTTCGCCATTCGCTTCGGCGATACCGCGCCGCATGTCGGGGCCGAACTGGATGTTTGCCACGTCGCGCAGCAGGATCGGCACGCCCTTGTCACCGATCCCCACGGCGACTTTCTTCAGATCGTCGAGGTTGGTGATGTAGCCCTTGACGCGCAGGATGAACTCGCGTTCCGACAATTCCAGCGAACGTCCGCCCACCTCGCCATTGCTGCGCTCAATCGCGCGGCTCACATCGTTCAATGAAAGATTGTAGGCGCGCAGTTTAGTCGGATCCACCGTCACCTGATATTGCCGCTCAAAACCGCCGACGCTCGCGACTTCCGATACGCCGGGCACGGCCGCGAGCTGATATTTCAGATACCAATCCTGGATCGAGCGTAGCTCGGCGAGGTCGCGGTTCGTGGAGTTCAGCGAATACATGAACGCCCAGCCCACCCCGGTGGCATCCGGGCCGAGCGTCGGCGCGACGCCTTTGGGCAGCTGGCTGCCGAGGCTGCTTAAATATTCCAGCACGCGGCTGCGCGCCCAATAGGGATCCGTGCCGTCCTCAAAAATGACATACACGAATGAATAGCCGTAAAACGAATAGCCGCGCACCGCCTTGGCCCGTGGCACCGAAAGCATTTTGGTTGTGATGGGATAGGTGACCTGGTCCTCGACAATATTCGGCGCCTGTCCCGACCACGGCGTGTAGATGATGACCTGCGTATCCGAGAGATCCGGAATGGCGTCGAGCGGAGTTTGTCGCGCCGCGTAGATGCCGCCGAACACGAGCGCCACTGTGGCGAGCAGCACAAGAAACTTGTTCCGCAGCGAAAAATCTATGATGCGCTGGAGCATGGCGGATTATTTTTGTTTCACCGGCACCAGATCCATATCGCAAATTGGGCAAATGCCCGGCCTGTCCGAGACGACCTGCGGGTGCATCGGACAGGTATAAAGTTGTTTCGCCGTAGCGTCCTTCGTATCCGGCTTGGCCATCACCGGAATCAGCGTCATCGCACACAGCGGACATTTGCCCGGTTTGTCCTCGTGGACATTTGCGTGTTCCGGCATCGGGCAGGTGTAGTAAAGCACCTTGCCGCCCGGCTGGATTTTATCGAGCAATGAATGGGTCACCGATACCAGCGTCATACCGCAGATGGGACACTTCCCCGCGTGGTCGTAAATAATCGAAACGTGTTCCGGCATCGGGCAGACGTAAACAGAGGCTTCGGTTTCGGCGTTTTTGGCGACGGCGGGAGCTTCATTGGGGGTGGCAATCGCGTTCGTCTCCGGTTTCATCCCGGCCGTTGACCCGCGCATTTTTTCAATCGCCTCGCGCAACTGGCTCTCTGAATCCAGCAAAAATTGCCCGGACGTCACGATGCGCTCGCCGGCGCTCAATCCGCTGATGACCTCGATCATCGAGTTCTCCGCTTCTACCCCCAGCCTCACGTCGCGCGCTTCAAATTTGCCGCCCTCAAGCGCCACAAAGACCGTGTTCTTCGCGCCGCTGCGGAGCACCGCTTTTTCGGGCACCAAGAGTGCCGAGTCTTCCAATTGCGCGTGAATGATTGCGGAAACGAACATGCCCGGCTTGAGGAAGTAGCCCGGATTTTCAAACTCCAGCCGCACCTTGGCTGTCCGTGTTTTCTCGTCCACGGTTGGATAAATAAAGGTCAGCCGTCCTCGGAATTCGCGGTCTGGCAGCGATGCCACTTTCACCACCGCCTCCTGTCCCAGCCTCACGAACGGCAAATCTTGCTCGTAAACCTGCGCGATCACCCAGACGATGCCGAGATCAGCCAACCGATACAGTTTCATGCCGGCGTCCACCATCTGACCTTGCACAACATTCTTTTCGATGACGAAGCCGGACATCGGCGCATCCACTGGCAGGGTCTTAGTCGGCGTGCGGGTTTTCTCCAGCTCAGCGATCTGCGCCTCGGGCACGTCGAAGAATTTCAGCTTCTGGGCCGCCGTTTCGCGCAAGGCCAATACGCCGGGGTCATTGGTGGAACCGGAATTCAGCGCCAGCAAAAACTCCACTTCCGCGCTGTAAAGTTCG
The DNA here is from genome assembly GCA_903842235.1 of uncultured Verrucomicrobia subdivision 3 bacterium. Lineage (GTDB taxonomy): Bacteria > Verrucomicrobiota > Verrucomicrobiia > Limisphaerales > UBA11358 > UBA11358. Next base: position 15,840 of record CAIMLG010000230.1, read on the forward strand.
GGTGAATAGATTTCGAACATCGGCTCGCCGCGATGCACAAGCTGTCCGGTAGCGTCCACATTCAGCTTTTCAATCCAGCCCCGGAATTTCGTCGTCACGTCGGCCAGCGCCGTTTCGTTATAATCAATCGCGCCCACCGTGCGGATGGTTTTCCGCCGCGGACCGCGCTCCAATACCGCCGTGCGCAGATTCATATTCTGCTGCGTCGCCGCATCCACGGCGATGGCCGATAAACTGCTCGCGTCGCTGTAAACCGGCACCATGGCCCTGCCCATGCTGTCTTTGGCAGGGACTGGACTGGTTTCACCCGGATTCATGGTGGATTTGTAAAACTCAATCTTGCGCTCGCCGGCTGGCACATCGCCGGTCTGCTTGCGGATCGGCGTGAGTTTCATGCCGCAGATCAGACAATTGCCGGGGTGATCCTGAATGACTTGCGGATGCATGCCGCAGGTGTAAAGCTGCTTGGCCGTCTCGCTGTGGGCATCTTCCACGGGCCAGGCCAGTAAGGCGAAAATAATCAGGATAAGACCGGTAGAATAGTGTTTGGCAGACGGAGCGCGGAGCATCGCTCCGCCGGAAACCTCAGTGATTCGCGCGGAGCGATGCTCCGCGCTCCGTC
>CAIMLG010000231.1 GCA_903842235.1 uncultured Verrucomicrobia subdivision 3 bacterium
CCAGGCGCGAATGCTCTGGTGGGCGATCAAAGGCAACGCGGAGATGCGGGTGCGGTGCCGCGGCGCGCTGGCGGCGTTGAGATATTTGCCTCGCGAATGGCGCAAACGGCGCGCGGCCAGCCGGCTGCGGCGGCTTGGCGCAGCGGAAGTGGCGGCGCTGCTTTGCGCGCACGAGCGGCTGCGGCAGCAGTTGGCGGCGATAGCCGATCAAGATGCGGAACAGCGCAAACCGTGAGCAAGAAGATTGGGGTTGCGGACGGTGCCGGCTTCATCGGCCCGTTTCTCGTGGACAAGCTGACGACTGGCTTCAACGCGGGAATGCGCGAGTTGATTGAATAGCCGCGCCAATCCGAGGCGGGGGACAAGCTCGAGGGGGGCGAGTTGAAGTAATGCGGTTTGGCCTGAAGTCCACGGCCTTTCCGCGGGGAAATCCTATTGAATAACAAGAGCGGCGGCAGCTTTGCGAAGATCAACTTGCCCAATCGAAACTACCTGCATGACTGTTTCTTACGAGTGGCCACCCATAGGCGTTAAAGACCACGGTCGCGTCGCGCAACCGGGCGCCGCTGCCAGTTCTTTGAACAGCGTTTGTATCCAGATGCCGAGGTCGCGATAGAACGGTTGTCATACGCCGCAATTTCCTCACCCGACGCGTCGCCACGATGCCGGTCGTGGCGGTGTGCATCAAAATCTAGCTCTTGTAAACGGCCAGGACCGTCCCTTCGATTGTGGCGAGCTTGCAGGTCTTGGCAAAATCAGCCAGAGCTTCCGCCACCCCGTTGTATCCCAACAACCAGCCTGAATTGGAGTAATCGTGCCAGACGATCATGCCCTTGGGGGCAAGGAGACTGAAGGCAAGCTCGGAGTCCCTGCGCACCGAAGCTTCCATGTGTTCGCCGTCAACGAAGATGAAATCAAACGGAGGTTCTGCGCGCAGGCGATCAAGGTCTTGGTGTATGTCAATCAATCGCATGTCAATGCGGTTGGCCAAAGGGTTCTTGCGCAGATTCTCGTGCGCCGCTGGATTGATATCGTAGGTCACAATAGTGGCGTTTGGATGGTTCAACGCCAGATTGGCGGTGGTGGTGCCCCGGCCGGTCCCGATTTCGAGGATGCGCCCGGGCTGAAGGCTCGCCGCAAGGAAGCACAAGGGAACCAGATCGTTGTAAGGTGAATCGCTTGGGGTCAGGAGCAGATGCTCGAGGGTGATTTGAAGGCTCGTTTCACGCAGCAGGGAGGATAACGGGACGACCGGCAGGGTGAGCCGGTGCGGCTTGATCCAGCAAGCGACAATCATCTCGGTCACGGGATGCATTAGGATTTTGCGCTTGATGCCCGTGTTCAGATGGATGCGGCGAAGAAGGTCTCTCATGTGTATCATTTCTATAGCTCGATCATAAAACCAACCAGCCGAAAATAAATGTCAATTTGACACCCGATTCCGAACCATGCGTAAGCCTTTCCCCAGGCAAACAGGTGTTGTCAGCGACCGCCAAGCAAGCTCATTTTTCAAAGCGATAAACGCGCCATTCCACTAACGATGGTTCCCGCATGAAGAGCGCGCGTTTATGCGCCGGATTCATTCCAAGGCAGGCTGGCAGCTTGAGGCCGGCGCGCGCCACCAGATTAAAGATGGGCGCGTCGGGGTAGGAATTCAAAGGCTGGCGCTCGTAGTGGAAGCACTGCGTCAGTTTCAACCGGTCCTTCAGTTGACTCAATGCAGCGGTGTGGAAAGACTCCGGCAGCAACATCTCGGTGCTGCGGGGGGTTGCCGGCTCACGGAAAAACACCAGGAAATAATCGCCGGATTGCGGTTCGGGGTGTGGCCGCCTGTTATAATTGAACTGGATCAGGTCGTCGCGCCCAAAAAACAATCGCATGAAAATCATCATTTCATCGAACATGTAAACCGAGTCCGCCGGCACGTTCATAAATACTCGCGCACGGGCCGGGGCGGTTTGGGCCACGGTTTCGACGACTTGAAATGCCGAGCAATCGAAATCGTGGCGGAAAATCAGGTAATGATAGTTTCGAATGGCAGTAATAGCCGGCAGCACTGCCAGATTCGCAACGACAATCCAGCGGAGCAAGTTTTTGCCATGGTGCCTGCCTGCGTCAGGCGCAACCCCGGTTTTTCTGAGAGCGTCCCACAGCATCAAGCCCACAAACATGGCCAAACCGGGGACGCCGGGGCCGAGGTATCGCGCGAGGGGATATTTCCACGGCAGCATCATGGTGAGCGTCGCGCCAAACCAACAGGCGCCGACCAGAGACCATCCCTCCACGGCGTCAAGAGGCTGGCGCATTTTCAAACGCCGCAGCGCCCTGAAAACGAACCACCCCAGCGCGATGATCGCCAGGAACTGGAACCCGTTCCAGACGATATCCGCGTATTTGAAAGCCGTGCCCAGCATCAGGGGAGGCGAGACCGAATAATTGGAAGTGTAGTCGCCGCCCGAAATAGGTTTAATGCCGGCGATGCCGCGCAAAAGGAACCAGGCGGCCGCCATCGCCAGATGCGCGGCCAGATAGGCGCCCGTCAAAGCCCGGTTACGGCGGGAGAGCAGGCCGCCCGCGCCCATGACGCAGGCGGCGAAGAGGCCGAAACCCAACCCGGTAAACGCCATGCTGGTTTCCTTGGTGAAATAAGCCAGCGGCAGCACTGCCACAGCCGCCGCAAAAACCAGCCGGCGCGGCCCGGCGCAATCCGGCGGCATGGACAGCGCGCGTGTCATGCACCACAGGGAAAACACGGCGCAAAAAGTCGGATAGAACGACGGATCATCGAGGCGAAACCAGTTTTCCACATTGGGCGAAAACAGGGTGAAGAGCGCGGCAACGAGCCATGCGGCGGCGTTGGAATCCGTGGCGCGGCGTATGATGGAAAACAAAAGCTGGACCAACACCGCCATGACCAGCAGGTGAATCGCATGATGGCGACCGCAAACGGTGCCGCCCAGCGCGTATTCACCCATTCGCCATAGGGCAAGAGCGGGTCGAAAAAGCCCCGTTTCGGTGGGGTGAAAAGTGAGCTGGCCGTGGGCGATCCGCTGACGCAATTGCATCATGCGTTCCAGATCTCCCCCATCATCCACGGGAGACCAATGGTTGTCCCAGACCGTACCGGCGTAAAAGATGAAGCTTATCAGGACGAGCGACAACCGAAGCCACAACTCACGTTGTTTCATGTTTGCGACCGGCGCGAAAGCAATGGAGATGGACCGGGGCGAAAGCGGACGGACTCATGCGGGGAGTCACGCCGTTTGGTCGCCGTCGCGCGAATGACGGGCGGTTCCTGGTCCTCGGTCACCCAGAGCCTGCAGAGGGCCGTGCCCAACGCCATTTGCACCCACATGGCCATCGTGAAGGACGCGGCAATGGCGTGAATGTGGTTTGCAAAGGTGATCACCATGATGATCATTATCACGGAACGATGCAGTTCATTGCGGCTCACCTTCAAGAACCGGAAGGTTTGACGGTAGAAGGCAATGAAGACGCCGGCATATAAAACAAGGCCCACCAGTCCCATTTTGGACCATATCTGGATATACTGGTCGTGAGGCGCTGTCCGGATGATCTCGTCTGTTAAGCCGAAATACCACGCGTAATAACCGCCCCACCCTTGACCGATCAACACCCAGAAGGGATTGGAGAAAATCTTGTCCAATTCCCATTTGTAGCTATACAGGCGCCAGTATCCCGTGGGGTCCGCCGAGGGGTTGATAATCCCTGAAAACCCTTTTTCAAGAGCGGGCGCGAGCGTGTGGTGGAAGACCGGGTCCATCAGGAACACAAAACCAAAAAATGCCACGATGCCCACCAGCCCCAACGAGAATGCCTTCATGAAATGACGGCGCGCGATCCACAACAGG
>CAIMLG010000232.1 GCA_903842235.1 uncultured Verrucomicrobia subdivision 3 bacterium
AGGAGACGGTTGCGCCCGGGCTCGCCGGTTCGGCCAAATCCAGATATACCGTCAAGCCGTCCGCCCGCACCGCCTTCGGTTGCAGGTAGCCCGTCTTGTCGAAGGCAACCGTGGCGACGGCATGCGGAATCTCCCCCGCGCTCCCCTTGGCCGCACTCTTTTCCATCAGTTGGGTCTCGGCCGCGCTGGGCACGCCTCCCTTGAGCTCCACCACTAATTTCCCGTCCTTCACCACCGCTTTGACGATTTCCGGATAGCCCCGGTGGGCTTCATCCTGGATGAACCAGTCCTGATCCGGCCCTTGCTTCGCCCAGTCGCCGTCCACGCCGAGGGGATGTTCCAGCACGCGCAATCCGTCGGGGGATTCAAACCGCACGGCGATGGTCTGGCGGGTGGCGTCCGTGAACTGCGCTTCCACCGCCCGCGGTCCCTGCCACTTAATTTTGCCGATCCGGTTAATTTCCACCACCGCCTCGGCAATGCGCGTGCCCAGCGCCATGTAACCGGCATGGTTCAGGTGAACCACGTCGAAATGCGGATAGGGGAGCGCCGGGATCAGGATCGCCCGCAGGTCGGCGGCCACAAAGGCCCGCTGCGCCTCGCGGATCAGCCCCATGTAGGGCCGGTCGTGCCCCTGCGGACCGAGCGAGTAGGAAAGCTGCACAATCACCGCGAGCAGGTGGGGGTTATTCGAGTAGTGGCGCAGCCGCTCCACCATCCTCGTCAGCCGCGCCTGATAAACCGGCACCGTTTCCGGCCCCGAATCCGATTCGCCCTGATACCAGAGAAACGTGGTGGCCCCTTTGCCGTGTTCCGTCACAATGCCCTGGAGATCCACCAGTTCCTCGTAGTTGTTCTGGTTCCAGAACCGCGCCATCGGCACGCCGCCGAACGCCCAGCCCAGCAGGCCGACGGGAATGCCCGTGTCCTTGTAATAGGTTTCCGCCGCCCGTCGCCAGGGGCCGGTCAGATTCTTGGTGGAGAAGCAGGGGAACAGCGCATCGTGCGCAATCTCCCAACGATCGCCCCGCAGGAAATGCACCATGGGATGCTCGGGGTCGGGCGGATTGAAGTCGGTGCCGCAGGCGTTGGATTGACCGCCAATGATCCACAGCTCGCCCACGAGCAGATGTTCGACGGTTTGCTTCCGATCGCCGGCCACAAACTCCACCTTGTATTCCCCGCCGACGGGCACGCCCTTGATCTCCAGCTGGTGCGTTCCGCCGGCTGGGTCGGCCTCCCAGGTTTGGCGCGCCACCTCCGTGCTGTCCGTCTGTTTCATCACGATGGCGCTGAGCTTACCGTTCCCCTGAAAGGTAAATGTGATGGCGCCTTCCTTGCCCTGTCTGGGAAACACCTGATACGGCAGGAGGCCCTGGATGAACGTGCTGCTGCCGTTCGGCAGGCTGAATGCCGACGTTGTCGCCAGGGCCATGCCGGCGAGGATGGCGATCAGCCACAGCACCAACAAAGGCCGGCGATAGCGGGGATCTGGCCAGCGCCGCGCGGGCGGCGGGAGGGGCGGTTGAACTTTTCCGGGTTGGGCACAGTTTGGGGTGGTGATCATGGGCAGAGAGAATAAATTTATGGGGCACGCTGCCAAGATTTCTTTTGGCGCCGACTTTTGGGGGGGCGCAGCCCAATTTGTTGCAACCTCGCAGGAACACGGGCTTCAACCCTTGTCATTATCCCCATTTGATTCCTGGCCGGTTTCCGCTGCCGCAGATAGTCGTCCGCGCCGCAAGGAGAGGTTTCTGCCCGGTTTTTGAGCGAGTTTTAGGCTGGTGAATCGCGATCCAAGATTAGCCGAGAAAGGCCGTCGCCATTATGCCGGTTTGGGCTTGGTAAACCGCTGCTGGAGCCGTTCCATGTAGATATAAATCACCGGCGTGATGTAGAGCGTCAGGACTTGCGACACCACTAAGCCGCCCACCACCGCCAAGCCGAGCGCCTTGCGGGATTCGCCACCGGCGCCCAAGCCCAGCGCAATGGGCAGGGTGGCCATCAGGGCGCACATGGTAGTCATCATGATGGGCCGGAACCGCAGCAGGCAGCCTTCATGGATCGCTTCGGCGGCGGTTTTGCCGCGATGCTGCGCTTCAATGGCAAAATCAATCATCATGATGGCGTTTTTCTTCACGATGCCGATGAGCATGATGAGGCCGACAAGGCCGTAGATGTTGAGATCCAGGCCGAACAGCAGCAAGGTGAGCAACGCGCCAAAGCCGGCCGAGGGCAGGCCGGACAAGATCGTGATCGGATGAATGAAGCTTTCATACAAGATTCCCAGAATGATGTAGATGATGATGATGGAGACCACCAGCAGGATGAACATGCCTTGGAAGGAGGCTTTGAAGACCTGGGCCGAACCTTGGAAGCTCCCGGTGATGGTCGCGGGCAGGTGCAGTCCGGCGGCCACCGTTTGCAGCTGCTCCACCGCGGTGCCCAGCGAAACGCCGGGGGCGAGGTTGAAGGAAATGGTGGTGGAGGGAAGTTGGCCGACGTGCGAAATGCTGGTGGGCCCGATGCTGCGCGTCAGTTTGGCCACGGCGCTCAAGGGGATGAGCTTGCCGCCGTTGGCACTGGTGATGTAAAGCTGGGCGAGGGCCGCGGGGTCGAGTTGAAACTGCGGTTCCACTTCAAAGATGACCCAGTATTCGGCCACGTCGCCGTAAATCGTCGAGGCTTGCCGCGAGCCGTAGGCGTTGTAGAGCGTGTTTTCGATCTGCTGTGCCGTGACGCCCAGCGCGGCGGCTTTGTCACGGCCAATCTCCACCGTGACCTGCGGGCTGGCGATTTGCAGGTCGGTGGTCACATCCTGAAACCCGGGTTCCTCGGCCAGCTTCTGCATCAGAATCGGGGTCCAGTGGAACAACTCCTTGGTGTCGGTATCCTGCAGACTGTATTGGTAAAGCGCCTTGCTGAGGCGGCCGCCCACCCGGATCAGCGGCGGATTTTGCATGAACACATTGATGCCGGGGACTTGGGCGAGTTTCTGGCGGAGTTCCTGAATGATTTCATTCGCGCTCAACTTGCGCTCGGACCGGGCCTTCAAACGCATGAACATGCGCCCTTGGTTCATGGTGGCGGACGAGCCGCCCGCGCCCATGGCGGACATAAAGCCATCAATATTTGGATCGGCCCCCACAATTTTGGCGGCGGCCATCTGGTGCGCCCGCATGGCCTCGAAGGAAATATCCTGCGACGCCTCCGTGATGGCAAAAATCTGGCCGGTGTCTTCATCCGGGAAAAACCCGATGGGAATGATTTTGAAGAGGAACACCGTGGCCACGAGGATGGCCAGGGAAATCCCGAGGGTGGTGCGCCGGTGGCGCATCACGAATTGCAGCGAGCGGTCGTAGCGATCCAGCACGCGGTCAAAAAAGCGCTCAAACAGGTTGTAAATGGGTCCGTGGTGACGGCCATGCTGGGCGCGGACAAACCGGCTGCACATCATGGGCGTCAGGGTCAGCGAAACGAAACCGGAGACCAGCACCGCGACAACAATGGTGACCGCGAACTCATGCAGCAACCGGCCCAGCAGCCCGCCCATGAACAAAACCGGGATGAACACGGCCGAGAGCGACAGCGTCATGGAAATGATGGTGAAGCCGATTTCCTTGGAGCCTTTCAGCGCCGCCTGCATCGGCGGCTCGCCCATTTCAATGTGGCGCACGATATTTTCGAGCATGACGATGGCGTCATCCACCACGAAGCCGACGCACAGCGTCAGCGCCATCAGCGAAAGGTTGTCCAGGCTGTAGCCGAGCAGCGACATGGCGGCAAAGGTGCCGATGATGGACATGGGCAGCGCCAGACTGGGAATGAGCGTGGCGGAAAGATTCCGCAGGAACATGAAAATGACCATGACCACGAGCGCGACGGTCAGCAACAACGTGTGCTCGATATCTCGCACCGAGTTGCGGATGGATTGGGAGCGGTCAAACAGCACCTCCAGCTTCACCGCCGCCGGAATTTTTTCCTGAAACCGGGGCAGGAGTTTGCTGATGCTGTCCACGACCTCGACGGTGTTGGCGCCGGGCTGGCGCTGCACGGCCAGGACCACGGCGCGGATGTTGTTATACCAGGCGGCCGCCTTGTCGTTCTGCACGCTGTCAATCACATGCCCCAGTTCCTGCAACCGCACCGGATGGCCGTTACGATACGCCACGATCATCGGCCGGAAATCTGCCGCCTGCTCCAACTGGCCGCTGGCCTGCACCGTGAACAATTGATGTTTGCCGTAGAGCGTGCCCAGCGGCTGGTTGACGTTGCCGGCTTCCACCGCCTGCTCGACTTGGTCAAGGCCCAGACCGTAAGCGGCGAGCTTGTTGGGATCCACCTGCACGCGGACGGCGTATTGCTGCGAACCAAAAACGCTCACCTGCGCCACGCCGGCCACTTGGGAAATCTGCTGGGCCAGCAGGTTTTCCGCGTAATCATCCACCGTCGCGAGCGGCAGCGTGGGCGAGGACAGCGCCAGATAAAGCACCGGGGAATCCGCCGGGTTGACTTTGCTGTAAGTCGGCGGCGCGGGCATGTTGGGTGGCAATTGCCGCGTCGCCTTGGCAATGGCGGCCTGCACGTCTGCCGCCGCGGCGTCCAGGCTGCGGTCGAGGGTAAACTGAATGGTGATCTGGGCGCTGCCCTGCGCGCTGACCGAGGACATCGAATCCACGCCCGCAATGGTGGAGAATTGTTTTTCCAGCGGTGTGGCCACCGCCGAAGCCATCACTTCCGGGCTGGCCCCGGGCAGGCTGGCGGAAACTTGGATCGTGGGATAATCCACGGTGGGCAGATCGCTGACAGGCAGTTGCCGGAAGCCCACGAGGCCGAACAGCAAAATGCCAAACATGACCAGCGTGGTCATCACCGGCCGGCGGATGAACAGTTCGGGAACGCTCATGGCGCACTGGTTTTATCGCTCACCTTCGCGCCGGGCCGCAGCCGCAATTGGCCGTCTGTAACGACGGTTTCACCCGCCTGAACCCCGCTTTGCACCACCGACAAACCCTGCACCGTGATCCCGATTTGCACCAGCCGCGGTTCCACCGTCGCGTCCGGTTTGACCACATAGATGAACGGGCTGCTTTGGCCGGTCTGCACCGCTTGTGAGGGCACGACGACGGCGTTGGTTAATTCTGAAAGCGTCAACTGCAACCGCACAAACTGCCCCGGCCACAAGCGACCATCCGCATTTGGAAACGTCGCCTTGAGCAGAATGGTGCCCGTGGCGGTATCCACCGTGTTGTCCACGAAGGTCAGTTCGCCTTGCGGCGGCTCGCCCGTGAGATTTTCAAAACTGGCCGCGACCGGCAGGGTGCGTTCGCGCATCTGTTTCTGGATTTCCGGCAGAAACTGCTCCGGCACGGCAAACGCGGCGTAAATGGGATGAATCTGGTTGATGCTCACCAGCACGTCGTCCGGCGACTTGACGACGTTGCCCTCATGAAATTGCAGGCCGCCGGTGCGGCCGTCAATCGGCGCGCGAATCTCGCTGTATTGCAGGTTCAATTCGGCATTGGTTACCGCCGCCTGGTCAGCCGCCACGCTGCCAGCTAGTGCGTCAAAAGCCGCCTTGCTGGTGTCAAACTGATCTTGAGAGACTAATTTTTGTTCAAATAGTTTCCGGTCGCGTGCAAATTGAATCCGGGCGTTTTCCAATTGGGCGATGTCGCGCTGCAAACTGCCTTGGGCCAGCGTCAGGGCCGCCTGCGCCGGCCGTGGATCAATCGTGAACAGCCGGTCGCCCTTTTTGACTTCCTGGCCTTCTTGAAAATTTACGGCACTGATGAGGCCGCTGATTTGCGGGCGGACGGTCACGGACAAAATAGGCAGAACGTGACCGATCGGCGGCGGCTCAATGCGCACCGGCAGGGTTTGGGTTGTGGCTTTGGCGGTAAACACCGGCACCGGGGGCGGGGTCTTGGCCGCCGGGGCGCGCGAACAACCGGCCGCGAGGACCAAGGCCAAGGCGGTGATGGATAGGAAGAACTTAATTTTCACATTCAATTGGTTGGCACGGATTTATCCCGGCACCGTGACATAAATAATGACGGAATTCAGCCGCAAAAGTTTCAAATTACCAGCCGCTTAGCGGGCGAGCGGGAGCAGGGGACCTCACCGCATCCCACCTTACGGCTGGCGGGAATGGTCCGGCGGGCGGTTCTCCGGGAGGTTTAATTCCTCGATATCCCGTTTCATTTTATCCGCCGCCTCTTCCGACAGGCCGTGGGAAACCGCAATGCCGAATTGGCGTTTGAGATATTCATCCAATCGCAGCCACCGGCCCTGATAATGCACCTGCCCCGTCCAAGCGCAGACCGTGACAAATTGCTGCAGTTTTTCCAATCGCAGCACAATCAGCACCACCATGGCCAAGGTCAGCGCCACGGCGACAATCAAGATGAGCGACATCAATTGACTGGCAACCATGTCCTCCGCCGCCTGCTGCTGATGCCGAACCAAGAGTTGCTGCTGTTCTTCATGAGCCTGATACATGACGCGGCGGATATTTGCCAGTTTCTCTTTGCCCCGCGCGGTCAAAGTGACCACGGACACGTTGGTGGATATCAGGCCGGAAGCGAGGGCGGCGACGGGGTCAAACTCAAGTTGTTCCTCCACTAATTTTTTAAGCAGGGCCAGATTAGCCTGCTGCACCGGATCATTGGCCGTCAGCTTGTTCAAATTCGCGAGGTCTTCCCGGATGGCCTGCATCGCGCGTTCATAAGGCTCGATGTATTCCTGCCGCCCCGTCAGCAAAAAGCCGCGCTGATTGGACTCCGCCTCCACCATGCGCGCCTGGGTCTGCTCAAACAGATCCAACACTTTGTAGGTCTGCATGACGAAGTTGAAGGAGTTGTTGAACTGTCCGCCCGTTTGATGCACGAGCCAGGTCATCGCCAGCAAGGCGATCATCGGCAGGGATAAACCCAGCCAAAAGAGCGCTTTCTTGGTTTTCTGGGGAGCTGTCATTTTGCTGGAGTCAGTGTAATTCAATCGCCGTCAAAGGGCAGCTTTTTCCTGATGCCATGGCGTGCTTTGTTCGTAGGCATGCGCCAGTTTCAACATTGTTTCCTCGCCAAACGGTTTGCCCAACAATTGCAGGCCGATGGGCAGCTTGGGGTTTTGCGTGAAGCCGCAGGGCACGCTCAGACCGCAGATGCCGGCGAGATTGCACGAGATCGTGAAAATATCCGACAAATACATCTGGAGCGGGTCGCCGGATTTTTCGCCCGCCTTGAACGCTGCCGTCGGCGTGGTTGGTGTCACGATGGCATCCACCGTTTCAAAGGCCTTTAAAAAGTCGTTGCGGATGAGGGTGCGGACTTTTTGGGCGCGCAGATAATAGGCGTCATAGTAGCCGCTGCTCAAAACATAGGTGCCGAGAATGATCCGCCGTTTCACTTCCGGCCCGAAACCAGCGCCGCGCGTCTTGGAATACAGCTCAATCGGGTCCGCGCCATCCACCCGGGCGCAATAGCGGATGCCATCGAACCGCGCCAGATTTGCCGAGGCCTCGGCCGTGGCAATGATGTAATAAGTGGCCACGGCGTAGTCCGTGTGCGGCAGGGAGATCTCCACGATTTCCGCGCCGAGCTCAGCATATTTTTTCACGGCGGCGTCCACGGCGGCTTTCACCTCCGCGTCCAGGCCGCCCACCATGTATTCCTTCGGCAGGCCGAGCTTCAGGCCTTTGATGTTTCCGGTCAGCGCTGCCGGGTAATCCGGCACCGGCTGGGGGACGCTGGTGGAATCGCGCAAATCGTGGCCGCTCAAAACGCCCAGCAAGGTCGCGGCATCGCGCACGTCCTTGGTGAACGGCCCAATCTGGTCCAGCGAACTGGCGAAGGCCACCAAGCCGTAGCGCGAAACGCGGCCGTAAGTCGGCTTCAACCCCACGCAACCGCACAGCGCCGCCGGCTGGCGAATGGAACCCCCGGTGTCCGAGCCGAGCGCGGCGATGCATTCATCCGCCGCCACCGCCGCCGCTGAACCGCCGGAGGAGCCGCCGGGAATCCGGTCGGTATCCCACGGATTGCGGGTGGTGCCAAACGCGGAATTTTCCGTGGAACTGCCCATCGCAAACTCATCCATGTTCAATCGGCCAAAAACAATGGCGCCCGCCGCCTTGAGCTTTTCAATGACCGTCGCGTCGTAAGGCGAAGTGAAGTTGCCGAGAATTTTTGAGGCGCAGTTCAGCGGCTGGTCTTTGACGGCCAGTACGTCCTTCACCGCGATAGGCACGCCCAAGAGCGGCTTTTGGACGCCCGCCGCCAGCTCCTGGTCGGCAGCCTCGGCCTGCGCCAGCGCATCGGCGGCATCATGGCTGATGAATGCGTGAATTTTACCGTCCACGCGGGCGATTTGATCCAGGCAGGCTTGCGTCGCTTCGCGGGCGGAAACCTCGCCGCGGGCCAGTTTGGCGGTCAGGGCGGAAATTGTCAGCTGATTGAGCATGGGCGCGAACTATTTGTGGGAAACAGTTTCCAGATAGATGCGCGCCTCGAGTTCTGTGATCTTGCCGTCACAGTTGGTATCGCAGCGATGAACGGCGGCGTTGAAACCGATATTTTCGCCTTCCACCGTCCGATGCTTGTGTTCAAACACGATGGGAATGGCAATCTCCGTGTTGCTTTCCCGGCGGTTGACCGACCCGCCCGACTTGCTTAAAGCCTCATAAAACAGCCGCCCGGCGGTTTCATTTTCAAACGCCACCGGGACCCGGACCTCATCGTGATAGGTGGTTTTCTCGGTGGAAATGCAGCCGTTGCCCGCCCCGACGGCGAGCACGAAGAGACAAATCGAAACAAGGGTTTTCATAGTGGGGGGTTATTCGACAATTTTGGGGACGACAAACAGGCCACCGCCTTTTTGGGGGGCGTTGCGGAGCGCGTCCTCATGGGGCAGGGAAGGGTGGACTTCATCGGCGCGCAGGACATTGACCAGGGGCACGGCGTGGGCGGTGGGCTCCACGTTGGTCACATCGAGTTCCCGAAGTTTTTCGATGTAGCCGAGGATGTTGCCAAGCTGCGCGCCCAGTTGTTTCTCCTCGTCCGGCGTCAAAGCCAGCCGGGCGAGGTGCGCGACATATTTTACATCAATTTCAACAGATGCCATGAAGAAAAGTTAATGTCCCATGCCCCAAGTTGAAAGCCCAAAGTCGGCCGCAGACTCCGGCGGGTCAGCCGCGACTTAATTCTTTCCACCTAGCGCTCAACCGCCGCGCACTGGATGGCGGTGGTGCTGCCGCCTCATCTTCATCCCCAATCTTCACGGGCATTTCGAGGACGAGAACCCCGCCGTGGCCGATAGCGGTAACCTCATTACCTTGTAGCAGCCGATGCGAGGAGGCTCATTCTCCAGTGGAGAGTCAGAGCCTCGTTACCTCGGCTGTTACCGATCAACGGGGATATGGGGAGCGCTCAATGCCCGCGTGAAACGGAAAACGGCTTATCTTCCTCGCGGGCACCTCTTTTGGGATTGGGTTGATGGCTCATTTCAAGCCGCAGCGTGCCGCCATTCGTGATGGCGACATGGTTGATCCAGTTCTTGGACCAGGTTTTGCCGTTTAAGGTGGCCGACTGGATATACACGTTGTCCGCGCTGTTTTTGTCGGCGACGATGATGAATCTCTTCCCGTTCGCCAAGGTGATGGTGGCCTGGTCGAACAGCGGACTGCCCAGGGCATATTGATCCACGCCGGGGGTAACAGGGTAAAAGCCCAAGGCGCTGAAGACATACCACGAGGACACGGCCCCGCCATCTTCATCGCCCATAAAACCGTCCGGCCCGGAATTGAAAAGCCTGGTCAAAGATTGACGGATGAGTTTCTGGCCCTTCCACGGCTGACCGGCATAATCATAGAGGTAGATGATGTGGAAGCCCGGTTCATTGACGCCGCCATACTGGCCCATGTCGGCGGCCACGGCTTCGTTGATCTCGTGAATGCGGAAGCCATAGCCGCCAAACGGCGCGTTGGTGGCCGGGACGCGGAAGAGTTCGTCCAGTTCGGCGGCAAACTGCTTTTCGCCGCCGATCAAATCAATCAAGCCTTGAACATCATGGGGGGCAAACCATTTCCATTGCCAGGCGTTGCCTTCCACAAACGGGCCGCCCCATTCGTAGGGATTGAACTCTTGGGTCCAATGGCCCGCGACATCGCGGCCTTTCATGAAATGATCCGCCGGGTCGAAAACGTTTTTGTAGTTAAACATCTGGCGCTGGAAGAGGGCTTCGTAAAATTTGTTCCCGGTCATTTTCGCCAGTTGGTAGGCGCAAAAGTCATCGTAAGTGTATTCCAAGGTGCGGGAAGTGCTCTCCGTGACTTTCTTCGTGTTTTGCTGATAGGGGATATAACCGAGGGCAAAATAATCCGCGAAGCCCATCCGGCCATTGCCGCGCTGGTGTTCGAGGTTATAGGAGTTTAGATCCGGCTCGGAATGCGTGACTTCCTGGTAGTAATACTTGAGCACGGTGTCCGGATCGAAGGTGCGAATGCCCTTGGCCCAGGCATCCGCAAAAACCGAGATGGCGTGGTTGCCAATCATGACATGACCGCTGGGCCACCAACCGGTTAGCGGCTTGGTGAGTTGCAACGACTGCACATATTCCTGCTCGCCGACCGGGTTAAGGATGTTTTGCAGGGCAAACAGACAGCGGAAAGCGTCCCACAAAATGGGGTTGGAATGATAATAGCCATCATATACCTTGCCTTTGTAGAAAAAATGCGGCTTCCCTGCCTGGTCGATTTCGTAAATCTTGGCGGGCCGCAGATTGGCCCGGTATAAACATGAGTAAAAGGTTTTCCTTTGTTCCAGCGTGCCGCCTTCCACCACAATCTGGTTCAACAGCTCATTCCAGACTTTGCCCGCCGCGGCTTTTATTTCCGGGAAATTGTAAGCGCCCACTTCCCGATCGAAGGTGGTCTGAGCCTGGGCTTGGCTGAGGCTGGAGAGCGCCACCTTGATTTGCACCTTGGCACCAGGCTTGAACTCGAAATAAATCCCGTTTCTGCCGGCGTCGCCTGGCCCGCCATTCAAGCTGCCCTGGGCCACAAATGGCTGGTCAAACTGGATGATAAAACAGGCCGATCCTTGACCGGTGATCGTGCGCTGGTCGGGATCAATTTTCATTTCGCTGGTATGTCCATTGATCTCCAAATATGCCGGCTGGGAACCAGGAAAGGTAAATTGCAGGCAACCGCAGCGCTCCGATGATGTCAGTTCCGAGGAGATGCCATTTTCAAACGCAGCCTGGTAGTAATGGGGTTGGGCGATGACCTCCTTGGGTTCGGCTTCGGCATTCTTGCCCGTCCCATTGCCCAGTTTGGGCGCGAAGGAAATTCCTCCACCGCTAAAGCCTGCCCCCCGCGGGGACCACAAGTTCACTCCATGAGGATAACCAACCAGCGGTGAGCACCGGCCATGGGAAAATTCCGGGGTGTTATGCGATCCCTGCAAGGTGTTCACATATTGTAAAAGATCCAGAGCTTGCGCCGGTAAAGCTAGTGCGCTCAAAGCCAGGCAAATGATAGCGTAAATCGATTTCATCTTAATTGGTTTTCTGATTCGCAAAGCCAAACCTGACCGCCCCAGTCCGGCTGGGGATATTTCATCAGGCTTATTGTCCGTTCACCAACCGACATTAGCCGTGATTGCGGTGCCAAACGCTCATTCGGTTTTGCCCAGGAGGTATTCTTCCAGTTTCGTGTGCCGGAGCACATTGCGGACGGACTCGACGGGGTTTTGAAATTTAAGGTGAATGTCGCGCCGCGCCAGGTTTTTTTTGAAGCGTAGCATCAGCCCGGTGCCGGTGCTGTCCACAAACGTCACGCGGGCGAGGTCGATAACCACCGACATGCCGGCCGAGGTTTGCGACAATTCGGCTTCGGTTTTGGCCCCCAACTCCACCGCGTTCAGGGCGGTGACTTCGCCGGTCCAGCGGATTTGCAGAGTGGACTCCTTGACCCCGCTGGAGACGGCGGCCGTGCGGGCAAAACTTTCCATGATGATGCGCGCGCCGGCGACGCTGGCCTGCAGGGTGAAAAATTCGTCGAGCCGCATCGCTTTTAGCGCCGTTTCGACGGTCGGACGGAGGGCGACGAGGAAGAACTGGTGGCCCAGTTCCCGGGCGCGCTTGCGCAGCCGCATCAGCAAGCCGAGTCCGGTGCTGTCGATGACTCCGGTATTGCCCAGATCAAACAGGACATGGCCGTTTTCCGTTGCCCGCTGCCATTCGCCATGAAAGGCACGGGCTTCGGTGAGGGTGAGCCGGGCTGGAGCGCGGATGATAAAATTGCCAAACGGATCTGGCACCACCTCGGATTTAGCACTGGTGGACCGTGGGGATTGGGGAGCACGCAACTGCCACCATTGTCGCCACACAGCCACCTTGAATTTCAGCCAATCCAGGCCGCGCCCGTCCGCCGCCCGTCCGCCCGCGAGAAAATAATTGGTTTCTCCGAGGCCTAGCGTGAACGGCACCCCAGTCTCGCGATAGTTCATGCTGATCCATTTTTCTTGTTTTCCCTCGCGGAAAGTCACCAGCAGGAGATCCGGCTGAACCTCGCGGATTCGGCGCAAAATGTCGGCGTGATCCATTTCCAATAGCGGTTTGTCCGGCGGGGCATAGGTGCCGACGAACTGGATTTTGGGATATTGGGCGCGGGTTTGTTTGGCGGCGGCGGCGGCCAGGCTGGGGTCCGTTCCGCCCAAGAAAAAAACTTTCCAGCCTTTCTGCTCCGCGAGGGCGAGCAGTTGCGGGATCAGGACCGGTCCCACGATGCGTTCCGGCAAGGACTGGCCAAGGCGTTGGGAGGAGCGGATAATTGCCTGGCTATCGGCCAGCACCAGATGGGCATCAAAGAAAATCCGCCGCAGTTCGACATCTTCCCTGGCTTGAACCAGTTGACCCACATTGGCCAGCAGGCCGTAATGAGGGTGTCCGGACGCGATGGTTTTATCAATGAAGTCGGTGGTTTCGGCCGCCGTGACGGGATCGAACGGCACGCCAAGAATGGCAATGGGGAGAGGGTCAAGTTGCGCTTCTAGCAAAGGTGCCTTCATGTGCAAGCCCCAGAGTAAACAGGGTGATCGGAAAATCCAAGCCATGAAATGACCGGCGCTTATGAAATGGCGCAACAGGGCCTAGCCACCATGATAGAACTGCGCGGCGGCACTGCTGAAAGCGCTGTTGGGTTTGGGGCGGCCTAGTTGGCTGGCAACCCCCGTCTTGGCCGGCCCGCAGGTTGGCCCGCCCCAAGAAGGGCGGGGGTATCAACTGGCTGCCTTACGGTTTCGTTGACAACGGCGCGCCTTGGTCGGTGAGCATCTTTTCCAACTCCGGATTGCGCGGCTGGCCGGCGTCGAGGGCTTTTTGGTAATGCCAGCGGGCGAGCAAAGGCACCGGCGGGGTTTGGGTCAAATAAATCACCGCGAGATTATTATGCGCCGGGGCGTAGCCGGGGTTGAGTTGAATGGCCTTGCGCAAGGCGGTTTCCGCCGGTTGGCGCAGTCCCTTGTGGTTCAAGGTCACGCCGAGGTAGTTTTGAATTTCCGCGTTCTGCGGATCGGCCTTGGCGGCGCGGCTCAGAATGTCCAGCGCCTCGTCGTATTTCTTCTGGCGGAATTTCAAGGAGCCGAGCGTGGCTAGGCTGTAGGCGTCGTTTGGGTTTTGCAGGAGCGCCGCTTGCAGATGCTGGTCGGCTTCGACCAGCTTGTTCTCCTGCAACTCGATGGTGGCAAGGTTGGCCAGCACCAGACCGTTCTTGGGGTCGCGCTCCAGAATTTTCCGGTAGTCCGCCTCGGCCTGGTCAAATTCCTGCTGGGCAAAATGTTTTTGGGCGGAGGCCACCAGTTCGGCAGAGCCGGCGGGCATTTCATGAATGGACTTTTTGCCCGAATTGGGAGCGGGCGCCGGCTGCCGGAGCAAGGCTAGTTCCGGTTCCGTGTAGGGGACAGGCTTGGCTTCCAGCACCGCCAGCCGCGCCTGCAAAGATTTAGTTTCCTCGGTCAGTACGGCCAGCTGACGGGGGGAACCTCCCCGTTGTAAGGCTTTCTCTTTGGCCGCCGCTAACTGCTTGGCCAAGTCATCCCGCTGGCCGGCCATTTCCCGCAGGCGCACTTCCGTATCGGTGGTGGCGCGCCCGGCTATGGCCAACAGGGCGTGTAATTGGGAAATTTCGTTGCTGCTGTTGCCCCGACTGGCCTTGAGCAGTTCATATTCCTTGGTCAGGGCGCGGATTTGCTCTTGGGCGCGAACCAGCTCGGCGGCGTCCACGGTGGCTGGCTGGGCGCTGAGCGCCTCCTTCAGCTTGGCCCGCAGCAAGGTGTTTTGGGCCTGCAACACTTCCAGTTGCGACGACGAATCATCCACCGGTGGCGGCGCTGGTTGTGCCCCATGGCTCTCCACGCTCATCGCGTTGGCGCTGACTAGGGGCGCGGGGATCAGGCTCTGCAAGGTGGCAATTTTTTGCGCGAGGTCGGCCTGCCGATAAGTGACAATGTTGGGGTTCCAGTCCGGATAAAACTTCTTAAACATCTTCAATTGCGCCTGCGCCTCCAACAGCTTGTTCAGGGCGGAACGCGCCTCGCCCGCATCGGTGAAGGTTTCCGCCTGCTGGAGGAGGCTGTAAATGCCGGCGTATTTTTCATCGGCAGATTGCTGGGCTTGGCCGGTGGTGAGTAAACCAGCCAGCAGCAGGGCGACGGCAAGGGGCTTGTTCATGGGGTCAAGATGCCAGAGAAATATTTTTTGGCAATAGGGCCGCGCCCAACTGTCGGGGGGCGGCCTATACCGATTCAATGGTCAGCGCTGCCAGCGGGTCGCAGCCGGCGACGCGGGTGTAAATCCCCACCGGGTCATTGCCGCCGGCCTTCGTGCCGCGCCAGACTTCCACCACCGCGTTCGTCACGAATTGCGTGGCCTCGATGACCAGCCGCCACTGGCCGGCCACCGGGTCATAGTAAATTCTCTGCGCCGCGCCCGCCGCCAGTTGCGCGGGGTCGTCCTGGGCCAGATGCGCCCAGCCGGAGCCGAAGTTCAGCCAGTAACCGTTCTGACTGCCGGGCGCGCTGCCGGGTTTTAAATACGCGCTCCAGAAGAATTCCCCGCCCGCCGGACAGCGCGCCGTG
The DNA here is from genome assembly GCA_903842235.1 of uncultured Verrucomicrobia subdivision 3 bacterium. GTDB lineage: Bacteria > Verrucomicrobiota > Verrucomicrobiia > Limisphaerales > UBA11358 > UBA11358. Next base: position 15,135 of record CAIMLG010000232.1, read on the forward strand.
TCGCGGTAAAACGTGCCGTCCCAGCGTACCCCACCGGCCACGCCGCCGTCCCAACACCAATCGTCGGGTTGCGGATGATTGGCGTCGGCCCAGCGTAGGCCGGAGTCCCAGCGTGGGAGCAACAAATCGCAGCCCGCCCGGCTTGGCCGCGCCCACTAGGCCGTCCGCTTAGCCGGCGATGCGGTAAACGTCCGCCGTGGGGCCGGGCGGCAGCGGGGGGCTGAAGTCGTCTTCCAGCCGCATGCGCTGGAAAGTCTCGTCGGCGGGTTTGAGCCGGGTTTCGCGTTTCATGGGAATTATTTGATAATTTGATGGGTGGGGCGAGCGTCCCCGCGAGCCGGTTTGAAAATGGCAGCGGATTTTCGGCTGAGGGTTCGCGGGGAC
>CAIMLG010000233.1 GCA_903842235.1 uncultured Verrucomicrobia subdivision 3 bacterium
ATTGGGGATAGCGCATGCGGTCGCGATTGCCGCGAATGTATTGAAAGCATTTTCGTGCATCGTAACAGTTCAGGTGCTGGGCTCTGTTGGCAACAGATTGGGTGGCGGATTGCGATGGCGGTGGCAAACCACGGCCGAAGTGAGGTAGCCCAAAACATGGCGTTGCTGCATTCTGCAAGTCTGCACCACCGTGAGCAGGCGTCCGACTGCAATTTCGCCTTCGCTGCTGCGGTTGCCGAAACTGATCTTGCGCCACTGGACAGCCGTTCGTAACGCCCGTTCGGCCGCGTTGTTGGTCGGCTCCACGCCGGTCTCCTCCAGGAACGTAAACAGGCGCTGATGGTGCTCTCCAAAGGCATTTGCCAGATTGGCTACCTCGCGGTCGCAGCTATCCCAATAGGACACCGCCAGGGATCGGAACTTGCTTTTGATCCGCTTGGACCGGTCAATCAACTGGGCGCGGTCAATGAGACCGGCGCGAAACTTCCACCATAGACGAAACAGACTGGCATACTGGGCCAAGGCATCCCGGGCGAAGCGCTCTGCCTCCAGGCTTTGCGGCCGATCCAGAATTCCTTGCAGGTCGCGTTTCAAATGCGCCCAGCAAAACTGCATTTTGCCGGAGTGGAACTTGAGATAGGCCGAGAACCGGTCACTACAAAGAATCCCCTGAAAGACCGCTCCCAACAACGACACCAGCACTGCCGTGTTTCGATGGATGGCTACGGTGTAGAAAACGAACTGGCTCGCCACCAGTGCCCAGATCCAGCGCTTGGCTCCATTGGTCCGCCAACCCGTCTCATCCACATTGAGTACCGTTTGCTGCGGCAACTGCTCTTGTAATTGAAAGACAGGCTCCTCGACGGCCTGACTGACTTCCTGCCAAGCTTTCTGCGTGCTCCCCAAGCTAATCTCGATCCCCAGCACATCGGCCAGCATGGCTTCCACCACCCGCCGAGGCAGCCGGCAGACCACCGTCATATAGGCGATCAGAGCCGTCAATTGTGGCCCAAAGTGTCCCGCGATCTTCGCCGGCAGCGGCATACACGTCTCCTTTCCGCAGTCGCCACAAATCACGCTGGGAAACTGATACTCGGTGACGTGCGCCTTTACTGGAGGCATTTCGGTCACCTGATGCCGCCGCGGCTCTCCCTGCATAGTCACCTTACCGGGATCTTGAGGTAGATGTAGCCCACAGTGCCGGCACTCCGCTGGCAGCACCACTTCGATTGTGTCCACCTCGGCGGTGGGAATCAAGGCGCGATGGCTCCCAGCGTGACCGGGCTGGCCACCAGGTTTTCGTTTGCTCTTGTTCTTACGGCCACGCAGCCTCTGTTCGCCAGCCAAACCGTCAGAGGAGGGAGGCTTGGAAGAGTTTGTGGAGTTCCGCTTGCGCAGTGCCAGTTGGCGCTCCAGGTCGGCGATTTGCTTTTCCGCATCCGAAATCTGTTTTTCGGCATCGGCGATTCGTTTTTCGCGTTCGGTTAGCTTACGTCTGAGGTCTTCAACCTCTCTCCGCAGCCGCTCGTTTTCATTTTGGAGGTGTTCCGCACTGGGTGGATGTGAATGCTGATGCCGATTTGCCGTGGTCGCTGTTTGTCTTGTTCGGACAGGCACCGGATTCATACAGCCTAGAATAATTTATTTGGAGCCGGATGTGCGTTTTCGATTTGTGTATTATATGTATAACCATGAAGATGCTTATATCAAAAATCGAACTGGACTCCAAAAAGAGTAGAGAACAAA
>CAIMLG010000234.1 GCA_903842235.1 uncultured Verrucomicrobia subdivision 3 bacterium
AAATCTGCCGCAAAAGATTCAGTTTTGACGGCGCTGGGACGGTTGGTTTTTTATTCATCCCTGCCGTGTGGCAGGGCTAAACAAATTGTTCCAGCACTTTTTTCAAAAATCCTGTGGGACGGCTGTGAAAATATTTGGCTTTTCGATTCGTTGGGCGGTTCCCTTGTTGCTGTTGCTGGGGGGGAATGTGGCTTGGGCTGCGCCGGCCAGCCACTTGCCCTCCGTGGGCGGTGTTCCGGTGGATTTTCTACTGTTTGGCTTGGTTTTACTGGGGGTGGCCTTGTTTCATCATTACACCCTGCCCGTGGCCCTGACCGGGGTGGTCGCCATTGTGCTGTATAAACTGACTTTCACGGGTTTCAAATTCGGTAACGGCTACGCCGGATTAATCGCTCACTTGGGCCATGAGTGGGTGATCCTGGCCAATTTATTCTCCCTGCTCACGGGTTTTGCGCTGCTCTCGCGCCATTTCGAGAAAAGTCATCTTCCCGCCATCCTGCCCAAGTATTTGCCGGATGATTGGAAGGGCGGATTCACGCTGTTATTGATGGTTTTTGTGCTCTCGGGTTTTCTGGACAACATCGCCGCCGCGCTGATCGGCGGGGCCATGGCTCATCAATTATTCAAGGCCAAGGTGCATATCGGCTTTCTCGCGGCCATCGTGGCGGCCGCCAATGCGGGCGGGGCCGGCAGCGTCGTGGGGGATACCACCACCACCATGATGTGGCTGGCGGGCGTGTCGCCGCTGGAGGTGGTGGAAGCCTATCTGCCCGCCTTGGTGGCAACTTTGCTGGTGGGCTATGTCGCCGCCAAACAACAACAGGCCTATTCCCCCATCATTAAAAACGCCCATCAGCATACGAAGGTTGATGGGCGGCGCGTGGGCATTGTCGGACTGATTTTGGTGGCCGCCATTACCACCAATGTGACGATCAACCTCACCCTGCCAGCGGCGGCGGATCATTTTCCGTTTATTGGGGTGGCCGTCTGGCTGGCGATTTTGATCAGCGTTCCGTTTCGCCGCCCGGATTGGGAGGTGTTGCCGGAATCCGCCAAGGGCACCCTCTTTCTGCTCGCGCTGGTGCTGTGCGCCTCGCTGATGCCGGTGGAACAACTGCCGCCGGTCTCTTGGGGCACGACGCTCGGGCTGGGGTTTATTTCGGCCGTCTTCGACAATATTCCGCTCACGGCCCTGGCCCTGAAACAAGGCGGCTACGACTGGGGCTTTCTCGCTTACGCCGTCGGTTTCGGCGGTTCGCTGGTCTGGTTCGGGTCTTCGGCGGGGGTGGCGCTGGCCAGCATGTTTCCCGAAGCCCGCTCGGTGGGGCAATGGCTCCGGCACGGCTGGATGGTTGGCATCGCCTACGTCGTTGGGTTCGCGGTGTTGCTGCTGGTGCTGGGCTGGCACCCGCATGTGTCGGCCGCCGCTTTGCCGCCGCCCGCGCCGGCCATGAGTCAGCCGACCGGCTCAGCAATATAATGACGGGCCAGGGGGCAAAGCGGATTGATTGAGGAAAGAAATGGAAAATGGAGCCGGTTGCCAGGCTTGAACTGGCGACCCCGAAATTACAAATTTCGTGCTCTACCAACTGAGCTAAACCGGCGTCCTCGCCCATGCTGCCACGGGCCCCGTAGGCAGTCAAGCGGGACGGAAAAATCGCCGTTTTCGGTTGAAAAGCAGTGCGCCCTTCCGGAAGTTTTGGCCTGCGGTCGAACTCAGAAAAATGGATTGTGCTCCTGCTCCTCAGCCACGGTGGTTAGCGGGCCATGGCCGGGGCAAATCAAGGTGGCCGGCGGCAGGGAAAGAATTTCCTCGCGAACCTTCTGTCGGGCCAACTCCCACGACTGGTTGCCGCGGCCCATGGAGCCGGCGAAAATCGCATCGCCCACGATGGCCACTGCCGGGGCGTTTTCCGGCCAGTTGCCAATGACGTAGGTGACGCCATCCGGCGCGTGGCCGGGGGTTGCCCGGTGTGCGATGCGCAAGCCGCCCAGCGCCACGGCTTCGCCCGGCTGGTTGCGCTGGCCTTTCGGGGCCGCTTCGGAATTGGAGTGTAATTGGGCGAGTGGAAAGGTTTTTCGGATTTGCGGGAGCGCCTCGACGTGATCCCAATGGCTGTGCGTAATGAAAATGTGCTGCAAATCCAACCCTTCGCCCGCTAGGCAATCCAAGATCGGCTGAGCCTCAAGACCAGTGTCAAACAGCGCGGCCACCCGCGTCGCCGGATCCCAGATCAAATAGCAATTCACGGTCAAGCCTTCGCCCGCCGTGGTGAAAACGCGCAGTTCGTGCCAGCGGTGAAGGGGTTTTTCCGCCGGTAGCCAGCCGTTGACGATGGCCGCCAGTTTGGCGGAATTTAAGCCCACCAATTGGCTAAGCGCGGCAAAATGGTTTTGCTTCGCCAATTCGCCGGTGGCCTCAAAGGTGGCGAGTTCCGCTTCCGACATGCCCGCCGCAGCAGCAGCGGCGGCCGCCGAAACCCCGCTCATCGCGCGGGCTTTGCGGATAATATCGCCGGCATGATCTTCGAGTTGCATAGCGGGACGTTAACGGAATCTCCGTTGGCTCGGCAAGTCGCGGAATGTTGCTCCGCTGGCCTTACCAGTCTTTCACCGGCCGTTGGGGGTCGCGCGGCTTGTTTTCCGGCTTCAATTGCAGCAATTGCTCGTTATCTTTCTGTGCGTCCAGCAATCGCTTGGCTTCTTCCGGGGACATCTGGCCGGGTTTCCGGGGCTGGGCCTCCGCCTCATCCTTTTGTGCCTCGTCCTTTTTATCGGCGTCGGATTTCTGCGCATCCGGTGGTTTTTGTTCCTCGGCTTGCTTTTGCTCCGCCGCTTTTTGTTTCTGCTCTTCCTGCTTCTGCGGCTCGGACTTTGGCTGGCTCTGGGAATTCTGCGGCTGTTGTTGGTTTTGCTGCTGCTGTTTGAGGAGTTGCTCCAACTTTTTCAACTTTTCGTCGCCCGGATAAATTTTTAATCCCGTTTCCACCCGCTCCAGCGCCGCCGGCACATTGTTGGAAATGTAAAACTGCGCGCCGCGGTTGAAGAAATCGTCCGCGGGCAACAGTTGGGCTCCGGCCGGCAGCCCGGCGGCCAGCAGCAGGCTAAGGCTGAGGAGGCGTCGCAATGGCATCGATGTCCTTTAATTTCTTGGTGTATTCCTCAAATTGCTTCTCGGCGATTTTGTAGTTTTTCGCCAACCCTTCCATGATCGTCAGCGCCTGGTGGAATTCCGCCCGCTGCACCGCCGCGTCGGCGCTGCCTTTTGCCCGGCGCAAGGCGGCTTTAATCTGCCGGACCTGTTCAGCCGCCCCTTGGGTGAATTTCAGGTTAAACGCCGCATCTACATCGTTGGTGTTCAACGTCGCCGACCGTTCATAGATTTTGGCCGCCGCGTCAAAGCCCTGTTCCAAGCCGTCCAGATCCTTCGCCTGGCGGGCTTTTTGGAATTGCACATTGCCGAGATTGTAAAACGCCGCCTGCTGCAGTTTCAAATCCGGCGACAGCGCAACCTGCTGGAAAAGCCGTTGGGCGAGGTCAAAATTGGTCGCGCGATACGCGGCATCGCCGGCATTAAAGACCAGCCGCAGGTCGTTCGTTTTAACTTCGGCCAGCTGGGTGAATTCTGTCAGCGCGTTGGTAAAATTCCCCGCATGGTATGCGCGCAAGGCGGCGGACGGCGACGCGTCTGCGCCGGACGGCAAAAAACAAGCGGCTGCGAGCGCGGTGAGCGCCGCCGCCCGGATTTTGGGCTTGGAACTTTGGCCTTTGGACCGTTTCCGCTCCGGCACCAGCATTTCGGTGAGCAGGAGGATGAGCGCCGCCGCCAGCGGCCAGTGAAATTGCTCGTGATACCGCCGCACCAGCTTCTCTTTGCCTTCGGATTTTGGCAGCGGCGCGAGGCAGCGATCGTAGAGCGTCGAAATCGTGTTTGCCCCTTGGAGCGGCAGATAATAGCCGCCCGTGATTTCGGCCAGTTGCTGGAGCAGGGCGGCATTGAGCCTGGACTTCAACACCTGGTCCTTGTCGTCCCGGAGATAGCTGCCATCGGCAAACTGAATCATGGTTCCAGCGGAAGAGCCGATGCCGATGGGAAATATCTTCACCCCGGCTTTCGCCGCCCGCTCCGCCGCCGCCGGCGCCCCCTCGTCATTGTCTTCGCCGTCCGTGAAGATCACGAGCGCCCGGTGATTGCTCTTTTCTTTGAAGGTTGCGAGCGCGGCGTCAATCGCCGCCGCCAGCGCGGTGCCACCCTGCGGAATGCTGTTCACATCCAGCGCCTGCACGCTTTGCTGGAAGGTGGTGTCGTCAATCGTCAGCGGGCAGGAAAGAAAGGCCTCGCCGGCAAACGCCACCAGCCCGAGCCGGTCGGCCTTGGCCACCTGCATCAATTCCAGCGCCGCGAGCTTGGCCCGCGCCAGCCGGTTGGGCGCGATGTCGGCCGCGAGCATGGACTTCGAGGTGTCCACCGCCACCACAATATCCAAGCCATTCTGGCGGACTTCTTCCAGATCAAACCCGCGTTGCGGCCGCGCGATGGTGACGATCAACAAGGCAGCCGCCAGAATTAACAGCGCGTAGCGAAATTGGCGGCGCGGCCGGGAAAGGCCGGTGGTTAGCGTCGCCAGCAGCCGGGGCTCGACGAATTGCGTCAGCAAGCGCCGTTTTACCCGTTCGCTCCACCAGAAAAATGCCGTCAGCGCCGGCGGCACCACCAGCAGCAGCCACAATAAATGGGGATGTTCGAATCTCATGGCAGCCTCCGGAAGGCGGTGTGGGCGAGCACCAGTTCAATCAGCAGGAGCGCGAGGCCGGCGGCCGCCAGCCACGGGAACAGCTCCTGGAATTGGGAATATTTGCGGATGCTGGCGTCGGTTTTTTCCAGCTTGTCAATTTCCGCGTAAATTTGCCGAAACCGCTCCGCGTTGTCCGCGCGATAATATTTCCCGCCGGTCTTCTCCGCGATTTTCTGGAGCGTGGCCTCGTCAATATCCACCCGCACATTTTGGTAGCCGACCTTTTGTCCGCCCATGAAGACCGGCATCGGCGCCAGGCCGCGTTCGCCAATGCCCACCGTATAGACTTTCACCTTCATCGCCGCCGCCGCCTCGGCCGCCTGCACCGGGTCGAGCCTGCCGGCGTTGTTCTGGCCGTCCGTCATCAGGATCACGAGCTTGCTTTTCGCCTTCAAATCCCGCAGCCGGTTGATCGCCGTGCCCAGCCCGTCGCCGATAGCGGTGGAATTTTCGTTAATCGTGCCAATTTCCAGCCGGTCCAGGTTGGCCTGCAAAAAATCGTGATCCAAGGTCAGCGGAGTGCCGATGTAAGCCTGCGAAGCAAAAAAGACCATCCCGATCCGGTCGTTGGGACGTTGGTCAATAAAATCTTTAAGCACCGAGCGCGCCATGTCGAACCGGTTCACGCGCTGGCCGCGCACCTCAAAATCCTCCGAGATCATGCTGCCCGATAGATCCAGCGCGACGACGATGTCCACGCCACTCGCCTTGATTTCCGTGGTGCTCTTGGCCAGACGCGGCTGGGCTAGCGCCACGATGCCCAGCGCCAGCGTCAGCCAGCGCAGCGAACCACCCGCCGAAACGGGAGCGGTGAATGTTTTGCATCGCGCGCACCAGTTGCACGGAGGAATAGACGAACGCCGGCGGCGCGCCGCGCCGGCCCTTCAGCCACGCCACAACCGGGAGTAGCAAGAGCAGCAGCAATAACCATGGATGAGCAAATACCATTTTCGATTTACGATGGCCGGTTTACGATGGGTTCTGATTCGCCGGCATTTGAAATTTGAGATTCGGATTTTGAAATTGGTTGCGGTTCGGTTTCTTCGACTAGACGCAATGCGGAAGAATAGAGTTCGCGCAATTCCGTTTCGCCGGGTTCGTATTTGGCAAACTTCACCAAATCGCAGCTGGCCAGAAACCCGCCCAGGCTTTCCTTTTGCTCCGGCAGCAGCAATTTGGTTCCGCCTAGCTCGCGCAAAAATTCCTCCGTCGTCCGCTCCGGCGCGTGGAAGTTGAAGCGTTCCTCTAGATACGCCCGGGCCGTGTCCGACACCGCGATGACAAACGGTTTGGGCTGGGAAATGAGCGCCAGTGCCGCTGCCAGTTTTTGCTTGGCGCGGACATGCGCGGGCACCGGCGGCGGCAACCCGATGTTTGTTTTCCGATTCCTTAGCAAACGCCAGAGCAGAAGCGCGCCAACCACGATGGCCAGAATGATGGACGCCAGCCAAATCCATCCTGAGCCGTCCGATATTTCAATCGGCGGCTTGATGTCGCGAATATCTTCGATCATGGGCGCTGTCGCGTGCGATGTGGCGTTGGAAATCATCCGCGCAGCCTCCTTTTCTCGCGGTTTTCAAAAAACTTGGCCAGCGTTGGGCCGTAATCCTGGTCCGTGCGCAACTGCATCGCATCAATGCCCGCGCGCCGGAACAGCCGCGCCATATCCTGCCAGGCCTTGGCCTGACGTTCGGCGAATGCCGCCCGCTTGCGCGCGTCGCCGGTGTTGACCTCCACGACTTGGCCTGTCTCTGCATCCTGAAAAATCAAGCGTCCTAGATTCGGCAATTCCAGCTCGTGCGGGTCGGCAACCTGCACCGCCACCACGTCGTGCTTGCGGTTCGTCTGCCGCAACATCGTGAACGACGCCTGTGCCAGCGACTCGAGCGACATCATGTGCGGCCACACCCCCGGCTTTTCCCCTGCGCGCCGGGGTGCCCCGGGCGAGCCGAGGAAATCCGACACGATCACCGTGATGGACTTGTGCGATTGCACGCGCAGCAAGAACTCCAGCGCTTGGTTCAAGTTAGTCCCGCGCCGCTTCGGCTCGAAGAACAGCACTTCGCGGATGACGCGCAGGACGTGGCTGCGGCCCTTGCGCGGCGGAATGAATTTCTCTACCTCGTCGCTGAAGAGGATGAGGCCGACCTTGTCGTTGTTGCGGATGGCGGAGAAGGCGAGCACGGAGGCGATCTCGGCGGCGAGCTCGCGCTTGGACTGGTCGCGCGAGCCGAACAAGCCCGAGCCGCTCACGTCCACGACGAGCATGAGCGTGAGTTCGCGTTCCTCGACGAACTTCTTGATGAACGGATGGTTCATCCGCGCGGTGACGTTCCAATCAATCGCACGCACGTCGTCGCCGGGCTGGTATTCGCGCACCTCGTCGAAGTTCATGCCCTGGCCCTTGAAGACGGAATGGTATTGGCCCGCGAGCGTCTCGGTCACGATGCGGTTCGTGCGCAATTCGAGCTGCCGGCTGTTTTTGAGAATCTCGCGGGGACTCATACCAGTGCGGAATGCGGAGGGTGGAATGCGAAATAAAAACCCCGTGTTGCAAGCTGCGTGCTGCGGGAACCCGCACAGACGGAGTACGCAGCCAGGATCGCGTCTGGCGATGAATCCCAACGGGATTCCGTCCTCCAGCCCAGGGTTGCGACGCAGGAGCTACCCTGGGTAACGGGAGAAATAAATCCACGCGACCCCAGCGGGGTTGCGGCAAACGTTGGCGTGCAATTTGATGGTTCAATCCCACACATAACGTTCATCAAATTCGATTTCGTGTTTGCGCAACAGCGCGCGGAGTTCGTCCCGAAATGTCGTCTTCCGATGATGTTCCTCCTGGCTCGCGATGTGTTGTTTCACCTGGTCAAGGTTGGATTGGCTCACCGAGAAATCCGCATAGCCGTCCTGCCATTCAAAATCGGCATAGTCGCGGCTATGTTCTTTGAGCCAGCCGTTGGAAATCCGCTTCAATTCCTTCACCCATTCGGCTTGGGTGATGGTGTGGGCCAAACGACAGAGCAAATGAACGTGGTCTTCCACCCCGCCAACGATGAGCGGCGGACAATCGAGCGCCTTTGACACTCCCCCCATGTAGGCGTGTAAGGCATCGCGCACCGTTTTGTCACGAAGGAATGGACGGCGATCCTTCGTTGAGAAAACGAGGTGCAGATAAACGGCGGAGAGGGATTGTGGCATGGCGTGTCAGACGGGTTGCCACAACCCCGTTGGGGTTGTGATTATGTTTGACGGTTGACCCATTATTGCAGTCATCCGGGAATCCCAACAGGATTCCGGCATACAGCCCAGGGTTGCGAAGCTACCCTGGGTAAATGAAATCAAATCGCGATCAACCCCAACGGGGTTGTGGCATATCCCACGCGCGGCTGACGAAAACGGAATGGCCGCAACCGCGTTGCGGTTGGTGAACGTTGCGCGACGATGACCCAGGGTAGCTCGGTCCTCGCAACCCTGGGCTTTGGGACGGAATCCCGTTGGGATTCGGGCAGAGCCGCGCGCCGCCGTTTCGCTCACGATGCGGTTCGTGCGCA
>CAIMLG010000235.1 GCA_903842235.1 uncultured Verrucomicrobia subdivision 3 bacterium
ATAATGACGATGGCACCACCACCACCGTAGCGGCGCAGACCAAGCCCACGGAGGCCGCGAAATGACGCCCACCGTACAGCCTCGTCTCCGGCGGCGCCGCCAAAAGGACCGGCTGAAGCGGAGGGTGCGGAAACTCTTTGTGGGCGATAAATGCCCGGAACGTTTCGCCGACAATCGCACACCCTGCTCGCGGTGGTGTTGCGGCAATCACCGGCATTTTTTCAAGGGAACCGGCAAACTGACGATGCGGGAACGGAGGGCGGCAGCGCCGGTAACTCCGCAGGTGGTGACGAAATGACGCCGATCATCCTCTATCTCCTGATCTGGCTCGGCGGCGTCTGTAACGGCGTGCTGGCGGCGCTTGTGGTTGCGAAGTGGATGGTATGGAGGGCGACGAAATGAGCGGCACCACCATTCACTTCAAATGTCCCAAGTGCCAAGAAGTGTTCACCCTCAATGGGAATGAAGAACTTTCGGCGAAAATTTCCTCTGCGCTCGCAAAATTCATCACCGCACACGCGGGTTGCCTGAGGTTTTGGGTTTTTACGTTGGAAAAAAACGCACGTCGGCGGGAGGTGGCGAAATGAGCGAACCCGAAATATTACCACTGAGTCCGATCGCGACGGTGCCATTGGTTGACGCTTCGTTGACGACGGTATTCCCGCCCCCGACCACCCTGCTCTTGCTCGTGGGCGGCATTTGCGAGAATCGCCTGCGCCGCATTTCCGCCGCACTCCAAGCCCAATGCCCGCAGGCGATCATCGTCTGCGTGGACGAAAAATGGCCGGGATATGGATGGGGCTACAATCCAAATCTCGCCACCACGATCCAAGACTACAAAAACCATTATCCCACGATTTCGCGAGTGGTGCTGGTGAATCACTCCATGAGTTGGGACGCGTGCCGGTTGACCTGCATCGAGGGTGTGGTGAACTACTGGATCGGGATTGACGAGGTGGGTTCCACGGGCGTGGACTATGCGAACTGGCCGGTGAATCAACAGGGTATTCTGTTCAAAGCCGCGCCGACGTTCCCGATCCGGCAATGCTATATCCACGGCGGGCCGACAATTATCGATCTGTCTCAATATGACCACAACGAAATATGTGAGTCGCCCGAAGTGTTCGCCAAGATTGTCCGAAGTGTGGAGGCCACGGCATGAAGGTTTGGGTGGTGACAGCTTCAAATTGTGAAGGCTACAGCATGGATTCAGGCTCAATTCATGCAAATTATGAAAGTGCCGTGAAGGCATGGAATATCCTGCGTTTGGAAATTCAAGCCGAGTATCAACGTCAATTGGCGTGGGAAAAATCCAGCGGCGGGACGAGCGGAATGTATGAGAAAATGATCGAAAATCTCAAGGAAACTGATCCCCAAAAAATAGGCAATGGCGCACATGGAACACCGGAAATTCTGCCATTTGATCTCATAGGAGCCACGGCATGACCGAAGGAATCACCATCGCCATTATCGCCCTCGGGGCCACGATTCCCCCGACCATCCTCGGCGTGATTACGCTGGCGGTACAGCGCCAGACGCGCAAGTCGCAGAATGACCACGGCGCGACCTTGGCGCACATCGAAATCCTGACCAACTCCACCCTCGCCAACGCCCTCAAGCGCATCACCGATCTGGAAAAGCAAATGACGTTGGCGCATGAAAGATTTGAGCAGAAGATCAAGGACTTGAACAAAGAAATTCGCGTCAGAGAAGCCCGGCTTGTGGCGGGCATTCCCGCCGATTGGAAACCAAAGACCACAACCAGCGATAGGAGCGTACCATGAGTGAAGTGCTGAAACCCATTGACCCGACCCCCGACCTCGCCGCTCACGTTGCGGACCTATCCGCTCAACTCGAAGGGGGTGGATAATGGGCATTCCGCGTGATGGTGTGATTCGGGGTTTGGTGGCCCGCTACCTATGCAATGAGAACGGCGGAGTAAACTGCTTTGATTCGGCGAATGCCGCTGCGCCCAAGCATGGCATCTATGTGGGGTCTCCCATCTGGGTGCATGGAATCGTCTCCC
>CAIMLG010000236.1 GCA_903842235.1 uncultured Verrucomicrobia subdivision 3 bacterium
CGGCCAATGGCTATTACGAGGCGGCCTCGGGGCGATTTGTCGCCGTCGCCGGCTTGCGGATGAAATACGCGAAACGGGATTATGGTTTCAACCAGAATGGCTATGACGCCAACGGGGAATATCCCATGGGAAGCTACGGCGATTTTTACCTCAACACCGCCCCCACGCTGGCTGGCAATAACGGCCAAAATCGGAAGCTCTTCACCGTGCCGTGGAACGTGGAATCGTTGTTCCTGCCCGGCGACGTCCCTGGGATCGGCATGCTCGTATCGGCGCTGCCACCCTAATTTAGGGTCGGTAGTTCGGCTGCTGGGTTCCGGCAGTGATGTTGCAGCCCTGCTGCCAACCCTTTTAGCGCCGCGCGCGGCGCTACTGTAAGACCCATTTCAGGGTTATATCCAACCCATTTCATCGGTTGGCTGGTCTTACCATTCGCTGGCTGGCCACGTGCTGCGAGTTGGGACAACTCGCGCTCCGAAAGGTTTGCCGTCCGCGTATTTCACGGCCAAAAATCTGGCCTCAAGCGCCCGCGCTCTTCTTGGGCCCCCGCTGATCTCGCTTGGCCGCGACCAGCATGGAAAGGGCCCCCGCTCCCAGCCCCAGAAAACCGCCGACCACCGCGCCCAGGAAAATATTCAATGGCTTGTTTGGTTTCACCGGATACCGGCCTGGCTCGGCCCGGTCAAAAATCACCACGGGCAGGGCTTTTTGGAGTTCGTCTTGCAGGTGGCCGGCAGCCCCGAATTGATTGAGATGCACCGGTGGATTGGTTTGGTTAGGCGCGTCCAGATTTCCGGCGGCGACCACCCGGTAATGCCAATAGGCATCGCCAATGGCATTGGCGATTTGCGCCGCCTCGTTCCGGTCGTCGCTGTAAGCGGTGATGGCGATGAGCTTGGTGCCCCGCACGGGCTGCAGTTGCAGCCGCCCCTGGAGCAGCTTCAGAGATTCAGCGGTTTTGAGGGGCTCGCCTTGGAAATATTTCCGCCCCCACTTGGCGTTCAGGTCCAGATTGGTGATGACCGGGTTGAGGATGAGCTGGGACTGGATGATCTCAAAGGTCGCTTGCAGGAAATACGGGTCGAAAATTGATGCGGCAGGGTGCCGTTCCGCCTCCGACTTCACCTGGATGCGGCAGGTGCTGGCATAACTTTCCGGCAAAATGAAGGTGATGGCGGTGCTGAGGATCAGCGTGATCAAAAATACCGTGGTAAACGCGGCCACGGCGGCGGCTCTTGGCGAGCGCGAACGGCCCGGGACGGGCAGGGGAATAAAGGGTGGCATCATGGGATTAGGCTTGAATCACCGCGATCTTCTTGCGCCCGCGCTGACCCAGCTTGAAGGCGATGAGCGCGGAAGCGCCGCCCGCCACCAGCCCCAGAAAACCGCCGGCCACCGCGCCAATCAGGATGTTGAGTGTCTTGTTGGGCTTGACCGGCCAATTGCCCGGCTCGGCGGTGTCGGTGATTTGCGCGGGCGATGATTTGGGGATTTGCGCCGCGATCTTTTCCGCCTCGATTTTGGCAAAGAGTTGTTTGTGGAGGTCCCGCAGTTGGGTCAAATCTCGTTGCTTGTCCCAATAAGGTTGTTCCTGCGGTGATCCCTTTTCCGCCGCCGCATTGGCGAGGTTGAATTGACGGCGCAGGGTTTCCACCTCGGCTTGGGCCGCATGGATATGGCCCTCTTGAAGTTTGTATTGTTGTTCCAATGCGGCCAGGCCTAGGGCGGCAAAATTCGCCCGGGTTTCCTCCCGATAATCCCGATAGGATGCGGCAACCGCATTGGCGATTTCCGCCGCCTCGTTCCGGTCATCGCTGTAAACGGTGATGGAAACCAGCTTGGTGTTGCGCACCGGCGCGAGGTTCAGGCGCGCTTTGAGGATGGCCAGCGATTCGGAGGTTTTGAGCGGGGTGCCTTGGTAATATTTTTTGCCCCAGACCCCATTCAAATTCAGCTTGTCGATGACCGGGCCCAGCACGAGTTGGGACTGCATGATCTCAAATGTCGTTTGGATGAAATAGGGGTCGTAACTGGATTGCACCAAGCCGGGGCGGGCGGTATTTTCATCCTGTTCCACCTTGATCCGGCAGGTGCTGGCATAACTTTCCGGCAGGATGAAGGTCACGGCGACGCTGAGCATTGACACCAGCAAAAAAACGATGAAAAACACGCTGATAAAGGCCGCGATCGGCGAGGTGAGCGGACGGAACACGGCAGTCATTTTGTTGGACATAGATTTTCTTGGGTTTAATGCTGAGAGACGTTCGGTTAGGGCGGTGTTCACCAAATCGGGCAGGGTGCGGAGCCAGAGTTTTACCACGCCCCAGCCCTGCGCTTCATGCCACGCGTCGCGGGCTTGGTCGCGGAAGAGTTGCGCCATGGCCGGGCCGTAGTCCGCGCGGTGCGCTGGCGGATAGGCCCGCAGCAGCCAGCCATAAACGCTTTGTGAAACGGCCAGCGCCCGGTGGTTCAAATCGTTCGCCATGGGCTTAGGCGGGTTTGCCGATCAGCTTTTTGCCACGGGCCAAGGCCACGATGTCCGCGTAACGCCGGGCCTCCGCTCGCACCACTTCTTCGCCCACGCCGGTCAGCCGGTAATAGCGCCGCCGGTCATCATCCAAGTGCGGGTCGGGCCGCTCGTCGGATTCCTCGATCAACTGCGCGGCGAGCAGGCGTTTGATCGTGCCATACAGCGTCCCCGGCCCCAGCTTGATCTGGCCCTCGGTATGGTCGGCCACTTCCTGCATGATGGCGTAGCCGTGCCGTTCGCCGCCGGCCAGCGCGAGCAGAATGTGAAACACCGCCGGGGTCAGCGGCAGCAGACTTTCGGGATTGGGATCGGGCTTTGCCATTTTGATGGATATATCAGACGCGGATATAGTATGCGAAGCCGCGCTTCTGTCAAAAACATTTTTTAATTGGCACTCGCCGGACGGGCGGCGGGAAACTACCGTGGAGGCATGAAACTGCAACAAGGCCAGACGTGGAAGTGCGCTGAAAACTATGTCCGCATCGTCAAACTGGAACGCCTGGAGGTCGGCTACAAAACCTACAAAAGCCTCACGGGCGACGCCGGCCAGCACGGCCACACCAGCAAGAAGGATTTTTGCCGGATGCTCAAAGGGGCCACGCTGCTCACCGGCAATGCGGATTTACTGGCGGCTTAGCCAAGCCGTTTTGGGTGGCCCGTTGGGAATTTCCGGCCTTGCACAAAACCAGTTTCGCTTTAAGCTTTTTGCGCCTTAATTTTATGAATTACAAAATCTCTCACCGCGCCGCGTCGCTCGCGCCGTCCCTCACTTTAGCCATTGATTCCAAGGCCAAGGCGATGAAAGCCGCCGGCGAGGATGTCGTGGGTTTTGGCGCCGGCGAGCCGGATTTCGACACGCCGCAGCACATCAAGGACGCCTGCGCCAAAGCGCTAGCCGCCGGGTTCACCAAATACACGCCCAGCAGCGGCATTCCCGAACTGCGCGAAGCCATCGCCGCCAAGTTTCTGCGCGAAAACGGCCTCACCTATAAGCCCAGCCAGTGCATCGTTTCCTGCGGCGGCAAGCACTCCTGCTACAACGTCATTCTCGCCACCTGCGAGCCGGGCGATGAAGTGATCATCCCCGCACCGTATTGGCTGAGCTATCCAGAAATGGTCAAGCTGGCCGGGGCCACGCCGGTGATCCTCCAGACCACCGATAAAACCGAATTCAAGGTCACGCCCGAACAGCTCCGCGCCGCCATCACGCCGAACACCCGGCTGTTCGTGCTCAATTCCCCGAGCAACCCCACCGGCAGCGTTTACACGCCCGAGGAAACCAAGGCGCTCGGCGACATCTGTGTGGAAAAGGGCGTCCTCATCATGAGCGACGAAATTTACGAGCACCTGCTCTATGATGGCGCCCAGGTGAAAAGCGTCGCCAGCTTCTCGCCCGCGCATCAGGCGCACACCATCATCGTTCACGGCTTGGCCAAGGCCTATTCCATGACCGGCTGGCGCCTGGGCTTCCTCGCCGCGCCGGAGCCGATTGCCAAGGCCATTGATGCCGTGCAGTCCCACAGCACCAGCAACCCGACGTCCTTCGCCCAAAAAGGCGGCGTGGCCGCATTGACCGGGCCGCAGGATCATCTCAAGACCTGGCTGGTGGAATTCGACAAGCGCCGCCGCTATGCCCACGCCAAGCTGAGCGCCACGCCCGGCCTGACCTGCGTGAATGCCAAGGGCGCATTTTACCTGTTTCCGAACATTTCCCAGACCGGCCTCAAATCTTCCGAATTTTGCGCGCGGCTGCTCGAAGTTGAAAAAGTCGCCGCCGTGCCCGGTATCGCCTTCGGCGCGGATGATTACATCCGCCTGAGCTACGCGACCAGCCTGGCCAATATTGAAAAGGGCTTGGACCGCATTGATAAATTCTGCCGGACGCTCGTCAAGTAAGCTGACATCTCAAAATAATCGTCATCAAAAGCCGCGGGCCACCGCGGCTTTTTTATCTTCGATAATCCTGCAGCCAAAGCAGGCAAACAGCTGAGACCGATTTCCAAATCCAGCAGATGCCGTGCTTGCTTCTCACCTTCCTGCCTGGCTGCGGTGGCAGATCGTTCCGCGTCTTGACGCTGCGGTGCTGCCGCCCCGGCTTTCCCCGACCTGGGTGAAGCTCAACGGAAGTATTGTTGGCATGGGAAATTAATATGCTTATAATCCAAACCCTATGCTGCAGTGGTTTTTGAAGTCATCTGCGCAACTGAATTCAACCCTCAGCTTGTTGCTCATCCCCCTTCTATTGCCGGCGGCTCCCGCTCCCGAATCCAAACCGAATGTGGTCATCATTCTCACCGATGATCAAGGCTTTGGCGAATTGGGAGTGACGGGCAATCCCATCGTCCGCACGCCGCACATCGACCGCTTTGCCGCGCAAGGTATTTCGCTGAAAAATTTCAACGTGATGCCGGTGTGTTCGCCGACGCGTGCCAGTTTGATGACGGGGCGCGATTACTACCGCACCGGCTTGACCGACACCTGGATGGGGAATTCCTTGATGGATCCGTCTGAAATCACAATCGCGCAAATGTTTGCCGGCGCCGGTTACCAGACGGGAATTTTTGGAAAATGGCATTTGGGCGACAATTATCCCCGGCGGCCCGAAGACAAAGGTTTCCAAGAGTCACTCGTCCTCAACGGCGGTGGACTGGCCCAACCGGGCGATCCGCCCGACCCCGTGGATGAACGCGGCGCTTATTTCAATGCCACGCTCAGGCACAACGGCGTCTGGGAGAAAACCCAAGGCTATATTGGGGATGTCTGCACCGCCGCCGCCGTGCGCTTTATTGAAAAAAAACCCAGCGGGCCATTCCTGGTATATTTGGCCTTCAATTTGCCGCACACCCCGCACCAGGTGCCCGGGGAATACAGCGGACACTATCTGGCAAAAGACTTTGCCCCCACGAATTTCCCCCAATTCGGACATCCCATGCCCGCCCGGCGCACTGCCGGCGATCTGGCGCGCGTTTATGGCATGATTGAAAACGTCGATGTGAATGTCGGCCGCTTGCTGGCCAAACTCGATGAATTGGGCTTGTCCAGCAACACCATTGTGGTGTTGTTTTCAGACAATGGCTGCCAGCATCATAACGGCTATAACGCCGGCTTGCGGGGGTGGAAAGGCTCCACTTACGAAGGCGGCATCCACCAATTTTGCTTCATCCGCTGGCCTGGACACCTCCAGGCTGGTGAACAGGTCAGCCCAATCGCCTCGGTGATTGATGTGACGCCAACGCTGCTCGATTTCTGCGGCCTCCCAAAACCGGAGTCGGTGAACTTTGATGGCTGGAGTCTGGTGCCGCTGTTGCGCGGCCAGACCAACCCCTGGCCCGATCGCAACTTGTTCTTCCAATGGCATCGCGGCGACGCTCCCGACCGCTACCGCAGCATGGCCGTTCGTTCACAGGATTGGAAACTGGTCCAGGCCTTGGGTGCGAGCGAGGAAGCACCGGCGGGCGGCAAAGGGAGCGGAAAAACCGATTTTGAACTTTTTGACGTGGCCCATGACCCGCTGGAAATGAGCAATGTTGCGAACGCGTATCCCGCCAAAGTCGCCGAACTAAAGGCGGCCTATGACGCGTGGTATGACCGCCTCACTAACCGCCACGATTTCAGCCGGCCGCCGCGCTTGGTCATCGGTGCAACCAATGAAAATCCGACGCTGTTGACCCGAGAAGATTGGCGCGGGCCGAAGGCGAGTTGGAACCGCGACGGCATCGGTTATTGGGAATTGACCATTGCCACCAACGCGCACTACGACATCAAATTCCGCTTCGAGCCCGCCCGCGCCGCTGGCGACGCGACGTTCACCTGTTCAGGAATTTCCGCCCGGCAGGCCATCAAAGCGGGAGCTGAAGAATGTGTGTTTAAAGCGGTCCAGATCCCTGCCGGTCAAGGACGGTTGGAGGCAACCCTCCAGGAAGGTCCAGACCTTCGCGGTGTCAACTATGTTGAGGTCCACCGGATTGACTGAGCAAACCTGAGCTGTTTCACGGTTGTGTGCCGTCGCCCCCACTTTCAGGGCCGCGAATCCTCGCGGCCTTTTTTTTGGACGGGGAGACCCCACGTCTTCGGTTCCTCCTGGGTTGCTTCGTGCCTTGGTGGTTCAATCGGTTTCCAGCCTCCGGGCTTCTGGTTTCCGTAGTTTCACAAAAAAGGGGTGGCCAGAATTGCGCTGATGGATAAAGATAGCTTCATGTCACCGACCGAGAATGGTCCCGAACCCGTCGTGCCCGTGGATGAAATCCAGCGGAGCTGGCATGCCCTGTCGCTGCGCGTGCAGCAGTTGGAGGCCGAATGCACCGGGTTGGGCCAGGAAAACAAGGCGCTCCGGCAACTGGTGGAGCGGGTGATCGAGCACCGTAAAAAATCCCACAGCGAGCTCGTGGGCGTGCTCAATACCCTGGTCAGCAAGCTGCCGATCAATGACGTCGGCGTGGTGATTTCCCGCCTCGTGGAGCACAACAACCAGGTCGGCGAAATTTGCGCCGCCCTCGCCGGGGGCAAGGCGGACGACCCCATGCTCCAGCCCTCGCTCCTCGTCACGCTGGACAAAACCAAGCGCGAGCTGGCGGCGGCGGTCAAACCGCTGACCGACGAATTGCTGCGCCTTGACGCCCCCTTCGAGCCGGGCATTTTGCAGGGCCTGAGCGCCCAGCCGGAATCGTTCTTTGCCCCGACCGCCGTCCGCGCCAACCGCTGTTTTGTCAAGGGTCAGGTGCCTCGCGAATGGATTGTGCGCGAGTTCGGCGAAGCTGCGCTCCCGCTGTTCAAGGATGTGACGACGGATGTGAAATTTAATCCGCGCCCCAAGCCCGAGGAAATTGTCCTGACCTTCGCCCCCGACTTTGAAACGCTCCTGCCGCAGCAGGCCGGCCTGATGCCCGCCCAGCAGGCCGGGCTGCTTGCGCTATATCAGAAAAGCCGGGCCAGCCGGACGCCCTCGGAGTCGTCCCGCGCCCAGAAAAACGCCTTCCTCAAGCTGTCCTTCGTCCTCGAATTGCTCCATTACTACAACCACCAGAGCACCGAGTCGCCCGACGTGATTTTCGCCCAGCGCCTGCCGCCCCTGATCGAGCAGTTGGTGGTGACGAACGAAGACGCCCTCGACGAGGCGCTCATCCGCCAGGGCGAGACGCTGCTCGCCCACATCCTCGGCCACGACCATCGGCAGGCAGTGGTGAACAACCTTGGCAAGGCCGGTGGCCTGGCCAAGACGCTCCGGTTTGTCCTCTCCTTCCGCGCGGAAAAAATCCCCGATCCCGTGACGTTGCCGGGCGAGTTGGTCAAACATCTCGCGCCCCCGGGCCAGGTGCCGCCGGCGGCCGCGTTGGCCACCGTCCTCCGGCTCATTCCGGCCAGCCAGCATCCTAAAATTATCGCGGCCATCCTGGGTTCCGATCGTCTGCCCAAGGCCGAGGCCGAAACCTTGGCCAAGGCCGTGGCCCGGGATCTGGGGCTGGCGGAACTGCCCTCACTGAGCAATCTTACCCCGGAAAAAGAGCAGCAGTTCGCATGGGAACGCATCAAGGAAATGATCACCAGCCGCGCCGCGCCGGCGGACCTCACCGCCGCCATCCGGAGCCGCCTCCACGCCAAATACGATGTCGATGAATTGCGCCTGAGCTGGCTCACCCTGGCGGAATCCGACCCGCTGGTGCTGGTGCGGGTGTTCTGCCTGCTACCGTATCTGCCCGACGGTCAGACCGATCCCATTGCCCGCGCCGTGCTGGAATCCTACGCCACGCGGTTGACGCATGAAAAATATGCTGCCACCTACACCAAGGTGGTCGGCGCGCTGAAAAATCTGCACAAGGTCAAGGCCGACAGCCCGATTCTGGTGAATTTCATCGCCCTGGTGAAATGGGTGGACCCCGAATCCGCCACCAAGCTGGCCCACGACATCGGGATGCCTCCGCCGTAAAGCCACCCTGGGCCAGAAGCAAGCCGCGCCCGCGCGCCACCTTTCGCCATTCCATTTAGACCCAGGCCTGCGGATGGGCCGCCAGCCATTCGCTAAATTTCGGCAGCGGCATGGATAACACGGACTGCACCTTGCCAATGTCCAGCGAGGTGTCCAGCGCCCGCACGGGGCCGGGAAAATCCTTGGCCGAACCGGCCGTCAGTTTAGCCGTGATCTCCGGCCAACGGCGAATCAGCAGCTCCCCAATTTGCTGCCGCGATAATTTTTCCGCCCCGGCGAGGTGGTAAAGGCCCCCGCAATTTTTTGCCACCAGTTCCCAGACCGCCCGCGCCGTTTCCACCGCCGGAATCGGGCAGCGAAATTCATCCGTAAACAGCGTCATGCCCGGCCCGGCCGCGCGCAGCGCCTGGCGCAACTGCTCGTTGAAGGCGCGCTTGCCGGAAGGCGACCCCCCGCCGTTGATGGTGGTGCGCACGATGAGGTGGCGTGGGTTTTGACGAATGAATTGCTCCGCCGCGAGCTTCGTTTCGCCATAACGGTGCAACGGATTGGGCGCATCCGTCTCGCGGTAATTGCCTTGGCGTCCGTCGAACACCAGGTCCGTGGAAAAGAACACCAACGCCGCATCCGCCGCCAGCTCCGCGAGCTGTTGCGTCACCTCCACATTGACGCGCCGGGCCAATTCGGGTTGCCGCTGGGCGTCCGCCACCACCGTGATGGCCGCGCAGTGGATCACCAGCCGGGGCTGATCGCGCAGATATTCCCGGCGCAGCGCGGCAAAATCCAGCAGATCAAAGTCGCGCCGCGTCAAGGCCCGCACCTGCCAGTGGGGAGCCAGCTGGGGCGCGGCCTGAACCAATTCGTTTCCGATCAGTCCGTTCGCCCCGGTAATCCATGCAATGGGCTTCGCCATAGAACGATTTTCCCTGATCTTGGCATAGCCACGCCCGCAGGCCCACACCTTTCCCAAAACCGAACGCTGGCAATCCGAAAAATATTGCCACGGAGGGGAATTCCCCTTAATTTCTCCGCCGTTGTCATTGCTAGAATGAGCGCTTTTGCCCCGGTAAAAGTTGCTTGAAATCGAGCGAATGGCACCCAATAGATCAACCGGCGAAAGCATCCCCCAACGCTTGGTTTTAACGGCTGCGCGGTTAGCTCAGTGGTAGAGCATTACCTTGACACGGTAGGGGTCGGAGGTTCAAACCCTCCACCGCGCACCATCCCCTCGCTCTACTGCCGCCAGTTTTTCCTCCCCGTCCGCCGAATTTGTTTGCCAGCGGCCACGGTAATTTCTACAACGGACGCACTCACATCCTATGGCCACCCTAGTCTTTGACATTGAAACCTCCGCGCTGCCCATCGAAATGTTCGACGAAGCGCAGCAGGAATACCTCTTCCGCGAAACCGAGAAGCTCGACGACGCCCTCGCCAAGCAGGCCAAGCGCGAGGAGATCACCCGCTTCATGTCGCTCTGGCCGTTCACCTCGCAGGTCGTCTGCATCGCCATGCTCAACGCCGAGACCGGGCGCGGCCAGTCGATTTTCATCGCGGAGGATTGTGACGACGCCGGCGACGCCGGCCCCGTGGAGTTCGTGCCCGTGGCCGACGAGACCGAGCTGCTCACCGCCTTTTGGGACGTGGCCAAGCATTACGATTCGGTCGTGACCTTCAACGGACGCGGGTTCGACGTGCCGTTCATTTATCTCCGCTCGGCGCTGCTCAACGTGCCAATCTCGAAAAAGAACTGGCTCGGCTATCGCTTTGCGACCGAACCACATTGCGATCTGGCGGAACAATTAACATTTTACAGTGTGGGCGGACGCGAAGGCGCGGCACGGCGGTTTAATCTGGATTTTTATTGTAAGGCGTTTGGTATTGAATCGCCCAAAAGCCACGGTGTCACCGGCACA
>CAIMLG010000237.1 GCA_903842235.1 uncultured Verrucomicrobia subdivision 3 bacterium
GGGAGACCTGCGCGCCGCCGAAGGAACGATTGGCCAAAAGACCGCCGTATTCGCGGGCAAAAGGAACGCCCTGCGCGACGCATTGGTCGATGATATTCACGCTCACTTGGGCCAGACGATAAACGTTGGCTTCGCGAGCGCGAAAATCGCCGCCTTTGATCGTATCGTAAAAGAGCCGGTAAACGCTGTCGCCGTCGTTCTGGTAATTTTTGGCGGCGTTGATGCCACCCTGGGCGGCGATGCTGTGCGCCCGGCGCGGGCTGTCCTGGTAGCAGAACGCCTGGACGTTATAGCCCAGCTCGGCAAGGCTGGCGGCCGCGGAGGCGCCGGCCAGACCGGTGCCCACCACGATGATATCAAATTTGCGCTTGTTGGCGGGGTTGACCAGCTTCAGGTCAAACTTATGCTTGTCCCACTTCTGGGCTAAGGGACCTGAGGGAATCTGTGCGTCGAGTTTCATGTTATTTCAATGCCTCCTGGCCGAATCCGAGCATGATGGCTACGGGAATGGAAGAATACCCCACGAAAAGGAACACGGCGATGGCCGCCGCAAAACACCGGACCGCCGGAGTGTATGCCTTTGATCGCAACCCAAGGGATTGGAACATCGCCTGGGCGCCGTGGCTGATATGGAGGCTGAGCAAACCGACGGCAATGATATAGAAGAATGAGACCCACTTTATGTTGAATCCGACCACCAGCATCTTGAAGATGTTGTGAATTTTGTGGCCGTCGTAATCGTATTCAAACTGGGCGGAGTTGGCAAAATCGCCGCCGCCCACGTTGACCAGCGCGGTGTAGTGGAGGATGTGGTAAACGATGAAGCAGGCGACCACCAGGCCGCCCACGAACATCGTGCGCGAGGCGTAGCTGGCGACACTGGGATTCCACTCCGCGTAAGCCACCGGGCGCGCCGACTGGTTTTCCAAGGTCAGCGTCGAGGCCGACCAGAAGTGCAGAACCACCAGCGAGAGCATGATTATCCGCACGGGCCAAAGCAGCTCCTTTAATCCTTGCAAAAACGCCCCGTAGCGATTTATCGCCTCCGGGCCAAGGAAGACTTGAAGGTTGCCGATGCAATGCCCGACAACGAAAAGAAAGAGCACGCAGCCGCTAACGGCCATGATGTACTTCCTTCCGAGCGAGGAACAAAATAGGTTTTTAAACAAGTTGATCACGTTACGTGACGATTTTAATTCAAAAAGTCGTGGCCGGAATTTAATGATCCCAAGCCGCGCCGTCAACAAGTCAAATTAGGTATTAGATTTACTTAACACGTAGAGCGGGCATCTTGCCTGCTCGGGGCGTTTGGGGGTTCCCTCAGCTCGGGAGCAGGCTGGAAGCCTGCTCTACCTTGTCAGCGCCTCAAACAGATAGTGCAATTCCATATCCACCTGGCCAGTATCATCGACGGTCTGGCTGATCTCCTTTTTGATGACCTCGCGAAATCGGCGGCGCAGTCGGTGAATGGCCACTTTGACGGCGCCCTCGTTGATGCCCAGCCGGGCGGCGGCTTGGGCCTGGGAAATGGCTTCGGTGTCGCCGGGTCCGGAGACCTTGTGGGATTTCACTCATTCTCTGCGTCTTTAGAGTCTCTGCGGTTCCAAAAGAAACGTATCAATTGGAACCGCAGAGACTCGAAAGACGCAGAGAAAAGGTTGATTGGCGCCGTTGCAAATCAGGAATCAGCCTCCGTCAATCAGCAATCAGCAATCAGCAATTTGCTGAAAACTGAAAACTAGCAAACTTCCCGGTTTCCTGTTAATGTAAAACAAATGCGCGCGCTTGTTGTTGGGTGCGGATATGTGGGGATGAGTGTGGCCACCCAATTGGCCCGGCTGGGGCATGAAGTATTGGGAGTTCGGCGAACCGCGGGCGCAGTCGAAGATATGAAGGCGGCGGGGATTACCCCGATTGTCGCCGACATCACCCACCCCGAGTCGCTCAAAGCGCTTTCGCTGCCCTTTGACTGGGTGGTCAACACGGCGTCCTCGACCAAAGGCGGCGGCGTGGAGGATTACCGCAAGGTCTATCAGGAGGGCACACGGAATCTCCTGGATTATCTGCGCGCCGCGCCTCCTAAAAAATACGTTTATACCGGCAGCACCGGCGTCTATGAACAGAACGACGACACGCTGGTGTCGGAGTCCTCGCCCGCCCAACCCTCCGCGCCGACAGCCCAGGTTTTGGTGGAAACGGAGAAACTGCTGCTCGACGCCGCGCGGGCTGAGCAGTTCCCTTCGGTCATTCTGCGCGTGAGCGGCATTTATGGGCCGGGCCGCACGCACTATCTGACTCAATACCTGGACGGCTGCGCGATCATTCCCGGACAGGGCGAGCGCTACGTTAATTTGATTCACCGCGATGATTTGGCGTCGGCCATTATTGCGGCGGTAAAGGACGGGCGGGCCGGCGAGATTTACAACGTCTCCGATGACGAACCGGTTCGGCTGATCCACCTTTACCGCTGGCTCTCCGAGGCGTTGGGACGGGCCATGCCGCGGTTTGTTCCTGAGACTCCCGAGTCTCGCAAGCGGGCCATCACCAGCAAGCGCGTTTCCAACCGCAAGCTCAAAATGGAATTGGGTTGCCAGCTCAAATATCCCAATTTCCGCGCCGGCCTGAC
>CAIMLG010000238.1 GCA_903842235.1 uncultured Verrucomicrobia subdivision 3 bacterium
GAGCATTTTCATGCGATAGACGTTCAACTCCTGCCGCTGGCAATCCACCGCGCCCATGTAGATGACGCACTTCATCCCGAACATCGCCGCGACGGTGGCGGTGGCGACACCGTGCTGGCCCGCGCCGGTCTCGGCGATGATGCGGGTCTTGCCCATGCGCTTGGCGAGCAGGATCTGGCCGAGGGCGTTGTTGAGCTTGTGCGAGCCGGTGTGGTTCAGGTCTTCGCGCTTGAGATAAATCTTCGCGCCGCCGAGTTCCTTGGTCAGGCGTTCGGCGAAGTAGAGGGGCGTGGGGCGGCCGACGAATTCCTTGAGGTAATAAGCCAGTTCGCGCTGAAATTCCGGGTCGAGCTGCGCGCGGAAGTATTCGGCTTCCAATTCCTGCAACGGATGCATCAGCGTCTCGGGCACGTAACGTCCGCCGTAGGGACCAAAATGGCCTTGGGCATCGGGTAAATTCAAATCGGCAACTGCGCTCATGGCACAATTCTCATGCAAAGAGGCGCAGAGGCAAAGGATTTTTCCGCCCCGGGCGCTGATGAATGCGGCGGATTTCGGGATTCCGCAAAAAAGTAAATATTCTTTGAAACTTTAGCTGGTGAGCGGTGTCTAATCGGGCAAAACTAGCCGGCCGCCAGGATTCTTTGGTTCAAACGGCATCATTTATTTAATGGTTTTTCTGCGAAACAAATTTATTTCAGTTTGCCGCTGGTCAAACGTCCCGCCGGTCGCAGGGCTGCTTTTGGCGGTGGCGGTGGCGGGTTGTTCCGCCAGCCATTACCGCCAGTCGGCCGACCGCGCGGCTTATGGCTTGATTCGGCAAAAAACGCCGCTGGTGAAAAACATGGATTCCGCCTTTACCATCGAGCAGACCAACACCATCCCGCTCGAGGGTTTGCCGGTGGTCACGAATGTGGTGGATTATCTCGGGGCGGATGGCGCTGCGGAACGCGGGGCGCGTTTGCTCCGCCTGGAAGATGCGCTAAAGATCGCCGTGCACCAGAGCCGCAGCTATCAGGCGCGCAAGGAACAATTGTATCTGGCGGCGCTGTCACTGGAGCTGTCGCGCCACCAGTTCACGCCGATTTTCTCTGGCAGCGGGAGCGCGGCTTATAATGCGGCGGCCACGGAAACGGCGCCGTTGAGCGATCAATTCGTTGAAAGCCGCAGCGTCAGCGCCAATGGTGCGGTGGGCGCGAGCTGGCTGGTTCGCGATGTGGGCAAAATCACGACGGCGTTTACCACGGATTTCCTGCGCTTTGTCACTGGCGATCCGCGACTGGCCACGTCGTCCAAGCTGAGCGCCACGTTTGTCCGGCCGCTCTGGCAGGACGCGGGCTACAAGTCGGAGATGGAGGGCTTGAAGCAGGCGGAGCGGGATTTGCTTTATGGACTGCGGGATTTCACCCAATATCGAAAGGATTTCAGCGTTAAGATCGCCACGTCCTACTACGGCGTGCTGGGCAATCGCGACGCCGTGCGCAACAGCTACCTCAACCTCCAGACCTCGCACAAGAATGCCGATCGCACCCGCGCCCTGGCGCAGGAAGGCCGCGTGGCCGGCACGGATCTGGGGCGGCAGGAACAACAGGAATTGACCGCCGAAAGCGGCTGGATCAACGCCGTGCGCAGCTACAAGCAGGCGCTGGATAATTTCAAAATCCAACTGGGCCTCAAAGTGGACGCCAATCTCGTGCTGGACGACGGCGAACTGGCCGCCTTGCAGATCCACCACCCGGACATCAGTGTGGATGATTCGCTGCAACTGGCGCTGGTGTCGCGGCTGGATTACATGAGCATCCAGGACCAGTTGGCCGACGCCGAGCGCAAGGTGAAGGTGGCGGAGAATTTTCTCAAGCCGAGCGTGAACCTGTTTGCCAACGCGGCCATCGCCAGCAATCCGGGCAAAAACTTTTCCCTGCCCGAGCCGCAGCGTTACTCGTGGAGCGCCGGGCTGGAGGTGGATCCCGGGCTGGATCGCACGGCGGAGCGCAATGCGTATCGCCAAGCCTTGATCGCCCGGAACAGCGCCGCCCGGACGCTGGAAGAGCAGGAAGACCAGATCCGGCTGCAAGTGCGCGACAGTTGGCGCACGCTGGACCAGGCCAAGCGCAACTATGAAATCAGCGAAGTTGGCGTGCATATTGCCGAGCGCCGCGTGGAGGAACAAAGCCTGCTCGCCGAGGTGGGCCGTTCCAAGGCGCAAGACCAAGTGGATGCGCAAAACGCGCTGATTGATTCCAAAAACCAGCGGACGCAGGCGCTCGTGAATCACACGATCGCGCGGCTGCAGTTCTGGAACAACATGGGAATTCTCTACATCAAAGACAACGGTCAGTGGGAAGAGGTGTCGAATGCAAAAACTAAATAAAATTCTGACTTTCATCCGCCGGCAGCCCCGCTGGCGGCAGATCACCGCCGGCGTCCTCCTGGCGCTGGGGGCTTGGTGGGCATTGCGCAGCGGCACCAGCGCCGGACCGGCGGCACCGACCTTTGCGGCGCGGCGCGGCCCGCTGGAAATCAATGTTCTGGAAGGCGGCAGCCTGCAGGCGCTGGAATCGCAGGAGGCCAAATGCGAAGTCCGCGTGGGCTATCAGGGCACGAAAATTCTGCGGATTGTCGAGGAAGGCTACCTGGTGTCGGACGCGGATGTGACGAATGGCAAGGTGCTGGTGGAACTGGATTCCTCCGACCTGCAAAAGCAGATTGCGCAGCAGGAATTGCAGTATCAAGAGGCGGTGGCCACCTTGATTGATGCCCAGCAAAACTACGAAATCCAGCTGAACCAGAATCAGAGCGACATCAAGGCGGCCGAGCAAAAGGCCCGGTTTGCCCGGATGGATTTTGACAAATTCCTGGGCGACACCGTTTCCGCCCAGATCATCAAGGAACACGGGCTCGACAAAATTTTTGCGGAGGCCAGCAGTTATGACGCGGAGCAAACGGGCCATGCGGAAGTCGCCAGCACCGTCAAAGACGCCCCCCCGCCGTCGATCACCGAATCCGGAACTGTGCCGCCGGGCCGCGGCGCCACGAATGGGAGTGCGCCCGGCGTCGTCGCTGGGCCGGGTCGGCCGGCGGTCCCGTCCGTGCCCGCTGCGGTTACGAATCTCACCGTGGCCAATGCGATTCCCGATGCCATTATTGATTTCTTGAAATACGCCAGCCTGGAGGCGTTGGGCGATGGCGAAGCCAAACAAAAACTGCGCAAGTTTGAGGATGATTTGCAGGCGGCCCAGAAGGATCTTGGCCAAGCCCGGGCCACGCTGGAAGGCACCAAGCGCCTGTATGAAAAACAATTTGTCGCCAAGTATGAACTCACGCGGGATCAGTTATTGCAGGACAGCGCGGAATTAAAAGTCCAGACGGCGGAAACCGACCGGGCGCTGTTCTTGAAATATGATTTCTCCAAAACCGCCGAAAAATCGCTGTCCGACTACACGGACGCGGTCCGCGAACTGGACCGGGCCCGGCGCGCGGCCATTTCCAAGCTGGCCCAAGCCAAGGCCAAGCTGCAATCCGCCCAGGGACAATATGAAGTCCAGACCCGCCAGCGCCAGGATCTCAAGGAGCAGCTGGAAAAATGCACGATCCGCGCGCAGAAGAGCGGCTTGGTCGTCTATGGCGGCAGCGGGGATAACAATTATTACGGCGGGCAGGAGCCCATCCGCGAAGGCGCCACCGTGCGCGAGCGGCAGGCCATTTTCACCATCCCGGACATGTCCCGCATGTCGGTCAGCGTCAAAATCCACGAGAGCTACATCAAGAAAATTACCAAGGGCCAGAAGGCGCGGATTACCGTGGACGCTTTCCCCGACACCATTCTCACCGGCGATATCACCAAGGTGGGCGTGCTGCCCGATTCCCAAAACCGGTGGATGAACCCGGATTTGAAAGTTTATAACACGACTATCACCATCAACGGCAGCTATGACTGGGTCAAACCCGGCATGAGCGCCAAGGTGGAAATTCTGGTGAACAAGCTGGCCGATGTGGTTTACATCCCGCTGCAGGCGGTGGTGCCGGGCGACGGCCGGCAATTCTGCTATGTGGCGGGCCACTTCAAGCCGGAGCGCCGGGAAATCACCGTCGGCGACTTCAATGACGATTTCATTGAAATCAAACGCGGGCTGCAGGAAGGCGAGCGGGTGCTATTGCGGCCGCCGGACGGCGCGGAAGCGGACGGCGCGGAAAAAAATAAAACCACGCCGGAGCCCAAGCCCACCGAACCCGCCAAAGCCAGCCCGCCGGCGCTGCCGGCCAAGGCGACCCCGGCCACCAGCAAGGCTTAACCGCACCCGCCATGTCTGCGCCGATTGTTAAATTTAAGGATGTCACCAAGACCTACCAGATGGGTCCGGTGACGGTGGAAGCATTGCGCGGCGTATCCTTCGCCATTGAGCCGGGGGAATATATCAGCATCATGGGCTCGTCCGGCTGCGGCAAATCCACGCTGCTCAATCTGCTCGGCTGCCTGGATCGCCCGACCACCGGCCACTATTTTCTCGGCGGCCAGGACGTGTCGCAGATGGATGACGACGCGCTCTCCGCCGTGCGCGGGGCGCGGCTGGGCTTCATTTTTCAATCCTACAACCTCATCCAGCAGCTCTCGGTGGTGGAGAACATCGAAGTGCCGCTTTACTATCAGGACTGGCCCGAGGCGGCCTCCCGCGAAGTGGCGCACAAACTGGCCGCCCGGGTCGGCCTGGCGCAGCGGTTGGATCACAAACCGTTTGAATTATCCGGCGGCCAGCAGCAACGCGTGGCCATTGCCCGCGCCCTGGTCAACGACCCGCTGGTGATTCTCGCGGATGAACCCACCGGCAATCTCGACTCCGCCTCGGGCGTGGAGATCTTGAAAATTTTCGACGAGCTGCACGCCCAGGGCAAAACCCTGATCATTGTGACCCACGATCCCACCGTCGGTAAACGCGCCCGCCGCACCCTTCGCCTGTGCGACGGCCTGATTGAAAGCGATGTCCGCCATTAACCCCCCAGCCAGCCATGAAAGCGCCTGGCGCGGCCTTACCGTCGCGCGGTTGAAGCGCGCGGTGCGCCTGGGCCTGCGCAGCTTGTGGCAGCATCGCCTGCGCTCGCTGCTCACGGTGCTGGGCATCGTCTTTGGCGTGTGCTCGGTGATCGCCATGCTCGCCATTGGCGAGGGCGCCAGCTATGAGGCCCAGGAACAGATTAAAAGCCTCGGCAGCCAGAATATTATTTTGCGCAGCGTCAAACCGCCGGATGAACAGAAAATTTCCAACCAGGGCAGCCAGAGCTATGTGCTGAATTACGGCATCACCTACGCCGATGCGGAGCGGATTCAGGCCACCATTCCCAACGTGACGGTCATTCTGCCCGCCCGCAATATCCGCGAATACGCCTGGAATATCAGCAAGCGCGTGGATTGTGAAATTGTCGGCACCGTGCCGTGGTATCCCACCATGCGCAACCAGCGCGTGGCCCAAGGCCGCTTCTTCACGGACAAAGACATGGCCACCCGCACCAGCGTGTGCGTGCTGGGCGCCGAGATGGTGCCGCTGCTGTTTCCGCTGGAATCCCCGCTGGGCAAACACGTCCGCGTGGGCGGCGACTATTATCAGGTCATCGGCGTCATGGAGGCGCACGGGCACGAGGCCAAAACCGATGAGACCACGGAAACGAAGGATAAATCCGCCGCCTTCCGCATGTTTGTGCCGCTGGAAACCATCAAGATGCGCTATGGCGAAGTCCTGATGCGCCGCCGGAGCGGCAGCTTTGAAGCCGAGCGCGTGGAACTGCACGAGCTCACCGTAAAAGTTGCCTCGCTGGAGACGGTGACGGGCGTTGCCGACGCCATCAAGACGGTGCTCGAGCGCAACCACAAGAAGAAGGATTATCAGATCGACGTGCCCCTCGAGATGCTCCGGCGCGCGGAGCGGACGAAACAGATTTTCAACATCGTGCTGGGCTCCATTGCCGCGATTTCCCTGCTCGTGGGCGGCATCGGCATCATGAACATCATGCTGGCCAGCGTCACCGAACGCACCCGCGAAATCGGCATCCGCCGCGCCCTCGGCGCCCGGCGACGGGATATTATCATCCAATTTCTCGTCGAGACGGTGATGCTCTCCGGCATTGGGGGCATCATGGGGGTGATGCTGGGCGTGACCATTCCGCTGATCGTCTCGCACACCGCCGGCATGAAAACCATCATCACGCTCTGGTCGCCGCTGCTGGCCTTCACCATCTCGGCTTTGGTCGGCGTGGTCTTCGGCATCTACCCCGCCGTGCGGGCGGCGAACATGGATCCGGTGGAAGCCCTGCGGCATGAGTAACCGGAGGGGAAACGGCGCAAGCTTCCCGGCTGGTCGTGAGAGAGCCTGGGGCGAGACATTCGCCTGCGCCCGCCCGGCAGACGAGTGAACCTTAGCGCAGACGGTAGGTGATGCGGGCTTTGGAGAGGTCGTAGGGGGACATTTCGATGCGCACGCGGTCGCCGACGGTGAGGCGGACGTAATGTTTCCGCATCTTGCCGGAGATGTGCGCGAGCACTTCGTGCTGATTGTCCAAGGCCACCCGGAACATCGTTCCGGGCAACACCATCTTGACGACGCCTTCCAATTCAATTGCTTCTTCTGCCATAACCATTTTCCCAGGCCGTTATGCCCGGTATGAAAAATAAAGCGGAGACGCACCCGCGCCTCCAGCTTCTAAGCCGATCAAATCAACTCATCCAAGATGGCCAGCCCCATTCGCCGGCACAAGCCCAATTTCGGCGATTTCAGGCCGGGTCCGGCAGATTAAAACCGCTTGGTCAGCGTCAGTGTGAAAGTCTGGCCTTGGGCGCGGTTTTCCGCCATGAATTCATTCAGGTAACGGAAGGAAACAAACACCATCGGCTTCGGAAACGCCAGGCTGATTTCCGGTCCGACCGCCGCCACGCGATCTTGGGGCGAGACCGATAGAGCCGGGCCGCTGTCGCCGGTGACTTTTTGCTGATAATAACCGACCACGCCGACATCAATGACTTTTTGTAGCGTCTTGCTGATGCCCCATTCCAGCGTGAACGCCTGGCCGCGCGTCACGTGCGTGTCATCCTGCTCGGTGTTGTATTCGTAGCGGCCGAGCGCGGACACGGCCCAGGTTTTTTCCTGATCCACATACCACGTGGCTCCGGCGGTCAACATGGGCGTCCAGTATCCGAGGCCGGGTTTGGTGCTGTTCGGCTCGTAATCGCCGGTCGGCATCCACACGCCGAGAGCGGTTGAAAAATCAAACTGCTTGACGTGCCAGGACAGCGTGGATTCGGCAAACAAATCGCCTGCGCCAAAGGTGCTGCTTTCCGCGCCGCCGGCCCGGACGCTTTGATAGGTCAGCGGGATCAGCGCATCCACGCCCACAAAACCGCCCAGCAGTTTCGTGTCGGTTATCCAAATCACCCTCGGCACGTTGGCGTAGGTGAAGGCCTTGAAATCGGGCGGGCCGGAGCTGTCGCCGCTGCCGTTGTTTGCCCTCGTGGCATAGTAGGCCAGATTGTAATCGCGCACATACCAGCCGGGCGGCGGCAGCGACGCGCCCTTGAGGCCTTCGACGCCGGGCACATAATGGGCCGTAGGTTGGGCTTGAAGCGAGGTGGCCAGAACTGCTGAACTGAGTATGAGAACTAGGCGGGCCAGTGATGTTTTCATGTGATTTTAAGGGTTGGTTGGGAATTAAACGTCCTGAATTTTTCCGTGCAGATAGGTTTCAAACGAGCTCAAATCGAGCAGGCCATGGCCGGAAAGGTTGAAGAGCAGTACTTTTTTCTGGCCGGCTTCGCGGCATTTCATCGCCTCATTCACCACGGCGGCGATGGCGTGGGACGATTCCGGCGCCGGCACAATGCCTTCGTTGCGGGCAAATAGCGTCGCGGCCTCAAACACCTTCGTCTGGTGAATCGCCTCGGCCTCGATCAGCCCCAGCTTGAGCGCGTGGCTGACCATCGGCGACATGCCGTGGTACCGCAGCCCGCCCGCATGAATGCTGGGCGGCATGAACTTGTGGCCCAGCGTATACATCATCATCAGCGGCGTGGTTTCCGCCGTGTCGCCGAAGTCATAGCGCAGTTCGCCCTGGGTGAGCGAAGGGCAGGCCGATGGTTCCACGCCGACGATGCGGTATTTCTTGCCGTCGCGAATTTTCCCCCGGATGAAGGGGAAGGTCAGGCCGGCAAAATTGCTGCCGCCGCCGCAGCAGCCAAAAATCACATCCGGTTCCTCGCCAGCCATTTCCATCTGCTGGATGGTTTCCTCGCCGATGACGGTCTGGTGATGGCAGACATGGTTCAGCACGCTGCCGAGGGAATATTTCGTGCCCGGCGTCTTGACCGTGTCCTCGATGGCTTCGCTGATGGCGATGCCGAGGCTACCGGCGCAATGCGGATCTTCCGCCAGCAGTTTGCGGCCATATTCCGTCAGGGGGCTGGGGCTGGCGTGAACCGTCCCGCCCCAAGTATGCATGAGCATCCGGCGATACGGCTTCTGGTCGTAGCTCACCTTGACCATGTAAATATTGCATTCCAGCCCGATCAGGCTGCACGCGAAGGCCAGCGATGCGCCCCACTGGCCCGCGCCGGTTTCGGTGGCCAGGCGCTTGGTGCCGGCAACTTTGTTGTAATACGCCTGCGGCACGGCGGTGTTGACCTTGTGACTGCCGGCGGGGCTGACGCCTTCGTATTTATAATAAATGTGGGCCGGCGTGTTCAGCGCCTTTTCCAGCCGCACCGCCCGGAGCAACGGCGTGGGCCGCCAGAGGGCGTAGATTTCGCGCACCGGTTCGG
Source organism: uncultured Verrucomicrobia subdivision 3 bacterium (assembly GCA_903842235.1). Lineage (GTDB taxonomy): Bacteria > Verrucomicrobiota > Verrucomicrobiia > Limisphaerales > UBA11358 > UBA11358. The sequence continues at coordinate 8,798 of CAIMLG010000238.1, forward strand.
GAATCTCGATATATTTTTCCGCGCTGATTTCCTGGTCAATCAGGTTGCGGGGGAAAATCGCCTCCAACGCCTCGGGTGGCATGGGCTGCTGGGTGCCGGGATGCAGCGGCGGCGGCAGCGGTTCGGGGAAATCGGCATTGAGGTTATACCAGGCGGAGGGAATATCCGCCTGCGTCAGGTCAAAACGCGTTTTTAGGCTCATAGGGTGGCGGGCACATATTTGCGGAACTCCCGCCGGAGGCAAACAAATAATTTGGAATTCTGCGCTTTTTCCTCCGGCCGCTTTATTGCGTTCCCAGCTTGCTGAGCAGGCCCTTTTCCCGCGCCACGTCGAACATCCGGCGGAAGAATAGGGCGGCGGCGAGGAGATAAATCACATTCAAGCCCGCCGCCCAGCCGAATTGCGCCCACGAAAATGCCTCGCCGCGCATGACGTCCCGCATGCCTTCAAAAACGTGGCTGCACGGCATGGCCCACGCCAGCGGCTGCAGCCATGCCGGCAGGATGCTCACCGGATAAAACACCGCCGAGAGCGGCTGCACCAGAAACGGAATGCCCCAGGCCAGCGCCTCGGAGGCGTTGCCCCACCGCACGATCAGCGCCGTGGTGAACAGGCCCACCGCCCAGCCGAAGATCAGCAGGTTGAAAAAAAACGGCACCAGCGCGAGGCCCAGGTTCAGCAGGTTGAAATCGTAGAACGCCAGGGCCAGCACGGACAAGACGAGGGTGATGGCGATGATTTTGATCAATCCCACCAGAAACGTCGCCGCGATGAATTCGCTGCGCCGCAGCGGGGCGACAAACAGGTTCAGCAGATTGCGCGACCAGACGTCCTCCAGAAACGCGATCGTCACCCCTTGCTGCGCCCGGTAGATGATGTCCCAGAAAATCATCGCGCTGATGAGGTAGCTGATCCAGTTGAAGGTGTGATTGGCGACGAGAAATTTGTAAAGAAAGCCCCACACCAGCAAGTCCATCACCGGCCAGAAAAACACCTCCATGATGCGGGGCGGGCTGCGCCGATACAGGTAAAGGTAGCGCCGCATGAGCGCCCGGATGCGTCGCCAGTTCATGGCGGGGTTCCTCCGCGCTCTTTCACTTCTTCTTCGCTGAGCAACTCGCCGCTGCGCGAGACGTGGATGAAAACGTCCTCCAGCGTTTTCTGCTGAAACTGCGCCAGCACCTGGCTGCCCGTGCCGTCGGCGATTTTCCGGCCCTTCTGCAAAAAGATGATGCGGTCGCAAATCTCCTCCACGTCCCGCATGTTGTGCGAGGTGTAGATCATCGTGATGCCGCGCTCAGTCTGAATGCGCTTGAGCAGCTTGCGCACTTTGTCGGCGATATCGGGGTCCAGGCTGGCGGTGGGCTCATCGAGCAGGAGCAATTCGGGATCGTTCAGCAGCGATTTACAGAGATTCACGCGGGTGGATTCGCCGGAAGACAGCTGGCCGGTCAGGGAATTCTTCAGATGCCCGATCTCCAGCAACTCCAGCAGCGCGCGGATTTTTTCGGGCGCCTTGCGCACGCCGTAAAGCCCGGCGAACACCGTGAGATTCTCGCTCACCTTCAAGTTGCCGGGCAGCGCCGTGTAGGCGGAGGTGAAATTCGCCCGCTGGAGGATCGCAATGCGCGCCTGCTCCATGTCCTGGCCGAACATCCGCACCACGCCGGACGTGGGTTTGATCAAGCCCAGCAATATTTGGATGGCGGTGGTTTTGCCCGCGCCGTTCGCGCCGAGAAACCCGAGAATCTGGCCGCGCGGCACGGTGAAGGACAGCCGGTTCACGGCGGTGGTGTTGGCGAAGGTCTTCGTCAGCTCCACCACTTCCACCACGGGCCGTTCAATGGGTTCGATTCCAGGCATGGCCGGTTATTTCATCCACTTTACTTCCGCCGGCGGGCGGAAGGCTTGCAACTGCTGCAACATCATTTCGGGGCCGTCGGCCACCAGCACCAGCCGGCGATGCTGCGGGCGGATGAAACCTTCCCGCTCCGTATGATCCAAGAAATTCAGCAATGGCCCGTAAAAACCCGCAATATCCAGCAACCCAAATGGCTTTTGGTGCCAGCCCAACTGGCTCCACGCCAGAATTTCAAAAAATTCCTCAAAGGTGCCGTAGCCTCCGGGCAGGGCGATGAAGCCGTCCGAAAGCTCGGCGATCAGCGCCTTGCGTTCGTGCATGTTTTTCACCACGCGCAAATCCGGCAGCCCCTCATGCACCACTTCTTTAATGACCAGTTTTTCGGGAATGACGCCGATGACGTGGCCGCCGTGTTTCAAGGTCGCGTCCGCCACGATGCCCATGAGACCCACCATGCCGCCGCCATAGACGAGTTCAAGCTGCGCCTGCGCCAGCAGAGCGCCGAGTTGTTCGGCCGCCGCCGCGTATTCCGGGCGCGTGCCGGGATTGGACCCGCAATAAACGGCGATACGTTTCATATTGAAATTAGTCGGCTATTTTGCCGTGACCACGACGTAATTCTTTTTGCCTTTGCGAAGCAGGATGTGCTTGCCAAACAGCAGGTCGGCGCTCGTCACCGCCCGTGCCGCGCTGGTTTCGCGGACGTTGTTGATGTTCACGCCGCCGCCTTCGATATCTTTTCGCGCCTGGCCTTTGGAGGGGCACAAACCGGCAAGCACCAGCAATTCCACCAGCGGCAGGCCCGCGCCTTCCAACTTGGCCCGCTCGATTTCCTTCGTGGGCACCTCGCCGATGATGCAGTTGAAAATGTTGTCTTTGGAGTTAACCAAATCAATATTTTCGCCAAAAAGAACATTGCTGGCCGCGTGGGCATTGAGCATTTCTACTTCGCCGTGAATTGAAGTTGTCATTTCGCGGGCCAGTTTTTTGTGAGGAATTCGTGCATTGGGATTCTCTGCATGCCTGATTTCCAATTGATCAATTTCCTCCTTTGCCAAAAACGTGAAGTATTTCAAGTAGCGAATGACATCGCGGTCGTCCGTGTTGATCCAGAACTGGTAAAATTTATATACGCTCGTCCGCTTTGGATCGAGCCAGATGGCCCCGGCGGCGGTTTTGCCGAACTTGGAGCCGTCGGTGTTGGTGATGAGCGGCAGCGTCAGGCCGAAGACGTGCTGGCCGAGCTTTTTCCGCGTCAGGTCAATGCCGGCCGTGATGTTGCCCCATTGGTCGCTGCCGCCGATCTGCAATTCGCAATTCGTGTCGCGGCAGAGCACCATAAAATCAAACGCCTGGAGCAGCATGTAGCTGAACTCCGTGTAGCTGATGCCCACCTCGCGGTCTTCCATGCGGGCGCGGACGGATTCCTTGGCCACCATCTGGTTGACGGAAAAATGCTTCCCGATGTCGCGCAGAAAATCGAGGAACGAAATCCCCGCCGTCCAGCTTGCATTGTCCACGAGCCGGGCGGGATTTTGTTTCGTTTCGAAATCGAGCAGCTTGGCGAGCTGCACCTTCACGCTGGCGATATTGTGATCGAGAATTTCCTTGGTGAGGAGCTGCCGCTCGGCGGTTTTGCCGCTGGGATCGCCGATGGAACCGGTGGCCCCGCCGGCCACGGCGATGGGATGATGGCCGAGCAACTGAAACCGGCGCAGCGCGAGCAAGGGCACCAGATTGCCGACGTGCAGGCTGTCCGCCGTGGGATCGAACCCGCAATACAGCGTGAGGGGCGTCGCCAGCCGCTTTGACAATTCCGCTGTGTCCGTGCAATTGGCCACGAGGCCGCGCCAAGTCAGTTCATCAATGATGCTCACGCGGGCAGGATAAATTGGCGGTTGGCGATTGCCAATTGCCAATTGGCTGGCGAATTTAGCGTATCCACGAGCCAGTTAGGTCAAACCCCAGTCGGCTCGCGGGGACACCCGCCCGCCAATTTCAGCAATTTGGCCTTGCGTCACGCTGTCTTTGCGCAAAAATCCGCCGTGTCCTACCGATTGCAATCTTCTGGCGCGCCAGCGGGCGTATTGGCGATTGAGAGTCCCCTCCACGACTTGGAGGTCATCATTCGCTCGCGCACGCCGCTGGTGGCGGTGGAGACCAATGAGGAGCCGCAGATCGTCCGCATCACGCGGAAAATTGGGCAGCGGTTGCAGCTGAAAGCGTATCGCTGGACGGTGACAGAAGGGCTTCAGGCGTTTGATCCCTGTGACCAGCCGCTCCAGTCGCTGGTCAAGTCGCAGGACATTTTGGGATACATCAAGACCGAGTCAAAATATTCACTTTTTTTGCTGCTGGATTATCACCCCTATCTGCAGGACTCCGTGCATATCCGCCAGCTCAAAGATGTCGCCCTGACTTACGAAAAGCATTATTCCACCGTACTGCTGGTGGGACCGTCTCTGAAGATACCGGAGGAGCTTTTGCCCTTCACCGCCATGTTCCGCCTGCCGCTGCCCACGCCGGACGAATTGCGGGGCATCGTGCTGGAGGTGGCTGGGGAATGGGGGGCAGAACATGGCCGGCGCGAGGTGGAAACCACCAACAAATCTCTGGATCTGCTGGTGCGCAACCTCGGCGGCTTGACCGCTACGGATGCGCGCCGGATCGCCGCCCGGGCGATAAACGACAATGGCATTATCGGCGAGGCGGATATCCCCGAGGTCATGCGGGCCAAATATGAACTGCTCGGTCGCGATTCGCTCCTTGCTTTCGAAAATGAAACGGTGCGTTTCGCTGAAGTGGGCGGCATGCGGCGCCTCCGGCAATGGCTGGCGGTGCGAAAGGATTTTTTCCACGGCGCCCAGCCCGAGTTCGATCCCCCGCGCGGTGTGCTGCTGCTGGGCGTGCAAGGCTGCGGCAAAAGCCTGATGGCCAAGGCGGCAGCAGGGGTTCTCGGCGTGCCGCTGCTCCGCCTCGACTTTGGCGTCCTCTACAACAAATATTACGGCGAGACCGAGCGCAACCTTCGCAAGGCGCTGGAAACCGCCGAAGTGATGTCGCCGTGCGTGCTCTGGCTGGACGAGGTCGAGAAAGGCATCAGCGTGGACCGGGACGACGACGGTCTTTCGCGGCGCGTGTTGGGCACCTTGCTGACGTGGTTGGCGGAGCGGAAAAAACCGGTATTCATCGTCGCCACCGCCAACGACATCAGCGGTCTGCCGCCGGAAATGGTCCGCAAAGGGCGGTTCGATGAAATCTTTTTTGTGGACCTGCCGTCGCCTGAAAACCGGCGGGAAATCCTGACCATTCACCTGAAAAAGCGCGGGCTTGATCCGATAGCGTTCAACTTGGACGAGCTGACGCAAGTGACGGAGGGCTTTTCCGGCTCAGAAATCGAGCAGGCCATCGTTTCAGCCCGGTATGCGGCCCATGCCAATGGCGGCGATTTGTCGCAGGCGGATTTGATCACCGAAATCAACCAAACTCGTCCGCTTTCCGTGGTCATGTCGGAAAAAATCGACGAGCTTCGTCGCTGGGCGGCGGGCCGCACCGTGCCCTGCGATTGAAGGATGCGTGACTTTGGACTTTGGACTTGAGGCTTTGGACTTTAATCTTCGCCCGTGTCAAAGATGCTCAAAGCTTCCGGCGCGATGGCCGGGGCCACTCTGTTCAGCCGCGTGCTGGGCATGGTGCGCGTCATGGTCTATGCCCGCTTCATGGGCGACGGCTGGGTGGCGGGCGCATTCACCTTCGCCTTTCAAATCCCGAATCTCTTCCGCCGGCTGCTGGGCGAAGGCGCATTGACGGCGGCCTTTATCCCAATTTTCAAGGAGAAGGAAAAAAATCACGGCGAAACCGAAATGTGGCACGCCGCGAATGCCGTCATCTCCGGTCTCGTTATTGTGGCCAGCGGCTTGATTGCCGTGGTCATGCTGGGGCTCGCCATCGCCCTGTCGGTCCATGAGTTTGATGCCAGCACGGGGCTGATGCTCCGGCTGTTGTTGGTGATGTTTCCCTACATGCTGCTGGTGTGCATCGCGGCGGCCTTGATGGGCATGCTCAATGCGCGCGGCCATTTTTTCATCCCGGCCATGGGCGCGACGATGCTGAATCTGGTGATGATCACCTCCGTGCTGTGGCTGGCGCCGCAGTTAGGCCTGAATCTGCCCCCGGAAGGCCGTTTGCCCACGCAGATATTCGCGCTCGCCTATGGCGTGCTGGTGGCCGGCGTGGCGCAGGCGGCGTTTCAAGTGCCGACGCTCGCGCGGGAAGGTTTCCGCTACCGCTGGGTCTCGCCTTGGAAAAATGCGACGGTCCGGCTGGTCGCCACCCGGATGATTCCCGGCACCATCGGGGTGGCGGCGTTTCAATTGAACGTCCTGTTGGTGCAAAGCCTCGCCTTTTGGATCAATCCGCAGATCAATGCCTCCTTTGAATACGCCGTGCGCCTGATGGAACTGCCGCAGGGCATGTTCGGCATTTCCCTCGCCACCTATTTGCTCACGGCCTTGAGCGGGCTGGCCATTGATAAGAATTATCCCGAATTTCGCGCCACGTTGCGCCACGGCATCGGCTCGCTGGTGTTCGTCAACTTCATCGCCGCCGCCCTGCTGCTGGCGCTGGCGGAACCCATCATGCGGCTGTTGTTCGAGCGCGGCCAGTTCACGGCGGAATCCACCGGGCGCGCGGCCTTTGCCCTGGCCTGCCTCGCGCCGGGTTTGGTGGCCTTTTCCACGGTAAATGTGCTCGCCCGCGCCTTTTTTGCGCTGGGCGACACCAAGACGCCGATGAAAATCAGCCTGGTTTGCCTGGCCTTGAACCTGATGCTTTCGGCCATCCTGATCGTGCCGCTCAAGCAAGGCGGCCTTGGCATCGCCAACACCCTTACCTCCGTTTGCAATGTCGCCTTGCTGCTGTTCGCGCTGCGGAAAAAACTCGGCCAACTGGAAATGGCTTCGCTGCGCGCAACGCTTCGGCCGCTCGGCCTCGCGGCCCTGCTCGGGTGCGTGGTGGCCTGGTGCGCCTGGACCAGTTGGGATCAGTGGCTCGGCCATGCCACGCTGGCGCTCAAGCTGGGCGCGGTGTTTGTGCCGGCCGCCATCGCCGGCGGCAGCTACGGCCTCCTGGCGCTGCTGTGCAAAATCCCGGCGGCGAAAGAAATGGCGGCGTTCGCGCTGGCGAAATTCAGAAGGTAGCCCGGGCGGGAAAGGCGGGAAATTGCAGGAGCGCCACAATGCTGAACCCGGCCACATTGGAATACTTTTCCGAGCCGGGCTTGGCCGTGTCCCGCATTCCGCCCTCCGCCGGATCGAATCCTATTGTGGTGAGCCATCTCATGGCGGAATCCGGGCGCGGCCTGCCCAGGGCGCCGGCCGCCATCGCATCAACCGCCACGCTGAGCGTGTAGTGCGGGTCGCCGGGATAACAGGCCAGCGAGCCATCCGCCTGGCGGTGTTGGGCCAGCCATTCCCCGGCCGCCACGGTTTCGGTGGTTTTGCCTAAAGCCCAAGGCGCGTAACCTTGCGGAAAGACCGCGTTAAATTCCTGCAGGTCCAAATTTAAGCGTCCATCCGCTTCGCGGCCCTCGGCAAACCGCCCTTGCGCGCCGGCAAAAAACGCGGGGCCCAGGTGCTGGGCAATGAAATCAGCCGCTTGTTGATACCGCGGCTCATGATAGAGCAGCGCCCCGGCCCGCAAGCCGAGATAGACATCCACCTGATCAGCCGTGTATTCATAGCGCCACAGTTGCCACGCCCCCGAGCGCTTCCGTTGCCAGGAACTGAACGCGAAGCCATCGGGGCCAAGATTGCGGCTTAAAACAAAATCCAAGCCGGCGCGGGCATTGGTTTCATATTCTCTGGCCAGGGCGTTGGTGCCCGAAATCTGGGTATAGAGAAAAAGGTCGTAGGCGAACAAGGCGCCAGTGGCATCCACGCCGCGCACGTCTTTAATCCCCGGCCCGGGCGACGTGGGCACGGCGGCATACGGCGGGTGCGTGGCAAAGGCATATCGCCAGCTGCCGCGCCACCGCGGATCGGTCATTTCCTGCCGCGCCGCCAGCCAGGCGATGCCCTGGCGCACGCCCTCGCGATATTTGGCCTCTTGGCTGTGCCAGCCCGCTGCCGCCAGGCCCACCAAGGCATATTCCATCGTGGAGTCTTCGTTGCAAAGGTGGCCTTCCTTTAAATCGGGGATGCACCCGGCCGCATCCTGCTGGCTCAATAAATAGTCCGCCACCCGCAAGGCGGTCACTGTAGATTCATCCGCCCAAACCGGCGTGATCACGGCGAAAAACAACCCAGCCAGAATTCGTCGGAGGCATCCTGGGCCGGCGATGTTCATATTGGCACCCTACTGGATCGCCACCGCGGCCAGCCAGCCGTTGTCGCCGAATTGTGACTTGAATTTTTCCGCCAGCGCTTCCGCCGCCGCGAGGTTTTCAGCAATGGCAAAGGTCGTTGACCCGCTGCCGGACATGAGCGCGATCACGGCGCCGTTTTCCCGCAGGAATTCCTGGTAGAGTTCCAGCACCGGAAATTTGGCAAACGCCGGCGCCTCCAGTGAATTGTAAAAATCGCCCGCGGCCGCTTTCAAATCGCCGGCCTGGAGCAAGGCAATGAGGTTCTGGGCGCGCCCGGCCTGGCCGTTCAACGCGGCGGGAAACCGCGCCAGGTTTTGATACGACCACAGCGTGGAAATGCCGAAGCCGGGATGCGCGAGGAAAAACGCCTTGCCGTGCAGCGCTGGAAATTTCTCGAGCAACTGGACCTGCTCGCCCCGGCCGGTGGCCAGCGCCGGCTGGGCGTAAAGAAAAAACGGCACATCGGAGCCGAGCGCGGCGGCCAGTTTGTGCAGTTGTGCCAGCGGCAGTGGCGCGCCGAAAAGTTCATTGAGCGCGCTAAACGTCACCGCCGCATTGGCGCTGCCGCCCCCGATCCCGCCGGCCAGCGGGAGGTTTTTTTGGAGGTGAATTTTAACGCCGTCGGTGATTTTGGCGGCGGCGAGAAATGCCGTGGCGGCGCGGTGAACGAGATTGTTGGCGTCCACCGGCAATTCCGGATGGCTGCACGTCAGTTGCAGGCCGGTGCCGGCGCGCGCGAAGGTCATTTCATCGCCGAGGTTCACCGGCTGCATGACCGTTTCCAGCTCATGAAAGCCGTCGGCGCGCTTGCCGAGGATGTTCAGGATCAGGTTGACCTTGCAGGGTGATTTTTTTTCGAGGCGCATGGCGGGTTGGAAAAGCAAAACGCGCCAACAATTGTTGCTGGCGCGCCAAGCTGAAAGCGTTTCGCGCTCAGTCTTCGAAAATCTGGAACCGGCTGCCGGGAATGAACGGCGCCACATCGCCGCCGCTAAAGCCGGTGTAGGTGTCGGTGTCCAGCAAGGGATCCGAGAACCGGCCGGGCTGGTAGCTCTCCGGGAAAACCGGGTCGGCGGCAAAGCTGCGGGTTAAGATCGGCTTGTAGGACGGCAGCGGGAAGGTGGCCACTTCGTAAACGCCCAGGCCAATGCGCTGCAACGAACGGTCAAAGCCGTGGATCGCTCCATAGTAGCCAAACCCGGGCTGGGTGAGCACCGCATTCTCTTCCACCGACTTGCGCATTTCCCCCCAGCGAACGACTTCAAAGGTGTTGGCAAGGCCGCGCCCGAGCTTTTGCTCCGGGCCGGTGCAGCCGGTGAAGCACATTGCGGCCGCCAGGGCGGCGAGGGGAAAAATCATTTTTCGCATACAGTTGTCAGATTGATGGCTTGAATTTACGCGGATTCTCCAGCTTGTAAAGCGCGTTTTCGATCGCGCCGCTCCCAATACCAGGCAATCCAGACGGTAATTTCGTAGAGCAGATAGAGCGGCACCGCCATCAGGATCTGGGTGACTACCTCCGGCGTGGTCAGCACCGCGCCGAGCACCAGTACAATGATGATCATATAACGCCACATGGCCCGCAGCGTGGTGTAGTTCAAGATGCCGATTTTGACCAGCGTCAAAATCACCACGGGCAGCTCAAAGCCCAGCCCCATGCCCAGCAAGAATTTGCAGACGAAGCTGATGTATTCTTCCGCCCGCCATTGAAAAGCCCCCAGCCCGAGCCATTGCGAATACATCTGTGACGCCCCCAGTGCCACTGGCATCAGGATGAAATAGCAGAAGGAAATGCCCACCAGAAACAGCCCGCCGCCCACGAACAGGGCGCGATAGATATATTTGCGTTCCACCAGCCGCAACGCCGGAAATACGAACGACGCCACGAAATAGAGGATAAAGGGCGCCGCCAGCACGGCGCCGCCGTAAAACGCCACTTGAAACGCCACAAAGAAACCGCCCGCCGGGGTCAGGTTGACCAGCTCAATATGCATCCGCTGGATTTCGGCAATGGCGCCGGGGTCATTGCTCACGCGCCAGCCCAGGATGCGGTTGGTGCCGAGCGTGACCGGCTCCACCACGATGGCGGCAAAGCGGTTGGTGCCGGAATCCAGCGCCTGCTGCTGTTCCGGCGTGATGGTATAATTGCCCAGATGATTGGTGCCGAAGCTGACGCTGACAATCTGGTTGGTGCCGGGAAAACTAACGTGGGCGCGGGTCAGCGGCCATTTGATGATGCCAATGACGTAGTTGGCGGCAATCAGACAAATCAGCATCGCCAGCGTGAGGGCCACGGCGCATTTGACGAGCAGCCAGCGAAAGTCTTCGAGGTGTTCGAGAAATGATTTGATGGGACCGCCTTCGTCAGGCGGCTCGGGAGCAAAGTCGGCCATGCAGCGCTTTCCCTAGTTAATCATCCGCCAGGTCAGAGCACCTTGGTTTCCGGCGGCTGGGATTGGGCGGTGGTGTCCGCCGGCAGGGTGGCCCGCGAGGGTGCGGGCGGCGCCGGGGTGGGGGGGGTGGTGCCGGCGTTCTGGATTTCGTCCGTCACTTCCTTCGTCGCCTTCTTGAATTCCTTGATGCCGGTGCCCAGCCCCTTGGCCAGCTCGGGCAGCTTTTTCGCGCCGAACAAAATCAATACCACGGCCAGAATCAGGACGATTTCCCAGCCGCCAAAAAAACCTGCAAGCATCACGTTCATAAAATTTGTCTTTCTGCCCTAAAGCTACGGCCGAAACGCGGCGTAGTAAAGCCGCAAAACCGTCTTCGCCTCCGTTGCCGCGCTTGATTTAAACCAGTCCCCCCCCCGCGGGCCGCGGCGAGGCAGGCTTCCGGGGAAAAGAAAAAAAGCCGCGTTCGCACGCGGCTTTGATTGGCTATCGGTTTGAAATCCACCTCACGGATTCGGCAGAAGCAGGATGAATTCGCCGCGGCGATTCTTGGTCCATGCGGCGTCATCGTGACTGGGATCCACCGGCTTGTCCTTGCCGAAGCTGAGCGTGCGGATGCGGTCCGGGCTGACGCCAGCCTTGGCCAGCGCCTCGCGGAGGGCCAGCGCGCGGCGTTCGCCGAGCGCGCGGTTGTATTCCTGAGTGCCGCGTTCGTCGCAATGGCCTTCGATCAGCAGCTTATTGCTCGCGGTCGCCGCCAAGGCCGAAGCCACCGCCGCCACATTCACCGCTTCGGATTTTTTTACCACCGCGCTGTCAAACGCGAAGTGGACGGTTTGCGCGGCAAACGCCGTGCGATCCATCTTCATGCCATCAAACGTATCCAAACCTTGCGTATCGATGCCCCCTGTTTTTACATTGGGGTTGCCATCGTTTGGATTGAACGGCACGGTTGGCGGAAGCTCGGGGGGATTGCCGACGACGGTCCGCGCTCCCGGCAGCGGGGTGACTCGGGTGGGGCCGTGTTTGCAGCCGGTGGCGGCCAGCGTCGCGACCAGCGCGAGCACCAGCGGGAAAATAACGGGATTCGTTTTCATAGTTTTTGTTTGGTTAAAAGTTGCGGTTGAAATGCAGTTGTGAAATTTAAATTTATCTGGCCCAAGCCGGCTGGGAACAATTCCCGGTCGCTCGCGAACAATCCTTGTATTGTTTGGTGAAAACGTCAAGCACAGACAGCGTTTGCCGGCCATTGGGGCCGTGATTGAAAACCAGTGTCCGGGAGTTGGGCGCCCAAGAGGGATTCTCGCCCGCCACCAGCACCGCCGGCTCTCGGCTGCCGTCCGCCGGCATCACGCAGATGTCAAAGTTGCCCGCCTGCCGGGTGAACGCGATCCACTTGCCATCCGGCGACCAGTCCGGCTCCGTGGGGTTGGCAACGCCCGCGGTGTTGAGCGTCTGCACCGCCCCGCCGCCGGCGGGCACCTTGGCCAGCCGCCGCCGCTCGGCGATTTTCGTCGCGAAGCAGACCCATTGCCCGTCGGGCGACCAGCAGGGCGAGGAATCCTCCACGCCCGTGGTGAGCCGTTTCAAATTGCTGCCGTCGGCGTTGCAGACCCAGACGTTCGGGCTGCCGGCCTTGCTCAAAATCATCGCCACCTTGGAGCCGTCCGGCGAAACGCTCGCGCTATCGTTCAAGCCGGAAAAGCCCGCCACCACCCGCCGCTGACCGCTGGACAGGCTGTGGAAGAAGATATCCGGATTATTGCGGGCATAGGAGGTGTAATACAGCGCCAGCTTGCCCGGCACCCACGCGGGCTTGGCCACGATGGCGTTATCGCGGGTGATGCGGGTGGTGCCGTAGCCATCGAAGTCGGCCACGTAAATCTCACCGGCCCCATAGCCGCCGGGCTGCAGTTTGAAGGCGATCCGGGACTTGCCGATGCCTTTCTTGTTCAGGATGGTTTCCACGATTTCATCCGCAAACGTGTGCGCCTGCACCCGCAAACTCGCGCCGTTGTAGCTGCGGGCGAGAATCACTTTCTTGGCAAATTTGTCCGTCACGCTGCCGGTGAGGTTGCCCGTGTCGCTGCCGTGAATGAGGTATTGCGCCGCATCCGGGCTGACGAAGCTGAAGCCCTGCACGTAAAGATCAAACTTCAACACCTCCGCGCCCTCGCCGGTGAAGCCGTCCAAGGCCACGGGGATGGGTTTCATTTGCCCGATGACATCAATGGTGGCTTCGATTTTGATTTCCTGCGCCGAGACGCTGGTAAGGGTGCCGGCCACAAGACCAAGGGTGAGAAAGTTGAGAATTGATTTTTTCATTCGAGCATCCGTTTCGCTTTGAGGTTAAAGTTGATGGTATAAGTCCGTTCCTCGCCCGCCCCCTCCGGGAGCGCGGCGACAAAAATCACGCGTTCCAGCGTCCGCTGCACGCTGGCATCCAGCCGCGCATCGCCGGAACGATTAAGGATGCGCGCGGCGGTCACCTGGCCATCGCGGCGGATGGTGATGCTGACGCGGGTATTGGCATCGTTGCTGGGCATGTCCTCCGGCGGAAGCCAGGCTATTTCGTATTTGCGCTTCACAAACGCCGCGTAATCCGCCAACGCCGCCGCGCTGGGGCCGGGCACACTCACTTGGGTGCCGGTGGTTAAATTCTGGTTCAGATGACCCAAAACCTCGTTAAAAGTTTCCCGCGGCAGATTTTGCGGCCGCGCCTCCAAATGCTCCCGGGCTGATGGCAGGGCCACGTTGCGCGTGACCTGGACCAAATCCAGTTTACCGTCCGGCGGAGGCGGCGTTACGTTGGCCGACGGCGTGGGTGCCCCGGCGGTTCTTGCCGCCGGCGGGATAAGATGGGTTTCCGGTACGGGAGCCGGGGTGGGTCCCGGCCAGGCAGGGTCCGGATAGATCGTGATGGGCGGTTGATCCGCCCCGGCCGGATCGCGTGCGGGCTGTGGTTTGAAGAACGCCGCGCCCGCCAGCAAAACGACCACCAGCAGCAGGTGAAAACCGGCGGTGGCGGCAAAGCATTTTTGTTGGAGCGGGTTCATGGTGGGCGCGGTGGTTAACCGAGCATCCGTTTCGCTTTGAGGTTGAAATTGATGATGAACGTCCGCTCTTTGTCCTTCGCGCCATCCGGGAACGGCCGGATAAACGTCACGCGATTCAGCGTCCGCTGCACGCTGGCATCCACCCGCGCATCGCCGGAGCGGTCGAGGATGCGCGAGGAAATCACCGTGCCATCGCGGCCGATGGTGACGCTAACCCGCGTGTTGGCATCGTCGCTGGACGTGTCCTCCGGCGGCGTCCAGGCCCGTTCGTAAATGGTTTTGACCACCGAGGCGTAACTGGCATACGACTCGGTGCTGTTGCCGGGCATCTCCACTTCGGTGGCGGCGGAGGCATTGGCCGTGATGGCCCGCGTGGCGTTGGCGATGGCTTTCAACCGTGCGTCCCGCTGCTGCTTCTGGAGTTTGGCCTGGTTATCCGCTTCGGACGTATCAGGCGTCTTCGGCACCACCCGTTTCACCGGCACAAACTCCGGTTTCACCTCGCGCGGCGGGGTTTTCACCGGCTTTACCACCGGCGTTAACTCATCCGGCGCGGGCTGGGGCGGCGGCTTCACCGGCGTGGGGTCGGGCGGTTTGACCGGCTCCGGTGGTTTGACGACGGGCGTTGGCTGGGGCGGCGGTTCCGGCGGCTTGACCACCGGCTGAGCCGGCGGGGGCTGGGGATTTTTCACGCCGCCGCTGAAGGCGGCATCAATCAGCTTGTCCGGAATGACCGTCAGCACCGGCACATCATCCGTCTGGGGCGCGGAGGAGAAAAAGCCCGGGCCGACCAATAAAATCACCACCAGCAGCAGGTGAAAACCCGCGGTCGCAATCAGACATTTTTTTTGCAGCCGGTTCATTTGGGCGTGGGGTCGGTGCGCAATGAGTAGCGCGTGATCCCGCTTTTCTGGCAGCCATCCAGGATCTGCGCGACGAGGTCGTAGCGGCAATCTTTGTCGGCGCGGATGAACACCACCAGTTTGGAATTGCGCCGAAATTCAGCCGTGAGCTGCCCGAGGATCTGCGCCAGGGTCAGCGTTCGGGATTCCAGCTTGTAATAGCCGGTGTTGGAAATCTCGACAGTGCGAATGTCGTTTTGGTTCGGCTTTTTGTCCGCCTGGCCGCCCTTGGGCAACTGCAACTCAATGCTCTGCGTCAACAGCGGTGTGGTGATGATGAAGATGATCAGCAGCACGAACGCCAGATCCAGCAGCGGCGTAATGTTGATGTCACTCAACGTCACCAGATGACTGCGTTGGGAAAAGCGGCGCATGATTTATTCCTCGCCGAGAAATTCCGTCTCCATCTTGGAAACCAGTTCCTGCGCGAAATTGTCCAGTTCAACCGTAAACGTCCGCAGGTTGTGCACGAGCCAGTTGTAGCCGAACATCGAAGGAATTGCCACCAGCAGACCGGCCACCGTCGTGGCGAGCGCGCCAGAAACCCCCGGGGCCATCACCGCCAGCGACGCGCCCTGCGGCGACTGCGCAATGCCGGCGAAGGTGCTCATCACGCCCCAGACCGTGCCGAGCAACCCCATGAACGGCGCGCCGCTCACCGCAATGGCCAGCAGAATGAGGCCGGACTCCAGCTTGAGCGATTCCTTGGCGACGACGTTTTCAAAGGCGCGCTTGATGTGCTCCATGTTTTTGAGACTGATCTGCTGCTTGGCGCGTTCCCCGGTCGGCCCGCGCAGGCGGGCATCGAGCTGCACGCAGCCGACCTGATACACGGCGTAGAGCGGGCAGCCGTCCACCTGCAGCTTGCGGTCATACATCTCCAGGACGGTTTTCTGGGCGGTGAATTCGTCGCCGAAAAAGGCATTCAGCTTCCGCGCCCGGCGCATCTGGATGACTTTGAAAATCATCATCCACCAGACAACAATCGAAGTTATGAAAAGCAAGACGATGATCGCCTTGGCTTCCGTTTTCGCCTGCGTCCAAACGTAAAGTGGCTCCAACGAAGTGGTAGCCGCTCCGATTAGTGTAAAAGGTAACCCGCTCATAATAATAAATAAACTTGGTGGTGAGGAACCGGTTTGGGCCAAGTGGCGGAACTCCGAGCTTTCGTCCGCCGGGGCAAATTATCAGTCCGCCCCCGAAAAAATGCAAAATCTTTTTGCAGGAAAATGAATCCGCTTTGCCGCCGCCGCAAAATCGCTTACAACAAGCGCCATGTCTCGTCCGCGCCTTGTCGCCCTGCTGCTGGCCTTTGCCACGCTTGTCGTGTTTCTGCCGGCCGCGCGGTTTGCATTCCTCAATTTTGACGACAACGACTATGTCACCGAAAACGCCTTCGTCAAAAACGGCCTGACGGGGGCCGGGCTCCAATGGGCGTTCACCGCCTTTCACGCCGGCAACTGGCACCCGCTCACCTGGCTCACGCATATGCTGGACTGCGAGTTATTCCAGTTGAACGCCGGCGCGCACCACTTCGTCAACGTCCTCTGGCACGCCGCCAACGTCGCGCTGCTGTTTGCGCTGCTCTGGCGGTTGACGGCCCGCCTCTGGCCGGCGGCGCTCATCGCCGCGCTGTTCGCGTGGCACCCGCTCCACGTGGAATCCGTGGCGTGGCTCTCCGAGCGCAAGGATGTGTTAAGCACGTGCTTTGCCCTGCTATCGCTATTGGCTTATGCGAAATACGCTGAAGCGTCCAAGGTCCAAAGCCCAAAGTCCAAAGTCTATTTCGGCTTGAGCCTGACGGCTTTTGCGCTTGGGCTGCTGGCCAAGCCCATGCTCGTCACGTTGCCGTTTGTGCTGCTGCTGCTGGATTACTGGCCGCTCCAGCGCGGTTCGCCGCCAACCGGGCGAAACTGGCTCCGGCGGGCGGGCGAGAAGTGGCCATTTTTTCTGCTCACCGCCGGCTCCTGCGTGGTCACCTTTTTCGCGCAGCGCCAAGGCGAGGCCGTGGTCTCGCTGACCAAGGTATCCTTGGTATACCGGCTGGAAAATGCCCCGCTGGCGGTTGTCAACTACGTCCTGAACCTTGTCTGGCCGACCAATCTCTGCGCCCTTTATCCACTGCCGGGCAAAATCTCCGCGTCGTCGGTGGTCGCCGCGGTCGTGGTGCTGGCATTAACCAGCATCGTTGTCTGGCGCCAGCGTCGCCCCCGGCCTTATCTGGTGGTCGGCTGGCTGTGGTTCCTCGGCACGCTCGTGCCGGTCATCGGCCTCGTGCAGGTCGGCGGCCAGGCGATGGCCGACCGCTACACATACCTGCCCTCGATTGGATTTTTCCTCGCGCTGGTCCTGCTCGCGGCGGATTTCGCGGCGCGGATTCGATTGCCCAAACCCCTTGCTGCTGGAATCGCCGCCCTGATCTTGGCCGGCTGCGTGCTGGCCACGGAACGGCAACTGCCCTATTGGCGCGACAGCGAAACGCTCTTTCGCCGCGCCCTCGCTGTGACGCAGAACAACGATATCGCCCTGGTCAATCTCGGAGCCGCGCTCGACGAGCAAAACCGGCCTGCCGAGGCGCTCGCGGCTTACCGGCAGGCGCTGAGCATCGAGCCGGGCCGTTACCAGTTGCACAGCAATCTGGGCCGCATTCTCAGCCAGCAAGGTCATCACCTCGATGCGCTGGCCGAGTATCGCGCGGCCGTCCGGCTCCGGCCCGGCAATGCGGTGATCCATAACGCCGTCGGTAGTGAATTGGCGGCGCTGGGCCGGTTCAGCGAGGCGCTCGCGGCATTTGCCGAAGCGGAGCGGCTGGACCCGAACTATCCCTGGCCGCATGTGGAAACCGCCAAAGCCTATCTCCAGCAAGGCCGCGATGCCGACGCGGTGGCGGAACTCCGGGCCGCCTTCCGCCTCGCGCCCGAAAACTTCCAGATTCTCGCCTATGCCGCCCGCGTGCTCGCCGCCAATGAAAATGCCGCCGCCCGGGATGGCCAGCAGGCCCTCGCGCTGGCCGTTAAGGCAAATGTCCTGACTGGCGGCAGCCAGCCGTTTGTCTTCGACGCTCTCGGCATGGCCTTCGCGGAAACCGGCGATTTTACCAACGCCCAAACCTGTGCCCAAAACGCGCTGGATCTCGCGACCGCCGCGCGGATGAAAGCCTTGGAGCCCCTCCAAAAACGCTTGGAGCTCTATAAAAATCGCCAGCCGTGGCGGGAATCCTTCCGCGCTACCAACGCCCCGGCGGCTCAATAAACCCGCCGGTTAAGTTGT
Organism: uncultured Verrucomicrobia subdivision 3 bacterium; assembly: GCA_903842235.1. Taxonomy (GTDB): domain Bacteria; phylum Verrucomicrobiota; class Verrucomicrobiia; order Limisphaerales; family UBA11358; genus UBA11358. The sequence goes on from CAIMLG010000238.1 coordinate 26,642, forward strand.
TTTCCGTGGCCCCCAAACCCGCCTGAATCGTTCAAGCCACCAGCTTGGGAAGCATGCGCCGAACCTGGGAATTTTTCAAAGCCTGGGGCCGGGAAACGGATCGTCCCAGCCACGGCAGCACAAAGGTTTTTTCAGGCGGGAAAAACGGCGCCAGGAGTTGGGCATTTGTGGCCGTGGCGGAATCGGGCCGGGCAGGCGACCGGAAAACCACCCGGGCGGCGGCGCGGGCTTTTTTTGGCAGCGCTTCCAGCGTGAGCAAAACGTGGTTTACCACGCCGAGTTGATTGGGCGCGACGATGATGGGGGTGGCGTCCAGCGCGGAAATCAGGTCGCGGGAATTGCCATCCTCGACCAGCGGGCTGAGCAAACCGCCGGCGCCTTCGACCAGCAGCACCTCGTAACATTTCTGCCGCGCCCGGAGGTGCGTGAGCACCGTCGCCAGTTTCACGGGTTTTTTTTCCTGCCGGGCGGCCAGCGCCGGCGTGACGGCCGATCGGAAATGCCACGGGTTGATTTCCTCCAGCGTCAGCGTCCCGCCCAGCGCGGCGTGCAATATTTCGGCATCGGCCCGGCCGCCGGAGCCGAGCGGCTTGAGCGCGGCAACGGCCACCCCGCGTTCGCGGAGCCACTGCGCCAGCAGCGCGGTTAAAACGGTTTTGCCCGCGCCGGTGTTCGTGGCGGTGATGAAATAGGTCCGCTGCATGGCTCCAGCAAAGCGCAAACCGGCGGGAAACGCCATGAAAACTGGCTTGTTTTCGGCATTGCCGCCGGCGGGCATTGCGTATATTTTTCGCCCTGTTCACCGTTTCATGCAAGCTAATCAAAATCATTTAACCGCCTTAAGCACCCTTTGTTTATGAATGAACCCACCCTTACCCAGCTTCAGGACACCACCGCCAATCCGGCGCCGCTCGGCCTGCTGGGCTTTGGCATGACCACCGTGGTGCTCAACCTGCACAACGCCGGCCTTTACGAGCTGAACAGCATGATTCTTGGCATGGGCATCTTTTATGGCGGCACCGCGCAGGTGATCGCCGGCATCATGGAATGGAAAAAGAAAAACACCTTCGCTACGACGGCCTTCATTTCCTACGGTTTTTTCTGGCTGACGCTCGTGGCCCTGGTCGCGCTGCCCAAAATTTTCACGGGTATTGTCGCCACCACGCCGGATGCCTTTGCCGCCTTTCTGGCGTGCTGGGGCGTCTTCACCGCCGTGATGTTTGTGGGCACGCTCAAGCTGAGCCGCGCCCTGCAGGTCGTATTCGGCTCGTTGACCGTGCTGTTCTTCCTGCTGGTCGCCGCCAAGCATACCGGGAACGAAGCCATCGAGCATCTGGCGGGTTATGAAGGGATATTCTGCGGGCTTTCGGCCATTTACACCGGGCTGGCCCAGGTGCTGAACGAGGTTTACGACCGGACCGTCCTGCCGCTCGGCATCCCCAAAAAGTAAGTTTTCCGGGCCTTCCCTGAAATCGAATTGACGCAAACGCCGCCATTCCGCTATGCTGCGCGGCTCGTTAACTCATTTTTTATTGTGAACGTATCCGTTGAAAACTTGGCCCCGTGCAAAAAGCTCGTGCGGGTGGAACTGGACGCAGCCGCCGTGGACGCGGCGTTTGCCGCCATCACGAAGGATTATCAAAAGCAGGCGGCGCTGCCAGGCTTCCGGCCGGGCAAGGCCCCGCTGCCCATGGTCGTCAAGAAATACACCGCGGAAATCCAGGACGAAGCCAAGCGCAAGCTCATCGGCGACGCTTACCGCAAGGCGATCGAGGAGCAGAAGCTCCACGTGATCGGCCAGCCCGACATCGAGGAAGTGCAGTTCGGCCGCGGCCAGATCTTGCAGTTTACCGCCACGGTGGAAACCGCGCCGGATTTCCCCCTGCCGGAATACAAGGGGTTGCCCGCCCAGCTGGAAACCAAATCCGTGACCGAGGCGGATGTGGAGAAAGCGCTCGATCTGCTGCGCGGCCAGCACGCCAATTACAACACCGTCGCCCGCCCGCTCGCTAATGGCGACATCGCCGTGGTCAACTATGCCGGCACCTGCGACGGTCAGCCGATCACCGCGCTCGCGCCGACGGCCAAAGGCCTGACGGAACAGAAGAATTTCTGGGTGGATACGGCCGAAGGCTCGTTCATCCCCGGCTTTGCCGCGCAGCTCATCGGCACCCAAGCCGGCGATAAACGCACGGTGAACGTGGATTTCCCCGCCGACTTTGTGACCCCGCAATTGCAGGAAAAAAAGGGTGTTTACGAGGTGGAACTTGTCGAAGTGAAGGAAAAATCCCTCCCGGCGCTCGATGAAGATCTGGCCAAGAAATTTGGCGCGGAAAACCTGGAAGCCCTCAAGACTGGCGTCCGCAAGGATTTGGAAAATGAGTTGAAATACACGCAGTCCAAGGCCATCCGCGCCCAGCTTGTCCGCGCCTTGCTGGGCCGGGTGAATTTCGACTTGCCGGAAACCGCCGTGGCCCAGGAGACGCGCAACGTGGTGTATGACCTCGTCCGCCAAAACACCCAGCGCGGCGTCGCGCGGGAATTGATCGAGTCGCAGAAGGATGAAATTTACGCCAACGCCGCCGTCAGCGCCAAGGAGCGCGTCAAGCTGGCGTTCCTCGTGAGCCGCATCGCCGAGCAGGAAAAGCTGGAAGCCACTCAGGAGGATGTCCTCAAGCGTGCCCAGCAACTGGCCATGATGTATCGGATGCCGTTTGAGCAATTCCTCAAGGATTTGCAGAAGCGCAATGGGGTGAACGAGCTCTACGAGCAGGTGCTGCACGAAAAAGTGCTGGCCGTGCTCGAGAAAAACGCCACTCTCTCCGAAGGCCAGCCGTCCCGATAACCTTTCGGTTATTTGGCTGCCGCGGCGGGCGTCTGGTTTTCTAATGAAAAAAATCGGTGCCATTTTAATGTGCGCCGCCGGGTTGATCCCGGCGGTCGCTCAAACCAATCCGCCCGCCACGCGGATGCTCGCCTTGCCGGACTGTCTTGTGGAGGCGATCCAGCACAACTTCGATGTGCAGGTGGCCCGCTACGAGCCGCTGAAAGCGCAGTTCGGCCTGAACGCATCTTACGCGGGCTACGATCCGACCCTTAGTTTGTCTGGCACCCACGACCATGATCGGTTTGGCGGCACCGCCACCAACAGCTTTGCCAACAACAACACCTTCTCGTCCGGTCTTGGCGGTTCGCTCCCGCTGGGCACGACTTACAATCTGTTCGGCAATGTGCAGGACAACACGACCGGGGAAAGTTCCAGTGGGCAGATCGGCGTTAGCGCGCGCCAGCCGTTGCTGAAGGATTTCTGGATCGATGGCACGCGGTTGAGCATCAGCGCGGCCAAAAATAATCTGAAGCTTTCCGAAAACGACTTGCGCCTGCAGCTCATCACCACGGTCACCGCCGTGGAAACCGCCTATTACGAGCTCATTTACGCCCGGGAAAACCTGAAGGTGCAGCTGGAAGCGCTGGGGTTGGCCGAACAGCAGTTGGCCGATGACAAGACCCGCCTCGTTTATGGCGCCATCGCCGAGGCGGGCGGCACCTTGGAGCAGGACGAAGCCCAAGTAGCGCAGCACCGGGCCAGCCTGATTGCCGCGCGTTATGCGCTGTCGGCCGCTGAGAACGTGCTCAAAAGCCTGATCACGGACAATTATGTGCAATGGCATGACGTGACCATCGAGCCCGCGACGCCCCTGGAAGCCGTGCGCCAGTTATTTGACGTGCAAGACAGCTGGACCAAAGGGCTGGCGCAGCGGCCGGATTTGCAGCAGGCCAAGCTGAACCTGGAGCAGCAGGGCATCCAGTTGAAATTTTCCCGCAACCAGCTTTTTCCCCAGCTCGACCTCACCGGCAGCCTGGGCTACAACGGCGCGGGTCGGGAAGTCAGCGATGCCTTCCATCAATACGGCACCGCCGACCGGCCGTTTTACAGCTATGGTGCCGAGCTTTCCCTTCCCCTGAGCAACGCCAAGGCGCGCAATTCCCTCAAGGCGGACAAAGCCAGCGAGCAGCAATTGTTGCTGCGGCTCAAGCAAAAGGAGCAAGGCGTCATGGTGCAGATTGACGATGCCGTCAAGCGGGCGCAGGCCGCGTGGGAAAGCACGGATGCCACCCAAAAGTCGCGCGTCTCGGCCGAAGCCGCGCTCAAGGCGGAACAAGGTAAGTATAACGCCGGCAAAAGCACCACGTTCATCCTGTTGCAATTGCAAAATAATCTCACCGCCGCCCGCTCCCAGGAAATCCGCGCGCTGGCGGATTACAACGAGGCCCTCTCCAATCTTGCCCAGCAGGAAGGCACCACTCTGGAGCGGAATAAAGTGGATTTAACGGTGAAATAAATCCGGCTCGTTCTCCTTGTCATCCTCGAAAATTGAGGGCCAGACGAAGAATGTGCCTCGGAGGACTGTTTGATTGTTTTTTACCGTAAATCCCACGTCTCGCTCCGAGAGAACACAGGAACATCCGATTCAATTTCAGTCCGACCTGCCTACGAGATACCGATTGCTTACGGGGCGGGCTTGCGGCTATAAACAAACCTCAGGAAAAATGAAAACTGAAATTACAGCGATCATTTTCGCACTTGCCGGAATGTCTTCCGGCTATCCGCAAGGTTTTTTAAATCTTAATTTTGAGAGCGCTACAATTCCAAGCAATCCAACATATGCTGATATAACAGTCTCCAACTTATTTCCGAGGTGGACCGTGACGGCGCCACTATTCTATTACAATGATGTCTCGCTAACCGGCAACTCAATAAGTATTTGGGACACGAATCCACCAGCTGCGTTTCCGCCCATTCAAGGAAGATATTTTGCTGTATTTTTCGGAGGCAATTATCCTGGATTTGGGACCGCCATTTCCCTTGGTCAAACCGGACAAATTCCGCTTTCGGCACAATCGCTGATATTTTTGGGAGCCATCGGCGGCATGCAAATAAATTTCAACGGCCAACCCATTTCCTTCTTCAGCTTGAGCGCCACCGCCAATTATACGGTTTACGGCGCAGATATTTCGCCCTATGCCGGACAGACCGGGCAATTGCTATTTACACTTCCTCCATACGTCGGAAATGCCATGCTCGATAACATTCAGTTTTCATCTTCACCCATTCCCGAACCCGGCGTTTTATGTTTGTTCGCCTTGGGCGGCGCGTTGCTTGGCGTGCGCCGCTGGAAAAAATGAAAATCAAAATTACAGCGAGCTGAAAATTGGAGCCCCAAAGGCAGAAGCGAGGCACTCGCCAATCCTGCCAGGCCCTTTACCAAAATTGCCACGCGCCCTGCCAGACGACCCAGACGCCCAGGAGGAAATTCGTGATGGCGTGCGCCGTCATCGCTTCGCCCAGCCGGCCCTGGCGGAGCACGAGCCATTGATACGCCGCCCCGCAAATAATTCCCGCCAGCCATTCGTTGTGCGCCAATCCGAACAGCGCCGCCGTCACCAAAAACGGCACCGGCAAAAACCGGTTCAGCGGCACGGCCAGGAAATCTTTCCCGGCAATGTAGCGATACAGGAACGACCGGTAAAAAACCTCCTCCAGCGGCGGCACGATAAACGTTGAGCCAAGAATTCGCACGCTGATGAGCAGCCACGCCACCGCGGAGCCGGCGCCGAACTGTTCCTGGGGGTTCCACGCCGGCGCGGGTTGGGCCGGCGCGTGGGACAGTCCGAGTTTCACCCAGGGCGAATTTTGCGTGGTCCACTCGCCGCTGAGGCCGGCCCAGACGGCAAAAATTCCGACGCCCACCAGCACCGCCGGCCAGCTAAACGCCCAGCGCATTTCCGCGACGAACGGCCGCATCGCCCAGATCAGCCACAGGCCCACCAGCGTTTTCGCGAGGTAAAACCAATAAGCCGAGGCTGGCCCGAACTGGCCCTGACCGGCCGTCAGCAGGAGAAAAATGCCGAACGGCACCACCCGCGCCGCCGCCGGGTTGCGGGCAAAGATTTGTTTCCACGCCATGCCTCAGCGCTCCATGCCCAGTTTAATCTCCTGATTCCCCGGCCCCCTGAGCGTCACCCCGGTTTGACTGATGGCTTTCACCTTGAACTGGCCCACCGCCTCGCCGGGGCGGACGGTCTTGCCGCCCACGATGGCGATCGGCTTGGTTGGGGAATAGAAAATTGCCTGCAAAACCGGCCGGTCAGCCGGGCTCGCTGGCGGAGGATCTGCTGGCGTCGGCAGCGGCGGGGCGGGGGCCTTCGGCCTTTCCACGGTTCGCGCGACGACCGGCGGTGTGACCGGCACCACCGGCTGGGTCGTCACGATGGGGTGGACCATTGTGCCCAAGCTGGGGCGGGGCCACCAAAACCAGGCTCCGAAGCCGATCACCGCCGTTAGGGTCAGAAGGATGATACCGGGGAAGCGCCACGCGGCGGCGGGTTCGTCCGCGACCGGCTGGAGCGGCGCCAGCGGCGGGGACGAGTGGGGCGGCGGGTTTTGCCGGGCCTGTTTCAAGGCGTCGTTGATGAGGCTCATGCGTGGATGTCTCCTTCCAGTTCGCGGATGGCGCGGCCCACCATCCGGTAATTGATGCGGTCGCTGCGCTCGACAAACCCCGCCAGCAGCGCCTTGTCGCACACGGCGTTGACCAGCCGCGGAATGCCCTTGCTATAGCCAAACACCCGCCAGAGGGCTGGCGCGGTGAAGGTCGGAAAGCCGCGCGCGCCGGCCAGCGCCAGGCGGTGGTGGATATACTGGCCGACTTCCGTCCGCGTCAGTGGATTCAAATGATACCGCACGGTGATGCGCTGGCGCAGTTGCCGGAGCTGATGGCTGTTCAGGCGGTCGCGCAATTCCGGCTGGCCCATCAGGACAATCTGCAACAGCTTCCGGTCATCCGTCTCGATATTGGAAATTAGCCGCACCTGTTCGAGCAATTCCACGGTCAGGTTCTGCGCCTCGTCCACAATGAGCACCGTCTCCCGGCCCGCCAGTGTTTGTTTCAACAAAAAATCGCTGATGCTGGCCAGCGTCTCCAGCCGGTCCCGGCCTTTCACCTCCAGGCCGTATTCCGTGGCGATGGCCTTCATCAGCTCATCCGCATTCAGGACGGGATTCAATATCAAAGCCGTGGAGAAATTGCCGTCCAGGTGTTCCAGCAGCGCGCGGCAGAGCGTCGTTTTACCCGCGCCGACCTCGCCGGTCAGTTGGACAAAGCCTTTGCGCTCGCGAATGCCGTAAAGAAGATGGTTGAACGCCTCGCGATGCTTCCGGCTGTGAAAAAGAAAGCGCGGATTCGGCGTGATGTCGAACGGCGACTGCTTCAATCCGTAATATTCCAGATACACAGGTGGTTTCTTTCGCGCTAAACCGGGGTGGCCCCGAGTTCATCACCATGAAAGCACAAGATCCCAATTAGAAGCAATTGGCAATTGCGGGCGCAGGGCGGTTCGCCACCCGAAGCCGGGTGAACTTTAAAACCTCAATGATTTCCTCCGCCGTCGACCGCTTGACATCCCACGCCACCGCGGCAAACACTAGCCGCATGACGTCTGAGACGAAGAACTTTTTTGCCTTCACCGGCACCGTATTATTGCCCCGGGCCGGCCGGATGTCCCCAACCGGATCCAAATCCCACTCGTTGGCTCGCTGGCTGGTGGTTGCTTGTGCGGCGCTGGCCATGCTTGGTGCAGCCAGCCCCGTCGCCGCGGCCGAGGGGCCGATCAAGACGGAAATCAAGCCGACGGCCGGGGGCTGGCAGCTGCTGCGCGCTGGCCAGCCCTATTTCATCAAGGGCGGCGGCGGGGGTGGTTCCAAGAGCGTGCTGGTCGAGTGCGGCGGCAATTCGTTTCGGACGTGGGGCGTCGGCAGCGACACGTTGGCCCAGTTGGACGAAGCGCAGAAACTCGGCCTCACGGTCACCTTGGGCGTCTGGCTGGGCCACCAAGGCAACGGCTTCAGCTACGAAAATCCCGAAACCTTGAACCGACAGTTCGACGCCGTCAAGCAGGCGGTCGAACGCTACAAAAATCATCCCGCCGTGCTGATGTGGGCTTTGGGCAACGAAATGGAAAACGGCAACGATACGCCGGTTCTGTGGCACCACATTGAAGCGCTGGCCAAGCTGGTGCACACATTGGATCCGAACCATCCAACCATGACCGTCGTGGCCGAACTGGGCGGCAATAAAGTCCAGAACCTCCACCAATCCTGCCCGTCGCTGGATGTGATCGGCATCAATTCTTATGGCGGCGGGCCGTCCGTGGCCAAGCGCTACCGGGCGGCGGGCGGCACCAAGCCCATCGTCATCACTGAATTCGGCCCGGCCGGCACTTGGGAGACGCCCCTGAATTCCTTTGGGGCCGCCCAAGAATTAACCAGCACCGCCAAGGCCAAGGCTTACCATGACACTTACGTCCAAGCCGTCACCGGCGCGCCGGGCCTGTGCCTCGGTTCGTATGCGTTTACCTGGGGCTCCAAGATCGAGGCCACGGCCACTTGGTTTGGCATGTTTCTGGCGGATGGCCGCCGCTTGGCCGCCGTGGACACCATGCAGGAACTCTGGAGCGGCAAGGCCCCGGCGAAACCGTGCCCGGCCATGACCAAGCTGGCTTTAACCTCCCCGGATCAAGTGCAGGCCGGCGATATTGTCAAAGCGGTGGTGGAAATCACTGACGCCAAGGATTGCCAGATCGATTGGGAACTTTACCGCGAGCAAAGCAATTATGATGTGCCGGGCGCTGGCGCGGCCGCCACGGCCGCTTATCCTGATGCGATTGCTCAGAATGGTGAGCGCGCGGTTTCCCTCAAGCTTCCTTCCGCCGGCGGCATTTACCGGCTTTACTGCACCATCCGCAATGCCACCGGCGGCGCGGCCGTGGGGAGTTTGCCCGTGAAAGTAACCGGCTCGAAAGTCGCCTTCCGGGCGCCGGTGGTGAACGTTCCGTTCGTCGTTTATGCCGACGAATTGAAAGACGCGCCCTATGTGGCATCCGGCTGGATGGGGGATGCCTCCGCCGTCGCCATGGACGCCGCGTGCGCGGACAATCCACACAGCGGCAAAACGTGTCTGAAAGTTGCCTACAACCAGCCCGGCGGCTGGGCGGGCGTGGTCTGGCAAAGTCCGGCCAACGACTGGGGCCAGTTGCCCGGTGGCTATGATCTTAGCGCGGCCAGCAAACTAACTTTCTGGGCGCGCGGCGCCAAGGGCGGGGAAAAGGTCAAGTTTGGCGTCGGCCTTATCGGCATCGAGAAGCGTTACCACGATTCCGGAAAAACGGATACCGGCGACCTCGTCCTGACTTCCGACTGGAAACAATATTCGATTGATCTGAGCGAGCTGGACCTGCAATGCATCAAATCGGGTTTCTATTGGACGCTGGTCGGCCAAGGCCGCCCGCTGGCGTTCTATTTGGACGACCTCCAGTATGTGGCGGAGTGAACGGGCTTAAGCCGGATCCCTGCCGTTGGATTGGGTGGAACGGCCAACTTGGCCGTGCGCGGCGGCAACTTGCCGCCGCGCCGGGCGGGCGGGTCACCCGCCCGAACGGGCTGGTGGCCCGTTCCACCCAGACTTTGACGGCATGCTTACGGTTAAGATGACCGAGCGATCACCCGCACCGCCTTAATCAGCGCCGCCGCCTCGGCGGGCGTGCCAATGGTGATGCGCAGATAATCACTCACTTCCGAGGCGCTGAACCAGCGGACCAGAATTTTTTTGGCCCGCAACTTCGCCAGCCATTCCGCCGCCGGCAAGCGCGGCGGCCGGACCAGGATGAAATTCGCCTGGCTCGGCAGCACGCGGAAGCCCAGCTGGGTCAATTCCCGATCCAGCCATTCCCGCGTGGCGATGATTTTCTTGAAGTTGGCCTGATAATATTTCAAGTCTCCCAGCGTCGCCTCGGCGGCGATTTGGCCGAGCCCGTTCACATTGTAGCTGTCGCGGATTTTATCCAGGGCGGCGATGAGTCCGGCTGCGCCGACGCAATAGCCGACGCGCTGGAAACAGAGCGAATAGGCTTTGGAGAAAGTTCGGGCCACCAGCACATTGGGATGCGTCAGCGCCAGCTTCAGCGCGTTTTCTTTGGCAAAATCCACATATGCCTCATCCAGCACCACCACGCCTTTTTGCGCGCGGCAGATTTTTTCCAGTTCCGCCGTGGGATAGCCGCGGCCACCCGGGGCGTTGGGTGTGGTGATGAATGTCAGCGCCGCTTGGAAATTCCACTCTTTGTCCCGCTTGAGTTCGGCCACCGAAGGCAGGGAAAAATCCGGGTTGAGCAACACCGCGTTTTTCGCGGCGCCATGAATCTCCGCCAGCACGGGATAAAGGGAATAGCTGGGCGTAAAATACTGCATCACCGCCCGGGGGCTGTCGTGTTTGGCCTTGGGCATGGGCTCCACAAACGCCCGCCCCGCCAGCGCCAGCACCTCGTCCGAGCCGTTGCCGACGAGGATGTTTTCCGGCCGACAGCCATGTAATTTAGCCAGTTGGGCGCGCAGGTTTGCCGCCGTGGGATTCGGATACCGCCGCAATCGGCTGTCCACCGCCGCCCGGACCGCCGCCAGCACCTTGGGCGAGGGCGGATACGGATTCTCGTTGGTGTTCAGCTTGATCAACCCCTTAATTTTGGGTTGCTCTCCCGGCACATAAGCGTGCAAGCCCTGCACCAGCGGACGAATGAGCGTGAGCGGTTTTGACATGCGATTATTTCAATGAAAAAGCGGGCAAAAGTCGAGGCTGCGCTCGCGGGAGCCAGCCGGTTTACCCGCGCAGTGTTCGCACATCCACCGCGTCCATGCCGGCGGCCCGAATGGCCTCCAAGCCCAAGTCGGTATCTTCGTAAGCGCGGCAATATTTTGGCTCCGCGCCAAGGCGGCGGGCGGCTTCAAGGAAAATATCCGGCGCGGGCTTCTGGTGTTTCACCATTTCACTGGTGACCACCGCCGCAAAGAGCTGGCGGATTTTAATCTGTTCCAACACCTCGCAGATGATTTTTTGCGTGCCGCCGGACGCCACGGCCAGGGGGATTTTACCAAAGTTCGCCTGGGCAATTTCCACGACGGCCCGGATGGGCTCAATCTGCGCCATCAGCGGTAAATAGAGATCTTCCTTTTCGTGAGCCACGGCGATGTGATCCAGCGACCGGCCTTGTTCCTCGGCCAGCATTTTCAAAATGTCGCGCGACGGCACGCCGCCGAGCGCATAAAATCGGTCCTCCGGAAAATGCAGGTCGTATCGGCGCGTGACCATCTGCCACGCGTGCCAGTGCAGCGGCATGGTGTTGGCCAAGGTGCCATCGCAATCGAATATCAGGGCTCGGGGTTCCAGGGGCTGGGGGTTCATTTCAAGTTTTTATTCAGAAAGTCGAGGATCACCTTTTGATAGGTTTCCGGGGCAAAATGGAGCAAATCTTCATGGTGTGCGCCTTCCAGGGCGACCAACTGTTTGGGCTCGGCGGCCTCTCGAAACATTTGCTGCGCCTCACCGAGGTGGGTTTCTTGTTCGAGCGTGCCGGCGAGAAATAATTTCGGCACGGTGATTTTAGCCACCTGGTCCAGCGGCCGCAAATCGTCCACCCCGCCGCCGGTCCGCAGCGGGATTTGCGCCGTCAGCAATGGCGATAGCCAGCGGCCCGCCGGTCCCAGAACCATTTCCAGCCGGTCCTTGGTCGCGTCCACGATGGTTGGAAACATGGATTCCAGCACCAGCGCCTGCACCGCCAGTGGCGGTTTTGCCAGCGCTGCCGCCGCCGCTCCGAGCGAAATGCCAATCACCCCAATGGGCCGGCCGGGAAAACGGGTTTTGACAAATTCCACCGCCGCCTGCGCATCGCGACTTTCGAGAAAACCAAAGGTGATCTGTTGGCCGACGCTCTCGCCGTGCGCCTGAAAATCGTAGAGCAGAACGGCATAGCCGGCCCGCGATAAAAACCGCGCCCGCTCGACCAGCGATGCTTTGTCCGCATGAATGCCATGCTGCAAAATAACCACGCCATGATTGTTTTCCGGGGTGACCAGCCAGCCATGAATCAGCGCGCCGCTGGCGCTGGGAAAGGTGACCGGTTCGACTGGCAAATGGAGCGGAAGTGGCACCGGATGATTGCAGGGGGCGGAATAGCGGCTGCCAAAAACCCACGCGCTGGTAAGCCGCCCGCCAGCAGGATGACCGGGGTGATTAGACCGATGCGTTTCCAATGCCGTTGGAGGCGACGAATCATGACGGCAGCGCGGCTAACCGTTCTTCCATGTCATTCGTCATCAGCGGATCAACCAGCCCGTCCAAGTCGCCGTCAATGAAGTTGGCCAGATTGTAGAGCGTGACTTCAATGCGGTGGTCGGTCACGCGGTTCTGCGGGAAATTGTAGGTGCGGATTTTTTCGCTGCGGTCGCCCGTGCCGACCTGTTGTTTGCGGTGCGCGGCGTATTTCGCGTTCTCCTCGGCCACTTTGATTTCCAGCAGCCGCGAGCGCAGCACGGTCATGGCCTTCGCGCGGTTCTTGATCTGCGACCGCTCGTCGGCGATGCGGACGGTGAGGCCGCTCGGCCGGTGCTGGATTTGCACGGCGGAATCGGTGGTGTTCACGCCCTGGCCGCCCTTGCCGGAGGCGCGGCAGACGGTGACGTCAATGTCCTCGGGCTTGATCTCCACATCCACTTCCTGCGCCTCGGGCAGCACCGCCACGGTGCAGGTGCTGGTGTGAATCCGGCCCTGCGCCTCGGTGGCCGGCACGCGCTGGACCCGGTGGACGCCGCTCTCGTATTTCAGCCGCTTGAAAACATCCGTGCCGTTGATCTGAAAAATGATTTCTTTGAAACCGCCGAGGTCGGAGGCGCTGGAATCCAGCGTCTCAATTTTCCAGCCGCGTGCCTCGGCATAACGGCCATACATCCGGTAAAGATCGGCGGCAAAGAGGGCGGATTCGTTGCCGCCCGCCCCGGCGCGGATTTCCACGATGGTGTTGCGCGAATCGGTCGGGTCCGGCGGCACCAGGCCGAAGTGGATTTGGTGGCCGAACTTTTTCTCGGCCGCTTCCAGTTGGGCAATGTCCTCCTTGGCCATGAGGGCCAGTTCGGATTCCGCCGGTTCGGTTTTGAGCAGCGCGCGGTTCGCTTCCAGCTCGGCGATGGCTTTCAGATAGGCCGCGCCGGCCGCGACCAGGTCCTTGAGGCGGGCATATTCCCGCGACAATTCCTGCGCGTTCTGCGGATTGTCGAACACCTTGGCGTCGCTTAGCCAGGCTTCAACCTCGGCAAAACGCTTGCGGAATTTCTCAATGTGCGGCTTTAAGTCCATTGTCAATGGGAGCGCCGATTGGCATCCGCTGGACCAATCCAGCGATGCGCCTCCGGCGTCGCAGCAAAAAACAAGCCGCCCGCCACCCCGGAAATTCCGGCGCGGCGGGCGGCTTTAATCGAAAAGCTAGGCTTTTTTCTTCTTCTTGGTGGCAAAGGCCTCGGCGGCGGCGGCCGTCTTGGCGGCCCGCTGTTGGAATTTATCCACGCGCCCGGCCGTGTCCACGAACTTCTGCTGGCCCGTGTAAAACGGATGGCAGGCGTTGCAGATACCGACGATGATGGTGTGCTTGGTGGAACGGGTCTTGATCACGTTGCCGCAGGCGCAACGGATCTCGGCGTCCACATATTTCGGGTGAATGTCCGTCTTCATAAAAAAGGGCGTTCAAACTATCAAACGTTGGCCGGATGACAAGCAGGAATTCTGGTTGCCGTAAAAACCATTTTCGCTTTGCGTGGCGAATCGGGAAGGGCTATTCTGCCGCCGTTTGTCCGATGGTGTAATGGTAACACAGCGCCCTTTGGAGGCGTTATTCATGGTTCGAATCCATGTCGGACAGCCATTTTATTTTGTTCAATAAAACCCTAGCTTTCTTTCATTTTGGGGTGCGAACGGTTGCCCTGGGCGCCGCTGACTCCTTTTTCCGAGGTTATCAAACATTTCGCATGCACGCCCCGCCCCCAACCTCTGCGACCGGCCGCCCCTCCGTCACCATAGCCCCCGCCGGCATTCCAGTTCAAAGCGTCGGGGGCTTAATGCTGGCCGGGCTGCTGGCCTTGATGCTGGCCGGGTGCAAGCCCTCCCCCTCCCTTCCCGCGCCGCCGGGCATGGCATATGCAACGAACCAACCGTCGGGCTATGCCGGTTCCGCCAGTTGCCGCGTCTGTCATGCCTACGCCTACGACAAATGGGCCGCTTCCCATCATGCCGAGGCGGAACGGTTATTGCAGACGAACCGGGATCAATCCGCCTTTTCCCCCGCGCGCTCCTTGGCGCACGGCACGCAGAAATCCTATTTCAGTTGGAATAATGGCCAGCCCCAGGTGGTGTGCCTCGGGTTGTCCGGAAAAATGGAGACCAATCCCGTGGTTCGCGTGATTGGCGAATATCCCTTGCGGCAATTCCTCGTGGCGCAACCGGGCGGGCGTCTGCAAGTGCTGGAGGCCTCTTACGATCCGACCAACAATGCCTGGTTCAATGTCTATGGCAACGAAGACCGGCAGCCCGGTGAATGGGGGCACTGGACCGGCCGTGGCATGAACTGGAATTTCATGTGCGCTTCCTGCCATAACACCCGCGTGCAGAAAAATTACGATGCCGCCACCGACACCTATCACACCACCATGCTGGAGCCCACCGTCAGTTGTGAAGCCTGTCATGGCCCGCTCCAGGCCCATGTGGACTGGCAGCGGAAATACGGTGGCACGAATGATCCGGTGTTTCCCAAGCTCACCTCCCAGCAGACCTTCGACATGTGCGGGTCCTGCCATGCCCGCCGGGCCGACCTCACCGGCGATTTTGTGCCGGGCGATCGCTTCTCCGACCGCTATGAGCTGTCCCTCGTGGACAACAGCGAGTTGTTTTATCCCGACGGCCAAGTGCATGATGAGGACTACGAATTTGCCGCGTTTCTCGGCAGCAAAATGCACCTGGCCGGCGTCACCTGCCTGGACTGCCATCCGCGCAACTTGCACATGGCCAAGTTATATGGCAACGCCGTGTGCCTGCGCTGCCACTCCGGTGGCAATCCCAAGTCCCCCATCATCAACCCCACCCAGCACAGCCATCACGCCGAGGGCAGCCCCGGCAACGCCTGCATTGCTTGCCACATGCCCGTGACGGTTTACATGCAGCGGCATCCCCGCCACGATCACGGCTTCACCATTCCGGATCCGCTGCTGACCAAACAAATCGGCGTGCCGAACGCCTGCAATCGCTGCCATGCGGACAAAAGCGTGGATTGGTCGCTGCAAAGTGTTGAGCAATGGTATGGCGACCGGATGAATCGCTCCACGCGCGACCGGGCTTTGGTCATTGCCCGCGCCCGGCAAGGCGATCTCGCCGCCCAGCCCCAGCTGCTCACGTTGCTGCAAACCGAAAAAATCCCCTACTGGCGCGCCGTCGCCGCCGGACTGCTGGGTAATTGGGCGTCAGATCCGGCGGTGATGCCGGTTTTGATCAAGGGGCTGGCCGACAGCAATGAGCTGGTGCGCGCGGCTTGTCTGCGCTCGCTCGAACCGCTGGTCCTGGTGCCCGCGGTTTCCAATGCGGTGCAAAGCCGGTTGACCGATCCGTTCCGCAATGTCCGCATCGCCGCCGCCTGGGATCTGCGCGCCACTTTGCCGACCAATAATGCCGCCCATGGCGAGCTGCTCCATTACTTGAAGACGAATGCCGACCAGCCCACCGGCCAGATGCAATGGGGTAATTATTATTTTGCCCGGGGGGATTTGAATTCGGCGGCCAAGCATCTGCAAACCGCGGTGGCGTGGGATGCGTATTCTCCCCCGCTGCGAATGGAACTGGCGGTGGTTTTGAGCGCCCAGGGAAAATTAGCCGAAGCCGTTGCCCAATTGCAGGCCGCCTGCCGGACGGCGCCGCGGGATGCCGAGGCGCATTATAGTCTGGGCCTGGCGCTGGCGGAATCCGGCGACAGCGAGGGCGCGCTAAAAGAGCTGCAGCTCGCCGTGCAGCTGGAACCGCGCCACGCCCGGGCTTGGTATAATTTGGGCCTGCTCCAAAACGCGCTCGGCCAGTCGCCGTTGGCGGTCGAATCCTTGGTGCGCGGCGAAACCGCCGCCCCGAATGACCCGCAGATTCCCTACGCCCGGGCGACGATTCTGGCCCGGCTCAATCGCCCGGCGGAAGCGAAAGTCGCGGTCCAACAAGCCTTGAAACTCGATCCCAATTGGGAGGCCGCGCAACAATTGCTGCAAGCGCTGTCGCGCTGAGGCGCGCCGGCGGGCGGCAAGGCTTCCGGCCTGGGGTTGGCGTCTGCCTCAAACGCTCTGCGGCGGGTGAGTGGGGGTCGGCCTCTTGGCCTTCCGCCGGGGATTTGAGACCCAAAACTTCGGCTTGTGACGGGGGAGATATGCATTAACTTTGACCGACGCGCAGGGCGCGAATCATGAAAACTTTTGCTGAATTGAATTTTCCCGGCCGCTTGATCGCGGTGGAAGGCCTCGACGGGTCGGGCAAATCCACCCAAATCTATCTGCTCAAGCGCTGGCTGGAGGCGGAGGGCATCAAGGTCTATTTCAGCGAGTGGAATTCGTCGGAGCTGGTGAAATCCGCGACGAGCAAGGGCAAAAAGCGCGAGCTGCTGACCCCCACGACCTTCAGCCTCATCCACGCCACGGATTTTGCGGACCGCTATGAGCGGCATCTGGTGCCGTTGCTGCGCGCCGGCTATGTGGTGCTGTGCGACCGCTATGTGTTCACGGCCTTTGCCCGCGATACGGTGCGGGGCTGTCCGCCGGACTGGGTGCGGGGCAATTACAGTTTCGCGGCCGCCCCGGATTTGACGATGTTTTTCAAGGCGGATCTGGCGGTGTCGCTGAGCCGGATCCTGGAGGGCCGGCCGAAGTTGAAGTTTTTTGAGGCGGGCATGGATTTGCACCTGTCGAATGATCCTTACGAGAGCTTTAAACTTTTTCAAGGCCGGATCCTCGAGCAATATCTGGCGATGGGGCCGGAGTTCAAGTTCGTGACGATTGATGCGAACGACCCGGTGGAGAAGCAGCAGGTGCTCGTCCGCCAGCTGGTGGCCGAGCGGATTGATTTGAAAAAGTTCAAGCGGCGCAGCCCGTTGCCGTTGCCGCCGTCGCTGCCGGGCAGCCGCGAGGAAAAAGAGGTGGATTTGGAGGACAAGGCCGCATGAAAAAAGCGCATCGTTTTTACGGACATGGCATTCCCGGGATTAAAGCCGAAGCTTTGGGCGGCCGGTTGATTGTCGTCGAGGGCGCGGATGGCTCGGGGCGGTCAACGCAAATCGTCGAGCTGGTGAACTGGCTGGAAACCAGCGGGCGCCCGACCGTGCAGGTCGGGTTAAAACGTTCCACGCTGGTCAGCGCCGAATTGGAAAAGGCGCAGAATGGAAATGTTTTGAGCCGGACG
Source organism: uncultured Verrucomicrobia subdivision 3 bacterium (assembly GCA_903842235.1). Lineage (GTDB taxonomy): Bacteria > Verrucomicrobiota > Verrucomicrobiia > Limisphaerales > UBA11358 > UBA11358. The sequence continues at coordinate 44,002 of CAIMLG010000238.1, forward strand.
ACGCTGAGTTTGTTTTACGCCACCGATTTTGCCGATCAGCTGGGGAACATCATTATTCCCGCGCTCAAAGCCGGGTTCATTGTGTTATCGGACCGCTACATTTACACGCTGATGGCGCGGGACCTGGTGCGCGGCATGGATGCGGCTTGGCTGAAGAATCTTTATGGCATCGCCCCGGTGCCGGATGCGGTGTTTTATCTTTCGGTGGAGCCGGCAGAGTTGGTGCAGCGGAATCTTTCCAAGCAGGCCACGCTGGATTACTGGGAAAGCGGCATGGATCTCGGGCTCTCGCGGGATGTCTTTGATAGTTTTCTTCAATACCAGGCCCGCATGCAGAATGCCTTCAAGGCGATGCAAAAGACCTACGGCTTTGAGTTCGTGGATGGCAACCGCTCGGCCAGCGCGGTCAACCGGGAGCTCCGCAAGAAGATCAGTTCGGTGATCAGCCAGGACTGACGCTCAAACGCTCAAAGGGCGCTGGCGGCCGGGCCCGGCGCGTTGGTTCCCCCCGCCCCTGCGGGTGCGTTGGTGTTGAAAATGGGTTTGTGAAAGGGCCGCTTGATCAGGGCATCAAAACCGGTGATTTGCTCCGGCGTCAGCGCCTCGCGTATCTCCAGGCGCGCATCCTGAACCACCTTGCGCATTTGGTTTTGCCGGTCGTTGATGATTTTCTGAATGGCATCGCGCTGCTCCGGCTTCAACTGCAAGGATTCATCCATTTGCTGTAAAAACTGCCGGCTTAGGAGTTCCGGCGGCCGGGGCTTGCTGGCTTCGCCCGTGCGCGTAAGCTGGTTCGTGCCGCCGGCTCGGGCCGCCGGGGTGCGCACCGCTTTGGGATGGGAGTGTTGAACGTAATCCACCAGCAAGCCGCCGGCGACAACCCCGGCTCCGAAAATCACCACGGTGGCGAAAATGACTTTCCAATTGTTCACGGCACTGAGGAAGTATCCGGCAAGTCGGCCGAGGCCAGCAGGGCATTTTCGAAATCCTGCGAAAGATCTCGGGAGTTGTCAGGCGTTTGGGGCTGGAATAAAGTGATCACGCCCAGCAGCCCCGCCACGGCCACGCAGGAGGCGGCCGCCCGCCACATGCCGCGCGCCCAGAACACCCACTGATCCGCCGCCTGCGCCCGGAGCTGCGCCAGGATGCGCTTTTCAAAAGCATAGGGCACGCGGTCGTCCGCCGGTTGTCGCCGGCCCGCCGCAATCAATTTTTTTTGGAGTTCCGCAACATTCATAAACACTTCATCCCCTTTGACGCGCAATAATTGCGCAGAGTTACAAATATTTGTCCTGCGTCATTCGGCCCAGAATTTTCCGCATTTCCCGCCGTGCCCGAAACGCCCGGACTTTCACCAGCGGCACGGACCAGCCGGTTAGTTTGGCGATCTCCTTGACGGAGCGATCCTCGATTTCCAGAAGCTGGATCACCAGGCGCGCCTCGGGTGAAAGTTTCTCCAACACGCGATCAATCAACAGTTTCGCGGCATCCGCATCCTCGGCGGCATTGCCGGGATCGCCCACGAATTTTTCCAGCCAGTCTTCTTCGGGTTCGGAGATTTCGCTGAAAAAAGATTCCCGGTTCCGCTGGTGGCCGCGCAAAAAATCGTAGCACGTCCGCACTGTCATCCGCATCAGCCAGTGCTCGAACGGGGCTTCGCCGCGAAACGTGTGGAGTTTGTTAAAAGCCTTGAGCCACACCTCCTGAACGATGTCCTCAATCTCGCTCTCGCGCCGGGCATAGCGCCGGGCGGTGGCGAATACCCGGGGGGAATATTTAACAATCAGCGGCTCGAAACTGGCCGCGTCGCCTTGGAGCACCGCCGCAATGAGTTCGTTTTCCGGGCGTTCCATGGGGAGCAAACGGCAGTTACTGCGGTTTCATCCCCAGCTCGGATTCCAGCTTCCGCGAAAAGGCCACCAGCAGGTCTTTGGCCCGGAAGGCTTCCTCCAGCACCAGCTGCAAGCGCTCCGCGCGCTGCTGCTCCGGGCGCATGCGCATCAACTCGGCGGCGGCGGTGATGTTGGCCAGCCGGCCATTGATGTCATGGCGCATGTCGCGAAGTTTTTGGTGCAGGGCCAGAATCTGTGCCTCGCTCAACGTCACCGGGCCACTCGGTTTATAACTGAAAGCCATGCGTAAATCATCGCGGAAACCGTCCTCGGAAAGCAAGCGGGTTCACGTGTAAAAATAGCCCAGCTCGCGCAGGGAGGAATAATCTTTCGCCCGCTCGGCCGTCGCGCGACCGATGATCACATGATCCACCACCTCAATTTTCAAAAGGTGGCCCGCCCGGATTAAATCCCGCGTCACCTTGATGTCCGCCTCGCTGGGCGTCGGATCGCCGCTCGGATGATTGTGCACCAGCACCACGGCGGCGGCGTTGGCCATAATGGCGGCGCGAAAGACTTCGCGTGGATGCACCAGAATGGTGTCCAGCGTCCCGCGCGATATTTCCTCCACCCGGATCAGTCGCTTGCGGGTATTGAGCAGCAAGGCCTGAAAGGACTCCACCTTTTGCAGCCGGTTCGCCTCCCGCAGGTGGTTCACCACCGTCGCCGGAGTATCCAGCACCGGCGATTCCTCCCGCCGCTCCTGTTCCATCCGCCGCGCCAGCGCAAACGCCGCCACCAGCGTGGCCGCCTTGTCCGGGCCCACGCCGGCGGTCTGTCTCAATTCGTCCACCGGGGCCAGCGCCAGGGCGTTCAGCGTGCCGTATTTTTGCAGCAAATTTTGCCCCACCTGCACCACGTTGGCGCCGCGCCGGCCCGTCCGCAGCAAAATCGCGATCAGCTCCGCCTGGGTCAACGCCTCCGGCCCGCGCGCCACCAGCCGTTCCCGCGGTCGCTCGTTCACGGGCTGGTCTTTGAGCCGAATGCTGTCTGCCATGAAAGCTTTGTATGCGAATTGCCGGACAAATTCACGCGGAAAATGGCGGAGCAGCCAGGCCTGGCGATTTTTTGAACAGCGGTGGCTTTTCTGGGGGCCATAATATTTGTTGCGGTTATTCTAGAATAATGTTGTCGGTGGCACCTCTTTTGCTAAGTATGGGGCAGAAGGCGGTTGCAACCGGCAATCAAGTGCAACAAATCCGTCATCATGAAACCCGCCGGTTGCGTTGTTCACACCGCTCAGAAAAGAAAGCAAAACACAATGAAACAGACCAAAAACATCCGCAAGGCGGGTTTCACGCTGGTGGAAATCATGATCGTGGTGGCCATCATCGGCCTCCTCGCTGCGATCGCGATTCCGAACTTCGTGAAAGCGCGCGCCACCTCGCAGGCCAACGCCTGCATCAACAACCTCCGCCAGATTGACGCGGCGGCCAACCAGTTCGCCTTGGAAAACAAGAAGAAAACCGGCGACGCCATCTCCTATCCCAGCGATCTGACCCCCTACATCAAGCTGAATGCGGCCAGCAGCATCCCCGGTTGCCCGGCGGGTGGTGACTATTCCGATGCCACCGTGGGCGCTACGCCGGCCTGCAGCTTGGGCAGCACGGTAACGCCGCCGCACCTTCTGCCGTAATCGTAATTATTCTGGACAGTGCATCATTTCAAGGCACTGCGATGGAACCTCCGTCGCAGTGCTTTTTGCTTTTTCGGCTGTCGCCGGGGTAAACCAAACCGCCCCGGCACTCGAATGAGCCGCAAGGTTTTCCAGGCGTGACGCCAAGATTCTCCCCGCCCTCGGCATTTCTGGGGAATTTCGCGAACGCCGGCGAGGGCAGGTCAAAGCCTGGTTTTCCAAACCGGCGCTTATCGCCAGTGTCCGCGTTCGTAGTGCCAGCCGTGCGGCTCATGCCAGCTCCGGCCCACCACCCACACGGCCTGCGGGCGGGGCGGATTAGCCCAATGGCCGCCCACCCAGATCCAGCGGCCGCTCCATTCCCACTCCCCGCTCACCCAGATGTAACCCGGCCCCGGCGAGACCACCACGGTTTCCACCGGCGGCGGCGGCGGCGCCTGCTGGATGATGACGGGCGCCGCTTGCGCTTGCCCTTCACTCGCTGTGTTGATCATGCAATTCACCACCTTGTCCGACACCCCGGCATCGCGCAGGTCAATAATGTCGGCCGCGCTCAAATGGAAGATCGTGCGCGAATTTTTAATCTGGGTGACCATCACGTCTTCATTGATGCCCGCCTTGGCCAGCGCTTTGATGTCCGCCACGCTCAGCGGCTGGCCTTGATCCACCCGCGCATAGGTCTGCGGTGCCTGCGCCCGCAGCCGCGCCTGCTGGTCCTGATCCATGGAATTGCCCACCAGCCCGCCCGCAATCACGCCCGCGGCGGCCCCGATCAAGGCGCCCTCGCCGCCATGCCGCGATCCGCCGATGGCCGCGCCGGTGATGGCCCCGATCGCGCCGCCAATCAGCGCGCCGGAGCCGGTGTTGTTTTGGGAGCCGTCCGGGTTCTGGCAACCCGTCAGCAAAACCGCCAGGCCGGCGGCCGTTAAAATTAATTGGGATGTCTTCATATTCATGTTTCCGAAAAGTCATTGTATCTGACAAATATTTAAACGCTTCAACTCAAAAATAGTTTCACCACGCTTATCCATGGCGCGGAATGATTTGCCCTGCCACCCAAATCCCCATTTAATGGGGGCATGATTGCCAAACGGGTCATTCCCTGTCTCGATGTTCACGCCGGCCAGGTCACGCGCGGCGTCCAGTTTGGCGTGGCCGAGCAGGGCGGCCTCCGCAACGTGGGCGACCCCGTGGAGCTCGCCCTCCGCTACAACGAGCAGGGCGCGGACGAAATGGTGTTCTTCGACATCACCGCCACCGCGCACGGTCGCGGCACCATGGTGGACGTCATCGAGCGCGCCGCCGACCAATGCTTCATGCCCCTCACCGTCGGCGGCGGCATCAAGTCCGTGGCCGACATGTTCACCATGCTGCGCGCCGGCGCGGACAAGATTTCCATCAACTCCAGCGCCATCGCCCATCCCGAGCTCATCCGGTCGGGCGCGGAGAAATTTGGCAGCCAGTGCATCGTCGTCTCCATTGACGCCAAGAAAATCGCGCCGGACCAATGGGGCGTGTTCTCGCACGGCGGCCGGAAGGACACCGGCCTGGATGCCCTCGATTGGGCGAAGCGAGCCGTCGCCCTCGGCGCGGGCGAAATCGTTTTGAACTCCATTGATGCCGACGGCACCAAGGCTGGCTTTGACCTCGTCATCACGCGGCGCATCAGCGAAGCCGTAGGCGTGCCCGTGGTGGCCAGCGGCGGCGCGGGCAGCCTGGAACACATGGCCGAAGTGCTGCTCGAAGGCCGCGCCGACGCCGTCCTCGCCGCCAGCATCTTCCATTTTGGCACTTTCACCGTGGGCGATGTGAAACAATTTCTGAAGAAGAAAAATATTCCTGTGCGGCTGTAGCAGCCGACGTGAGGAGGCTCAAAACTTTCCGGATTAGAATGAGCCTCCATGCGTCGGCTGTTACGCCCCAGTTTGAAGTCCGGCGGCTTGCGAATCTGCCGGAATATCGTAACCTGCCACAGTGCGTGAAGCTGGTGCAAGAAGTTGCCGATAAACTCAACCTCAAAAGTCCCCTGCATCCCGATTGAAGGCTCGATCAGTTGGGCCGACTGGCTCAAAGGCCGCCGCGCCCGCCGCGAGAGCAGCCAGCTTGTCGCGCCCGGCGTCATCCGGCGCAAGAGCAGTTCCAGCGACCGGCGGCTGAAAAAACTCTTCAACGGCGAACGCGGTCTGCCCTTCACGCCCACCGAGAAGCTCTAGGAATTTAAGGGTCCACTCCGGCGCGCGTCCCGGCTCGTGCCGAAGGGACGCCGCCCCCCCCCAGCGCCGCCGGCGCGGCTGACAATAGCCCGCAGTTTTAACTGCGGGTTTCGCCCGCCAAATCAAACCCAGTCCCGGAGGGACGATCGAGGCCTTCGCCGCCTGTTTGCCTGCCACCCCATCCGGGGCTTGAACGATTAACCTACGGTTTTATCGTGGGCTGCTTTCGTCCGCCACTCCGTGGCTGCCCGTTTATTGGTAAACGCGCACGTAGTCTATCAAGAATTGTTGCGGCAGAGCCGTATCATCAATCGGCCCGCCCCAGTCGCCGCCGAGGGCAAAATTGAGGATGAGATATTGGGGCGCACGGAAGGGATTCGTCGCGCCCTGGGCTGCCATGTCGGTGGGGGAAGTGTGATATTTCGTGCCGTCGAAGTAGAAATCAATTCGTTCCGGGGTCCACTCGATCGCGTAGGTATGAAAATCCGCATACGGCTGATTCGTTTCCAGTCGGCCGCCGTCGGATGCGTGTTTGCCATTTGCTGCATAATGGACGGTTCCATGGATGCCGCGGGGGTCTTTGCCGACAAATTCCATGATGTCAATTTCTCCGCAGCGCGGCCAGCCGACCGTGGTGATGTTCGTGCCGAGCATCCAGATGGCGGGCCAGACGCCCTTGCCCTGGGGCAGCTTGGCGCGCACTTCCATCCGGCCATAGCGCCAGCTTTCCCGGTTCTGCGTGGTGAGGCTGGCCGCGGTATATTCCACCGGCGCATGGTTGGTGGGCGTGAACGACTCCTTGCGGCATTCGATGACCAGATGGCCGCTCTCCACGCGGGCATTCTCCGGGCGCGCCTGGGTGTAGTATTGGCTTTCGTGGTTGCGGATAAATCCCGTTTCGAAGCCCCATTTGGCCGGGTCGGGCAACCCCTGATAGTTGAACTCATCCGACCAGACGAGTTTCCAATCTTTTGCGGAAAGGGGGTTGGCTATCAGGACAAGGAGGCTGAAGGTGAGCCAGAATATTCTCATGCGATAACCGTATTGCGGTCGCCTATGGCTGTCCAGCTTCAATCGCCATTTTCAAGCCGCCGGATTCTCATTTGACAGGCGGGAATGGTGAATCCATTTTCCCGCCCATGAATTTGACTGAATCCCGCTGGCTGCCCATCGTCTTGCTGACCTTTTCCAACGTGTTCATGACCTTTGCGTGGTATGGCCATTTGAAATTCAAAAGCCAGCCGCTGCTCCTCGTCATTCTCGTCAGTTGGGGGATTGCCTTTTTTGAATATTGCCTGCAGGTGCCGGCCAATCGCTGGGGCAACTCGGTCTATTCCGCCACCGAGCTAAAAATCATCCAGGAGATCATCACCCTCGCCGTGTTTTGCGCCTTTGCCATCTTCTATCTGGGCGAAAAGTTGCACTGGCATTATCTGGCGGCCTTTGTCTGTGTCCTGGGTGCGGTGGTGTTCACCTTCCTGCCCAAGAGTTGAAATCGCCGCACGGTCGCCGCCCCGCGCCAAATACCTTGCTTTGGCCGGCCCGTCGGCACAATTTGTCGGGCATGAAGAAATGGTTTCTGCGCCTCACCCTGGGGGTTTTGGCGATGTTTGCCCTGCTGTTCGCGTTCGTGTTCCTGCGCTCCACCCTGCCGGCCACGGTGTTGGATAAGGATTTAAAATTGGAACGGCGCAACCTGCCCGCCGGGGCCAATGCTTACGACCAGCTCCAGACCGCCGCCCGCCAAATCTGGTGGCCAGAGGAGCAAAGCGCGGGGATTGGTGCTTTGGTGAGCAACACTCATTGGGCCCCGGCCCTGGCCACCACGGTGCTGGCCAAAAATCAGGCGGCGCTCGCCGCGTGGGATGCCGCCGCCCAACTGCCGGACTTGCAGGTGCCGGAGATTACCCAGTTCGGTGCCTTAATGCCTTATCTGCAGGACTGGAAAAAATTGTCGCAACTGGCTCAGGTGCGGGAAAACTTTCTCCTGCACAACGGACAGGCGGTGGCGGGGTTTGACCAAATCGTGCAGCACATCCAGATCGGGCAGCGCCTGCAAAATTCTCAAAGCTTGTTGATCGGCTATCTGGTGGGCACGGCGGTTCACAGCATGGGCTTGAGTCAAATGCAGCGGTGGGTCGGAAAAACCCAACTGACGCCGCTTCAATTAACCGATTACATCCGGCGGATCGAGCCGCCGTCCGACCAAGCCAGCACTGCCTTTGCCAAGGCCATCAAGAGTGAATATCAATGTCTGACGGGCACTTTGGAGGCCTTGCGGAGCGGCAGACTGGTGGATACGGAGACGGGCGATAATTATCCCCGCCTTCCGCGTTTTCTGCCGGTTTACAATGCGAGCCAGACCCGGTCGTTGTTTGCGGAGAATGCGCTCCGATTGGTCAAAGCCGCGCCGCGCCATTACAACGAAGCCAAGTTGCCGGACTTTGAGACACACCGGCCTGGCATGGTTTCCCTGATCTTGAGCGGGAACTTAAGCGGCCAAGTCTTGTTTTACATGACGTGGCCCGCCGTATCCGGGTCGCTGACCAAAAAGTGCCAGGCGGACGTTCAATTGCAGGCCACCCGCACCATTCTCGCCCTGCGCGCCTATCAACTGACCCACGGCCAGTTGCCGGCGGACCTCAACGCCTTGGTGCCGGAGTTTCTGGCCGCGGTGCCGGTGGATGATTTCGATGGCCAGCCGCTGCGCTATTCCGCCGAGAAAAAAATCGTCTATTCCGTCGGCAAGGATCTCAAGGATGACGGCGGCGACGACCGCAGTTCGGAAACCAGCTCAGCGCAACGCCATCTCGACTTCGCTTACCACTTTGATTTCTGAACCAAAAAAATGCGGCCGGGGTTGCCCCCGGCCGCATTTCAAGGAATCGTCAAGAGCCGTTTAGGCCGCCTTGTCGGCGGCGGGCAGATCACGGCGGGATTGCACCACGTGATCCACCAAGCCAAAGGCTTTGGCTTCCTCGGGGCTCATGAAGTTATCCCGGTCACAGGCTTTTTCCACCACGTCGTAAGGCTGGCCGGTGTGTTTGGCGAGGA
>CAIMLG010000239.1 GCA_903842235.1 uncultured Verrucomicrobia subdivision 3 bacterium
CCCGGTCGGGTCGTCGCGCTGCGACGACCGGACGCCGCCGCGCGGCGTCCCTGCCTGTTCGCCCGAGGCGAACCGCGCCCGCAAGACGCACCTGGAAGGCATCCTCGGTTTCTTTCCGTGGATGGCGGTGGTGGACGGCTTCCAGCACTGGGTTTACACGCATCCCGGCCACTCGCGCGCCGAGCGCCAGGCGGCGTATCTGCAGCTTCTGGACCGCTTCGGTGGCGACGTGGATTACACCGGCTTCGAGGCTGCGCGCGCGCACTCCTGGCACCGGCAGTTGCACATTTTCCTGTATCCGTTCTACTACGTGGAATACGGCATCGCGCAGCTCGGGGCGTTGCAGGTGTGGGCCAATTCCAAGGCCGATCCGGCGAAGGCCCTGAGCGCTTACAAAGCGGCCCTGACGCTGGGCGGCTCGCGGCCGTTGCCGGAACTGTTCGCGGCGGCGGGCTGCCAGTTTTCCTTCAGCGCGGCGACCATCCGGCCGCTGATTCAACTGGCGGGTGATGAGCTGAAGAAATTGTGACTCGGCCCGGGCGCGGATCGTTCCACCTCTTTGGCTGGTTGACTGTCCCACCGTACCGGTGGGGCGAGCGTCCCCGCGAGCCGTTCCCGGTGGACGCTTTTTGCGGTTAAATCGCCCCCCGCGCGGTCAGTGCTTCGGCAGCGGCAGCGTATCGCCGGCATTCCCGGGTTGGTAGCGGGCGGGCGCCAGATTCTGGAGCGAATTCGTTTTTTGATGATGCCCCCAGGCCCAGATGGACACGCCGATAATCACCGCCAGCGCCAGAATCGCCAGCCCGGCCAGCCCGAGTTTCCAGTTCACCTTGGCCAGCATCAGCGTGATTTCATCCACGATGGTTTTCTTCTGGTCCGATAGCGGCGGCGGTTCGCTGAATTTTTGCGTGCCCTTCAATTCCGCCTCCAGGGCGGCGAGCAGCTTGGCCGTGTCCAGTTTGAGCGCGCTGGCGTAATTCTTCACCGAGCCCCGGATGTAGATCGGCGCGGAAAACACGTTGAAATTGCCTTCCTCGAGCGCGCGCAGGTGGTCGGTGCGGATCTTGGTCATTTCCGCGACCTGTTCCACCGTGAGATTTTTGGCCTCGCGCCCGGCGCGGAGTTGTTCGGCAACGGTTGACATTTCCCCTGTATTTAGCGCAATTGCCGTCGCCTTGGCAATCTTGGAAATAATCGCAACGCGATTGAACCTTTGCTCGCCTCGCGCATTCCTCTCCTTAACAATGCCGGAAGTGGCCGACCCTGAACCTTTGCCTGTCCCGCTCGCGCGCGCCGGAGATCCGGCGGCGTGGGACGCCCTCTTCCGGCGCTACCAACTGCCGCTCTATGTTTTTGTGTTTGAACTCGTCCGCGATGAGTCCGCCAGCCTGGATCTGGTCCAGGAGACGTTCCTTGCTGCGGTCAAACACCTTGGCACCCTGCGCGACAATGCCAAGTTCGGCAGTTGGCTCTTCGGCATCGCCCACCAGAAATGCCGCCAGCGCTGGCGCCAGCGGACGGAAGTGCTCTTCGATGAAATCCCTGAATCGGCCGGCGAATGGGAGCCCGGCCCGGACGACCTGCTCATCCGCCGCGAGGAGGAAGCCGGGTTTATGAATTTGGTTGCCCAATTGCCGCCCCCGCAGCGCGCCGCGCTCTTGCTGCACTACGTCGAGGAATTTTCCCTGGAAGAAATCGCGCGCATCACCGAAGCCCAGCTGGGCACCGTGAAGTCCCGCCTGCACTACGCCAAGCGCGCTTTGCGCAAATTACTGGAGGCCAAAAATGAAAACCCCGCGTGAACTCCTGCTGGCCCGCCACCGCGCCGCCGAACCCAAGCTTGACGCCCTGCGCCGGGAGGTCGTGGCTGCGGAGTTAAACAACCAAGCAACCAGGGAACAAAGTTTTAAGGTTTCCTTGGTTACTTCGTTACTTTGTTGTTCAAACAAACTCTGGCGGGAGTTGGTCTGGCCGTGCCGCCGCACCTGGGCCGCCCTGGCCGCCGTCTGGGTCGTGCTGGCCCTCGTCCACCTCGCCCAGCGCGATGGCTCGCCGCCGGCCCTGGCCCAATCCGCGCCGACCGCCGGGATGATTCTGACCTTCCGCGACCAGCAAGAGATTCTGAACGAACTGTTCGCCGACCGCTCTGTGCCGGCGGAAGTCGTGCGGCCGGGAATTTATGCGCCCAAGCCGCGGACGGAAACCGTCGCGCTGTTGGCGGCGTGAAAATGGTAGGGACGCCGCGCTGCGGCGTCCGGTCGGCGCCGCGCGCCGACCCTGCCAACAAAAACATTTATGAATGAATCGCAAAACAATAAATCTGGCGGACAGATTCGCCGTTCGGTTTTTATTTGGCTGATATTTTTTGTTGCCATTGGGGCGATGGTGACGGTCGCTGATTTGCTTCAACTCAAAGATGGAATTAGAGGGCTTCCATCTTTGTTGCTTCAATTGGTTATTTGCATCGTCACCGCGTCTATTTTGATGGTTATTTGGTTGTTTATCCGCTGGCTGAATTGCTGGCGCAATTTCCGCCGGACGCTCGTTGGTCTGACTATATTCGCCACGCTGCTGGCGGTTTTCTACGCCGAGGAAAACTGGCGTGGCCAGCGCGTGTGGGAAAGCTGCCAGCGCGAGCTGGCAGCCAAAGGCATTGAACTCGACTGGAACAAATACATTCCGCCGGTCGTTCCGGACGAGCAGAATTTTTTCACCGCCAGCACCAACATTTATCTGCGTTTTGTCAAACATCCGCAGGACGACCAACAGAAGCTGGCCAGTCAACTGCACTGGCTGGATCTTCGCGCCCCCGATACCATCAGTTTCACCGGGCTGCGCCTTGATAAGTCTCGACGTTTTGCGTTTGTAAAGCCGGTGGTTGTAGCGGAACTGGCTATTCAACCGCTCCAAGCGATCACGAATCAGCCTGGCGTAATCCAATTAACCGACCCGGCGGCGGCGGCGCATCTTCAAACCGCCCTGCAAAACGGCGTGGGGCGGAGCCTCAAAGGCGCGCCAGGTTTTACCTTTTCGGAACGCTCCCTGGCTAATTTCTCGCCGGTAATAATTGCGTTGGCGGCCGACGCCACACCTTGGGTTAGTGAAGTCGCCAAATTGGTGCCGCCGAATTTATTTACCAACATCGGACATTTGACTGTCGTCGCCACCGCCAACCCCCATGTGCTTCAGGTCCAATTTGACTCCGGGTATGCCATCGCGGCGGCGGACTACCTGCGCTGGAGCGACCAATATGTGCCGGCCTTCGATGACCTCCGCGCAGCCCTGCAGCGGCCCTATGCCATTGTTCCCGGCGACTATTCACAGCCGTTTCTCGTACCCATCCCCAATTTCGTAACCATGCGATTCTTGGCCCAAACGCTGGCCCAGCGAACCCAATGCTATCTGTTGCTCGGCCAGTCGGACAAAGCGTTACAAGAACTCACCTTGATCCATGACAGTTGCCGCATCTTGCAAAAGCTGCCCACTGGCCAGCCGAAAACCTTGGTGGAAGCCATGATCAACGTGTTCATTTCCGGGGTGTATATCGCAGTCGTTCAGGATGGGCTCAGGCTCCATGCCTGGCAGGAACCACAGCTGGCCGACATTCAGGAACAGTTGAAAAACATCAATCTGCCAACGTACGTCGCCGATGGCTACAAATGGCAACTGGTCGTCGGCGCGCACATCCTTAACGAGTTGACCACTTCCAAAAACATCGACTCGATCCTCATGCAAGATCGCTACTTATATACAATAAGACCATTCTTGATTCTCTCGCCCCGTGGCTGGATTTATCAAAATATGACTACGCTGGCCAAGATTGAATCCAAGATTTTTAACGCCTTCGACCTGGAGCACGATACGATTGCCCCCACCGTCTGCGATGCTGCCGAGGATTACTCCGAAAAAACGCTTGCCCATAATTCGCCGTTCAAAGTTTGGGCGCGGATGGCAGTTCCGAATTTCAACAAGGCCATGCAAAACACAGCCTTCAACCAAATACTGGCCGATCAGGGACAGATTGCCTGCGCCTTGGAACGCTATCATCTTGTGCGCGGCAATTATCCCGAAGCGCTCGATGCGCTGGTGCCGGCGTTCATGGCAAAACTGCCGCACGACCTCATCGGCGGACAACCCCTGCACTACCGCCGCACGGATGACGGCAAGTTCCTGCTCTACTCCGTTGGCTGGAATGAAACCGACGACGGCGGTATGGCTGGTAAAGGAAACTCCGATTACGACAGCCGTCTCCGGGGCGACTGGGTTTGGCAGTCATCAGCTAAGTGAGGACCGGGCGCCTCATTCTTATTTCCTCCGGTTTTTCTCCGGCGTTAGGGGAAAATTGTTTGAACCTTTTTAGGCGCGACGGGGATTAACTCTTACATGGTCCTCACTGCCGACCCGCCTGAATGGACGGATAGCCGGGAACTTCTGGCGCGCGCCTGTGCCGGCGAAGCCCCGGCGTTCGGCTTGTTGGTTGCGCCGTGCCAGGCCCGCTTATTTCAGCAGGCGGTCGCTTTGGCGGGCAACGGGCCCGCGGCGGAAGATTTGGTGGCCGAAACTCTGGTCGAGGCCTGGAAAAGCCTGCCGCGCTATGATCAAACCTGCCGGCTCTCCACCTGGCTGTATGCCATTCTGCTCCATCGCCACCGCAAAGCCGTCTGCCGGGCGCGCTGCCGTCCCCGCTCGCTGGCCTGGCTGCCCTTTTTCGAAGCGCAAGCGCTTCACGACCGACAAGCCAGCCTCCCCTCGCCGGAACTTTCTCCGGCGGAAGCCCTGGCGCAAAATGAATCCGGTGTCCGGGTGCGTCAATGTCTTGAACGGCTGTCCGATAAACATCGTCAGGTCATTCGGTTGCGCTTCTTTGAAGCCGCCACGCTGCCGGACATGGCGGCGGTGCTCGGCTGCTCGGTCGGCACGGTAAAATCCCGCCTGCATCACGCCTTGGAAAAATTGCGCCAATTGAAAATGAACCTTCCCGCCCCGAGCGGGGATAAATAGTTATGAACCGGTTTTTCCATTCTTGCCGGCGTCTTCGCCCGGATTTTTGTCTGCTGGCTGCCGGCGTGCTGCCGGAACCGGAGCAAGCCCGGATCACCGCCCACCTCGCCGCCTGCCCGGGTTGCCGTAATTATTACGGGGAACTAACGGCGGTCACCGGGGCGCTCGCCCATTGGCCGGAAGATTACTCAGCCCTTCAGCCCCGTCCCGCCGCTCCGCTTCGCTGGGCTCAGGCGGTGGCGGCGGCGGGCCGGCCGGAGGGGCTGGCTTCAGTGGCCAACGCCCTTCGCGAAGGGTGGCGGGATGTGATCCTGCCGGCGCGGCGTATCTGGGCGGGCTTGGCGGCGGCTTGGGTCTTGATTCTCGCGGGGAATCTCTCCCTGTCCGGGGTTGCGCCCGCCCGGTCCCTGCCAATGACGGCGTCGGTGCCCGCCCTGATCCGGTCGTTTAAAGAGCAGCAGATCATTCTGGCTGAATTGCTCGCGGAACCGGCCCGGCCGCAGCTGGCGGCCCGGCCCGGATTCTTTTCTCCCAAACCCCGCACGGAAATCACGCGGCTTGAGATCGCATGAGAAAACCAAGTCAGGGCGGGCCGCCGCGCCGCCGTTATTAAAACCATTATGAACGAATCACCTAAACAAAAAACGCACCGTTGGTGGCGAAAAACGGCTTGGATCTGGCTGGTCTTTTTTGCCCTCACGGCCGTGATATTGTGCATTGTCGGCGTGACAACCCAGATGCCCAAGCACCCGCCGTATCCCCTGATGGTTTTCTTGATCAGCAGCTATATCGCCACCATCGCATCGGTTCTTTATCTTTTGTTCTGGGGCGTCGGGCTTTTCCTTCGCTGGTCCTTTGCCAGTCGGCACCATTTTCGCCGCGTCCTGATTGGGCTGGCGGTGCTCGCCACGCTTTCGGCTTTTTTTTATCTGGAGGAAGACTGGCGCGGCAAACGCGCGTGGGCCAGTTGCCAGCGCGAACTGCAAGCCAAAGTCATTGAACTGGACTGGAACAAATACATTCCGCCGCCCGTGCCGGACGACCAGAATTTTTTCACGGTCAATACCAACTTCTACCTGCGGTTCGTGAAGCTTCAGACGGATGAGCAGATGAAAGCTTGGAAACAGCTGCCCTGGTTGAATCTGGGTTATTATTCCAATGCCGTGGATCTGGCCGAGGCCCAGCCGCTGCTGGCTCGGCTGACCATCGTTTCACCGGCCGGAACCGCGTCTGCGCTGGCAACCAATGCCCTAAACATCTCCCTGAACACACCAACCGCTCGCCGCCAAATCCAAGAGCGGATCCAAACCATTGCCGGTCGCAGTGCCAGCGGTTGTCAGGGTTTTCCAATTTCCGAATTTTCATTGGCCCAGGTGGTGCCCGCGCAAATTTGTATCCAAGCGGAGACCCCGCCCAGCCTGGGCGATTTGCAAAACTTGATTCCCGCCGACCTGTTCACAAATATTGGTCGTCTGGGCGTGGAGGCGACGGCTGACCCCAAAACATTTGAAGTGAAGTTTGTGGCCGGGAGCATTGTGGCGGCGGCGGATTATTTGCAATGGAGCGACCAATTCGTCCCAGCCTTTGACGATGTTCGCGCCGCTTTGAAACGTCCTTACGCCAACATCCCCGGCGATTATTCGCTGCCCTTTCAGCATCCCATTCCCAATTTTGTGATCCTCCGTAACCTGGCCCAAACCTTCGCGTCGCGGGCGCAATGCTATCTGCTGCTCGGCCAGCCGGAGAAAGCCTTGCCCGAACTGACGTTGGTGCATGACCTCTGCCGGATCTTGGAAAAGCCGCCGACTGGCCAGCCGATGACCTTGGTCGAAGCCATGATTAACGTGGCCATCACGGGCCTTTATGTGAGCACCATTCAAGAAGGCTTCCGGCTCCACGCCTGGCAGGAACCGCAACTGGCCGCGCTCCAAGCACAGTTGAAAAACATCAACCTTCCGCCCTATGTGGCCGACGCGCTCAAAATGGAAATGGTGGCGGGGACTTACCTGATTGAAAAAGTTCCCGCAGATAAAATCGCGGATATGGTGAACTATGGCTGGTCGCCATCCGCCAAAAAGCCAATCACGTTTTGGACGCGACTGGGCAATCCCATGTATTTGTTTTTGAAGTTTTCTCCCCGGGGTTGGATTTATCAAAACATGGCGACCGTGGCCGGGCTGGAATCAATGAATCTGGATGTTTTCGACTTGGGAAAGGGCACCGTCTCGCCGCGTTTTTCCAGCGAAGCCAATCGCCAGACCGAAAAGGTGTTGCAGCATAGAACCCTGTTTAATTTTTGGGCGGCCATCTGTGTTCCAAATTTTGCCAAAGCCGACCAAACGCTGGCCTTCAACCAGACGCTCGCCAATCAGGCGCAAATTGCCTGCGCCTTGGAACGCTATCATCTCGCGCACGGCAGCTATCCCGAAACGCTCGCCGCGCTCGAGCCAGCGTTCATTGAAAAACTCCCGCCCGACCTCATCGGCGGCCAACCGCTCCATTATCGCCGCACGGACGATGGCCAATTCGTCCTCTACTCCGTCGGCTGGAACGAAACGGACGACGGCGGCTTGCCCGGCACTTTGGCGGATGTAAAAAAAGGCGACTGGGTCTGGCCGTATCCGGCGAAGTGATCATCGGTCCCCGGATTTCACTGGGCGTTCCAGCCCGCACCCCTTTTATAAAGGCGTGAACTTGAAGTCGCGAATTACCAATTCCACCGGCTGGCCGTCGCTGGGCGCGTGACCTTGGAAGCACCAGAGGTTGAGGTGAACGGGCATCGGCTTTTGGGCGATATGGGCCGACGGCTTGGCCGGTTGATACAGCCAACTGGCGAACGGGGTGCGGTTGTCGTCAACGTGGCCGCGCCGGGACTGGAAGAAAATGTTCGTGGCGCTCCAGGTGAACCGGTGCGTGCTGGCCTCCCCGTCGAGGGTGAAGGCAAAGGTTTCGCTGCGCTGGCGGAGGTTGGTTTTCGCCGGCCAGACGGTATAGTTGCCGCTGGCGGCGGCCGGATTCCCCCACTTGGAAAACTCGATGTCAATTTCATGCGTGCCATCGGGCCCCACGTCATCGGTCGGATAATTGAATAAGCCAAAGACGACGTTCTTGTCGAGTTGATCCACCCGGCCCGCGAGCCGGAACTGATAGCAGCCCAACCCGAGCCGTTCTTGCGTGTAAACTTCGGCGCACTGCCACTGCCCGTTGGTGTGGGTGAGCCGCAAATGCAGCCAGCCATTGTCATCCACCCGGACGTTGTTCGGGTCCCACTGGTTCGGGCCCGGCCCGCCGCTGCCCGCCGCCCGCACTTCCCAAGTGTAGCCGGAGAACTGAATGGTTTTGGCGGCGGCCGCGCCGCTCGCGAGCATCAGCGAGCCGATGGCGCCGGTCAGAAATAACTTCTTTGGGTTCATCATAATGCTGAAATTTCTGCTGATCCTGCGGCTAAAGCCACCGCGCCGCCGGCGTTTGAACGGATCTTACCGCTGGACGCCAATCCGGTAAAAGCGCCGGTTGTCTTGGGGCGCTGGCGTTACGGAATAATTCTGGACTCCGTTCGTTCCGGGCAGGTAGGAAGCTATCCGCTTCCAGGTCAATAAATCCGCGCTGGCCTCGATGGCATAGCGCCGCGTGGTGTTGGCCGGCCACGACAGCGCGGGGCCGGCTTGGATTTGCGCCCCGCAACGGTCGGGCAGCAGCGGATTCGCATTCCACCAAAACTCATCCAAATTGCTCGCCCCGTCGCCGTCCGGGTCGGCGGCCGGATTCTGTCCCGCGTGGCCGGCGCCCCAATATAATTCTTCCCACGCATCATCCATCCCGTTGCCATCGGCATCGGTCAGGGGCAGTTGGAGCAGGTTCGTGGCGTAGCGCGCTCCCAGGGTCAGCTGGCTGGCGGTCCCGAAGTGAACCGCGTTGCCCGGGATCGTCGGCAGATCATCGCTCGAAAACAGGCAGCTCCAGGGCCCCGCCGCGGCGACCGCATTGGACTGCGCCGCTCGCACGGAAGCCAGTTGGGCCGGATCAATCCCCTGGTTCGTGGCCAGCTGGCGCAACGCCAGGCGCAATCCGCTGCCGTAGGTGCTGCGCACATCGGCCAGAAAATTTTTCAGGTGGGTCTCGTAGGCGGCGTAATTGGCCGCCGAATTCGCGTCCGCCTCCCCCTGATCCCAGAGCATGCCCTCGAGCTGGATGGCGGAATGCGGGTAACGGTTTGTCAGGGCCACCAGCCCCGCGGTCACCGTCGCTTGAAACGCCCGATACACTGCGCCATCCCCGTTCGTGGTGGCGTCGCCGCCGGGAAACCAGTCCGCATAAATCGACGTGGCCCCCACCGTATGCTTGATGAGGGCGATGCGCGCCTGATCGGACCCCACCTGCTGGTTCACCGTGATGCCGAAATTCAATTCCGGGCCGAAATCCCCCGCGTCGGCCGTCATGGAACCGCTGCCCGGCTGCAGGTAAATCCACGTGCGCGCCGGCAACGGGCTGTAGCCCCCGCCGTTGCCCTGATAGAAATCAATGCTCGTCTGCGGTGACTGCAACTCGCCGCTCAATTCCGCCGTCACCCCGTGGCCGTCCCCGTTTGACTGCCCGCCCACCAGATAAACGATCACCCGCGCCGGCGCATTCGTTGGCGGCGGATCGCCGACAATCTGACTCGCCGTTTCAAACCCGATTTCCCGCGCGCCCACCCACTCCGCCGTGCTGGCCAACTGGTTATTCACCATCACCAGCTTCACCGAACGCACGCCGGGGTAGGGGGTGTCAAACAGAAATGGCTGCGCCGTATAATTGCCCGTCTGGGGCGCCTTGGTAGCCGCGTTGGTGTAAGGCGCACCAATCTGCGCGCCCGTCGCGCCCGCGCCATCGTAGAACCGCAAATTGAAATTCTTGATCCCGCGATCCGGCGGGCCCGCCAGGCCGCCGCCCGCCGCGTTCCACAAATAGAACGCGCTCAAATCGCGCGCCGCATTGAAGGTCATGATGATCGTCACGGGATAACCGTTCGCCGGCGGCTTGGCGGTGGCATAGCCATAACCCGCGTTGGCGGTGGTGGCGCTGATGGGGTTGGTGGGGCTGGCCATACCCTCATTGAACAGGTTGGCCACGTCGTATTGGGTCGCGTTATAATTGCCCCCGTCGGTGGTGGCGGTATTCGGGTAGAGGAAGGCGGCGTGGGCATGCGGTGCCAGCGTGAGTAGCGCGATGCCGATGAGCAAAACTGGCCGGCCGCGCCGGTGGCGCCGGGTTTCTTTCTTCATGATTGGGTTTCTAAAATGGCCCCGCCCGAGCTCCGGTGCGGTCGCCGTGCGGTGGTTAAGCCGGCTCGGCTTCCAAAAAGGCCGTGGCTTCGGCGGCTTCGGATTCGGGCACCTGCACCCGGATGCCGCCGACGGCGAGGGCGTAGCCTTCCATGCCGAGCGCGGCGGCTTCGTCGGCCACGAACGGATGAAAGCCCGCCGCGTCCAGGCGCGAGGCCACGAGTTGGGCGTCGGCGGGATTCAGGGCTTTGTAGATTGTGGTGGGATTCATTTGGCGGTGGGTTGGCCGGGAATTTCCGCAAACACCAGCACGCCCGCGCCGGTCTGCACCGTGCTCAAGACCTGCACCCCGGCAGTTTGGCCAATGTGCGTCTGGCCGTTGTTGACGATGACCATGGTGCCGTCGGGCAGATAGCCGACGCCCTGGCCCTTGTCGCGGCCTTCGCGGACGATTTTCAGCTGGACCAGTTCGCCGGGGATCAGCGCGGCCTTCATGAGCAGGCCGAGTTCATGGAGGTTGACGCAGACGACCTGCTGGAGGCTGGCGACCTTGGCGAGATTGGTGTCGTTGGTGAATAGCTTGGCATTCAGGCCGCGCGCCAGGCGGACCAGCTTGGCGTCCACGCCTTTTTCCTCGGGAAAATCGCCGTCATGAATGCGGACTTCCAGCTTGGGGTTGCGCTGCAGCCGGTTGAGCATTTCCAGGCCGCGCCGGCCCCGGGCGCGCTTGATGTCGTCGGCGGAGTCGGCAATCTGGTGCAATTCCGCGAGCACAAAGCGCGGCACCACCAGCAGGCCTTCGATGAATTTCGCTTCAATGAGGTCGGCGATGCGGCCGTCAATGATGACGCTGGTGTCGAGCAGCAGCAGGTTGTCCGGCTTGTTTTGCGGGGAAAAACGGACGTAGGGGATGATGAGCGAAAAATCCTCCTTGTTGCTGCGCATGGCCAGCACGATGCCGATGTAGCCGAAACTCAGGAACAGGCAGAGGCGGATGAGCCAGCGCAACTTATCCTCCACCCCGTCGAACAGGCCGGAATGATCAATCAGCAGGGCCACGAGGGAGCCGAGCAGCAGGCCGAAAGTGATGGCGGAAAACGCGCGGAGCGAGAAGCCCTTCAGCATTTCGTCCACGGCGATCAGCAAGCCGCCAAAGCCGAAGCCGATGACCATGCCCACCAGCCCGTTGTGCTGGATGCTGATATAATCAGGCGCCTGGCTGATGGCATAGCCCGCCACGACGCACAGGGCGAGGAAGAGAATGCGGATGGGCCAGAGCTGTTTCATGGTTGGTTGCGCGGCGTTTGAAGTTTAGTCGGGGCGGCCGGTTGAGCGTTGGTGCTGTCTGGCTTGTGTGACCAGAGAATACCCCACAGGCCGAGGCGGTTCAAGTTGCTGCTGGTGATGGCCAGATTGGCAGCTATCGCCTGGACATGGGTGGCGAGTTCCGGGTTTTGCAGCACGGTGCCGGCCAGGCCCTTGCCGGCCTGCAAATCGGCGGCGAGCCGTTTCGCGGTTTCCGAAACGTCGGTGATATTCTTGGTGGCGGCGGTCAGGTTCGCGCCGTTGGTGGCCAGAATGACGGAGGCTTCGTCGGCTAGGCTGGCCAGCTTGGCCGAGAAAAGCACGGCGTTGCTGATCGCGAGGTTGACCTGGTCGGTGTTGGTGGCAACGAGTTGTTTGAGGTCGGTGATGGTGGCCACGGCTTGTTCGCTCACCACCTGCAGGTTGGTCATCGCGACGCTGAAGTTGGCGAGGGTCTGGGCGTTGAGCACCTGCGCCCGCAGATCGGTGACCGAGGCGTCGAGCTTTTTCGCCGTTTCATCAATGCGCTGGATGAAGCCGGCCGCGCTCCGGGCGACTTCCTGGATGTTGAACGGCACCTGGCAGGTCACGTCCGCCCCATCCGCCAGCTTGGGTTCCGTGTTGGCCGTGGGGATCACCGACACAAACTGGTCGCCGAGGAAGCCGGCCGATTCGATGACGAAGCGCGCGTCGTGGTAGATCGGAAAATCTTTGTAGATTTGCAGGAGGACGGTGACGTTGGTGCCGCTGCGGTCGAGCTGGATTTTCTTTACGGTGCCGACGGCGACGCCGGCCAGCAGCACGCTGGATTGCTCCTTGAGGCCGCCGACGTTCTGGGTGTGCAGTTTGATGCGGTAGGTGCCGCGAAACAGGCTGGTGCCTTTGCTGAACTGGATCATGACCACCGCCAGCACCAGCAGCACCACGGCGACAAACAGGCCGACTTTGATTTCCAAACGTGATTTTTCCATGGTCAAAATAGGTTTTCTTTCGCGTCCGCCACGCCGTCAATGAACTGGCGCACCACGGCGTCGGTGGACGCGAAAAATTCCGCCGGCGGGCCGCTCGCATAAATTTTCTTCTCGTGCAGCATGAACACCTGGTGGCCCACGCGCCGGGCGCTCCGCATGTCGTGCGTCACCACCACGGACGTGACCTTCAGCCGGTCGCGGACGCGGATGATGAGCTGGTCAATGCTGTCCGAGACGATCGGGTCCAGCCCGGTGGTCGGCTCATCGTAGAGCAGAATCTGCGGCTCGTAAACAATCGCCCGCGCCAGCCCGGCGCGCTTGCGCATGCCGCCGGAAAGTTCGGCCGGCTTTTTCTTCTGCGTGCCCTGCAAATCCACGACGTCGAGCGCCGCCGCCACGCGCTTCGCGATTTCCCCGGTGGTGTATTTTTTCTTCCGCTCCAGCGGAAAGGCCACGTTCTCCGCCACCGTCATCGAGTCAAACAGGGCCGCGCCCTGGAAGACCATGCCGAATTTTTCGCGCACCCGGAGCAGTTGGCGCTCGTTCATCCGCGTGATGTTCTCGCCGTCCACCAGCACCTCGCCGGCGTCGGGCTGCAGCAGGCCGATGAGGTGTTTCAGCAGCACGCTCTTGCCGCCGCCGCTGCGGCCGATGATGACGGCGGATTCGCCGGTGCAGATCTGCAGGTTCACGCCGTCCAGAATCAGCTGCGGCCCGAAACTTTTTTGGAGCTGGCGCACTTCGATCATAGCAGCAGCAGCGCCGCGCGCTGGAGGACCAGGGTCAGGAAAAAGTTGGTGACCAGAATCGCGATGGACGAATACACCACCGCTTCCGTGGTGGCGCGGCCCACGCCCTCCGCCCCCATGCCGCAGCTCATGCCCTTGTAGCAGCCGACCAGCGCGATGATGCCGCCATAGACGAAGGATTTGACCAGGCCGATTTCCAAATCAATGTTGCCGGTGTATTTCAGCATGTTGAACCACAGGTAGGTCGGGTCAATGCCCAGCAGAAACACGCCGATGACATAGCCGGAGCCGATGCCCAGCACCACGGATTCAATCGTCAGCAGCGGGAGCGCGATTTGCGAGGCCAGGAGGCGCGGCACCACGAGGTAGTCCACCGGGTGCGTGGCCAGCGTCCGCAGGGCGTCAATCTGCTCGGTCACCCGCATGCTGCCGATTTCCGCCGCGATGGCGGCGCCGACGCGGCCCGCCACCATCAGCGCGGTGAGCACCGGGCCGAGTTCGCTGCACATGGAGACGCCCACCACCGCCAGCGTGGCGGTGTCCATCTTGACCTTGTGAAATTGGAAATAGGTTTGGGCGGTCAGCACCATGCCGGTAAAGGCGCCCGTGACCAGCACCACCGATTGCGACTTGATGCCGATGAAATAGATCTGGTAGAGCAGGTCTTTCCACGTGACCTTGAGCGTGAGCAGCGACATCACGGCCTCGCGGGACATCGTGGCGATCCGGCCCAGGCCGATGAGCCATTCGCCGATCCAGGTGCGCGCCAAGAAGTTCATGGGCGGCCAGCGTAGCAAACCGGCCGGCCCTTTGCCAACGCGGGAATGCAGCCAAAATACGCCGCCCGGAACCTTTTCAAAACCGCCCGGCTCTGCGGGGGACGCCCGGCGGTCGCCGGGGACGTGCTCGCGCCGGGAAAGCGGCGATCAATCGGCCGCAATCCAAACGCTGCGCGTCAGCGGGGTCACGCCGTCTCTCGCGCCAGCGTTTGGATTGCGCGGGCTTCAGCCCCGCTGTGGGGCGTGCGGCTGTCACTGGCTTCCCCGGTTCCGTGGCCGTTTTCCGTTCAAAATCCGGTCTCTCTCCCAAACCACGAATCTGTTTTCGACGATCATTTCCCTCCGGCCTGTCGCCCGGTTTCATCCACTTTTTTGGTTCCGGCTCCGCCGGTTTAGGGGATTGCCCCGGGGCCAAAAACGGGTTTTAATCGGCTGCCTTCATGTGCGCCCGCGCCCCAGCCAAAAGTCCTCGCCGCCCTGGCGGACCGTCCCCCGCCCGGGCCGCTGCCGGATCCCCGGTCGCCGTTGCTCCTTTGGCAGTTCCCCGGCCTGCGCGCTGGCTGACGTTTGCGATTGGTCTTTTTTTGGCGGCGGCCGTGGGGGCGGTGTATGCCCAAACCCTCAACCACGAATTCATCAACTATGACGATGATGTGTATGTTTACGATAATCCGGCCGTCGCCGCCGGCCTCAGCGGCGCGGGCGTCGTCTGGGCCTTCACCCACGCCCATGGTGGCAACTGGCATCCCCTGACCACCCTGAGCCACATGCTGGATTGCCAATTCTACGGCTTGCGGCCGGGCGGCCACCATCTGACCAATGTCCTGCTGCATGCCGCGACCGTCCTCTTGTTGTTCCTGCTGCTCCGGCGCCTGACGGGGGCGCTGTGGCGGAGCGCCTTCGTGGCGGCGGTGTTTGCCGTGCATCCGCAGCATGTGGAATCCGTGGCGTGGGTGGCGGAGCGGAAGGATGTTTTAAGCGGGTTGTTCTTTGTGCTGACCCTGTGGGCGTATGCGCGTTATGCGCAGCGGAGCCCATCCCAGCGGCCGAACGCCGGGCTTTGGTATGGGCTGGCGTTGGGCTTGTTCGCGCTGGGCTTGCTGAGCAAACCGATGCTGGTGACATTGCCGTTGGTCCTGCTGTTGCTGGACTTTTGGCCGCTGCAGCGGCTGGTAAAAGGGAATGTCTGGCGGCTGGTTTTTGAAAAGCTTCCCTTCTTGGTGCTGACAGTGGTTGGCTGTGTGGTGACCGTCGGGGTGCAGCAAGAGGCGGTGGAATCCCTGGCCGTGGTCGATCTGTCCGCGCGGCTCGGCAATGCGGTGGTGGCGTATGTCGAATATCTGGGCCAGCTGTTTTATCCGGCGGGGCTGGCCTTGCTGTATCTGCATCCGGGCCAGCGGCCCCTGTGGCCGGTGGCGGGGGCGTTGCTGGTGTTGCTCACCATTTCCGTGGGCGTTCTGGTCGGGCACCGGCGGATGCCCTATTTGCTGGTGGGCTGGCTGTGGTATCTGGGCATGCTGGTGCCGGTCATTGGCCTGCTCCAGGTGGGCTTGCAGGCGCGGGCGGATCGCTACACGTATCTGCCGGAAATCGGCCTGTATATCCTCCTGGCATGGGGGGCGGTGGCGTTCTGGGGCAACTGGCCCTGCCGCCGTGCCGTGCTGGGCTCCGGCGCGGGGGCGATAATTGCCGGCCTGCTGCTGGCCGCTCACGCGCAGACGGCCTATTGGAAAAACAGTGTTTCCCTTTGGTCGCGCACGCTGGCTTGTCAGCCGGGCCACTATTTAGCCCACAATTACCTGGGCTATGAGTCGGACCAGCAAGGGAAGCTGGCGGAAGCGGTGCAACATTACGGCCTGGCCCTCCAATTAAAACCGGATGACCCCTTGGCCCGCGTCAATTTAAGCAAAGTCTTGATCGAGCAGGAAAAATGGGGGGAAGTTATTCAAACCTGCCAGCTGGCGCTCCAGCTCCACCCCGCGCCGAAGGTTGAAGGGCTGGCCCACAATAACCTTGGCTACGCGTTGAGTCGGCAAGGCTGGCTGGACGAGGCCATTCAGCAATACCGGCTGGCCCTGCAGCTAACTCCCGCTTCCGCTTTGGCCCACATCAATCTGGGAAACGCGTTGTATCGGCAAGGGAAATGGGAGGAGGCGATCCAGCATTACGAAGAGGAGCTCCAGCTGCAGCCCGGGGATGCGGATGCCCAGAACAACCTCGGCTTGGCCTTGGTAAATTGGGGCCGGCCGGCGGAAGCGCTGCCTCATTTTCAAAAAGCCTTAAAGCTGGCCGTGGCCCAAAACCATGCGGCCTTGGCGGAAGCCATTCGCGTCTCGCTTCAGGCTTATTCCCCGCCTGGTCCGGAACCGGAAAAACGCTAAAACTTTCTAGCCGGGAGAAATTTTGAATTGTGGCTATCGAGATACCGGCCGACGCTTGATTTGTCGGATGCCTCAATGGGAGGCATGGATTTGATTCCAAAACTGGTCGGGCTTGTTGTAGCTTGGGGCCGTGCTTCGCAAACTGTTTTTCCGGATGGCCAAGGTTTTGCTGGTGCTGGCCGGCCTGCTGGCGCTGGTGGCCGTCCTGGCGTGGTTTTATCCGGAAAAATTTCTCTGTGTGGATAGTGGTCCCGCGGCTTCCGCCGAGGTGATCGTCCTGCTCGGCGGCGGTTCCCATGAGCGGCCGGTGCGGGCGGCGGAATTGTTTCACCGGCATGTCGCGCCGCGCATTCTCATCACCGGGGAGGGCGATGATGCCATCAATCGGCAGTTGCTCCTCCAGGCCGGGGTGCCGGCCAGCGCCATAGAAGTCGAAAATAAATCCCGGACCACCCTCGAGAATGCGGAGTTCTCGCTCCCGCGCCTGCGGGCAAAAAAGGTTCGCAGCGCGGTGTTGGTCACCTCGTGGTATCACGCCCGGCGGGTGCAGAAGACCTTCGAGCATGTGGCGCCCGGGATGAAATTTTATTCGCGCCCGTCCTATTTTGCCTTTGCCCGGGCGGATTGGACGCGGCTGGGGATTGAAAAGCGGATGCGGCTGGAATTTCTCAAGCTTCCCGGCTATTGGCTTCGTTATGGGGTTAATCCGTTTTGAATTAACTTGCCCCGGTCATCTCCGGTGCCCATAATGGAATTCCTTGATCGCGGGGTGGAGCAGCCCGGTAGCTCGTCAGGCTCATAACCTGAAGGTCGTTGGTTCAAATCCAGCCCCCGCAACCAATTTCCGGCCCTGAAACCCTCGTTTCAGGGCCGTTTTTGTTGGTGGATATGCGTTTTCACTGCTTTTGACTCCTTGTTCTGAAAACTGGCGAACACCCTGAAAAACGGCGGGCAAAAACAAACACAACCACAAACACATTCCAAACACACAAGCTGCACCAAGGTTTCGTTGCTCTCTCGATTGGTAAATTCGCCATGCTGGCGATCATTTCGCTTCTGTATTTGCCGCATTATTTGCCGCGTCCACCTGTCCACGAAGCTGCCCGTGCCGGTGAGCAAAAAACCAGACGCCGACCGCCGCAGCGACGCCACCCAAAATCAGAAGTTCGTTGCCCACGATCAGCGACGGCAGCACCATCAGCGCAATGCCGCCGACCAGAATGGCCACGCTCGTCGTCACGCTGCCGATGATGACTTGCAGCGGCGGGTAAAACATGGACGCCAGGCCGAACAGGAACATGGCGACGCCAACCCAAACGATTCCCTTGAGGCTCGCCAGCTTCGCGCTCAATTCGCGCGCCGTGTCCTTTTGAGCCGCGCCAAGCTCCGTCTTGGCTCGCGTCTCTTCATGTTCGGTCACGGGCATCGGCGCGCTGATTACCAGGGCCGTGGCATTTGTGGTGTGCGCTCCGCTCGTGTCGGCAGACACTCGCGTCTCCACCAGCCGAGAACCGGCCGGCACGGTGTAAGACTTCGTGCGAACGGTTTCCTGATCCTGCCGCGAGACTTGCGCCGGGTTGTCGCCTTGCACGACGCTTTGCTCGATGCCGCCAGACGGCTTATTCACCGTGCTGGCGTGACCGCCCTTGAGCGGGGCCATGGCGCAGCCCGACAACATCATTCCGGCCGCCGCAATGGCGACCACATCAATCAACAGGTTTTTCATTTTCATAAATTCAATGGACCGGGCGCACTGCGCCCTCTTGGAACCGCCGCAGTTCAAACGCACACTCGCGCAGCGCCTCGCTGTTCCGGTCAATGCACACGGCGAGTTTCATGGCCGTTTCGTTTTGGGCCGCGATGATTTGCGCCAACGCGGCGTGATGTTCGTTCCGCAATTCCTTGTGGTCGGCAATCACCGCCTGCAACTGCCGCACCAGCCAGTAAATCACCAACCCGCAGAGCAGCAGCAACAGACAGAACGCCGCGAGAAACAGCCAGCGGTCGTTCATGCCGGCGGCGTGATCCACGGCGTTAAGAAAATCGGCAGAGTTCATGTTGTTCATGGGTTAAACACGTTGCAGCCGCACCACGCCGCTCCGGGCACTGATTTGCGAGCCGTATTTCGCCAGCATCACCTGTGCGACTTGCGACAGCACTTGGCGCCGGTCGGTCTTGTCGTAACCGGTTTGAACGCCGCCAGAGTTGTAATACTTCAAACCTTCACCGGCCGGCGCGACCGTGCGGTCGGCAATCAGAAGTTCCCGCGCCATCTCACACGTCGCCTGGACAACGGCTTTCGGCACGGTGTCATACTGGACGTAGTCGTAGGGAATCGGCAGCAGCACCGAGATCGGCACATGGACATTGTCCGGCTCCGGGCACTTCGCACGGGGCCATTGAAGACCTTGCACGGCATTTGTCCGCGTGCCGTTGAACTGATATTCCGCGTCAATCAGCCGCGACGCCATGACCAGCGCCACGGCCTTTTGATCGTCCGTCGCGCCCGTCCACGCCGTCGCATAAAGATGCCCGTCGTGATAGGCGTTGCCGTCGGCCACATCAGCGTAGCTGTTGGCATCCGTTTTGCCGGTGCCGTCTTCCTTGATGAGCGTGAGCGCCATAAAATTTACAAGCCGTCCGAATAAACCGCGTTCGAGTAAGGCGGCACATCCACGCCGTTGTCATCGCAAATGCAGATGCGAAAATAACCCGGATCACCACTGCAATCGCGGCTGCCCGATGCCAAGTCCCAACCGTCGTAGGTGTCGCTGGGCCACGTCACGCCATCGGCGGATTTGTAGATGTTGATTTGGCCATAGGCGCTGGTGAAATTCAGCGTCCAGGTCAAATGCCCGTGACCATCCGATGCGAGCAGGATGGCCGGGGCCGGTGCAGACAGCGCCGCCGCCCGCGACCGACGACGCTTTTGTTCCTCCAGCGCCAGCCAAACGCGCCGCTGCCCTTGCGTCATCGGCGGGTTAATACGATTCATCTTGGGGAGCGGGTTTGGCATCGGTGGCTTTCGGTGGCTCCGGTGCAGGGGCGACAGGAACAGATTCAACCAGTGGCTTTGCGGCCACTGGTTGAACCGGCGCGACAACAACAGCGGGCGGAACGTCCACCACCAGCGGACGCCGCTTGCGCCGAATGATTGGATAGAGTTTGTCCATAGGTGGCAGGTGCGGCTGGCACTTAAGTCGCGGTGGCATTGAACGCGCAGGCTTTCCAAGTCGTGCCATCCGAATAGGCCAGACAGGGAGTCCCGCTCAAACCTTGGGTCAGGAAAATCAGGCGGCGCGGAAACTTGGCCGGCGTGACGCCTGCCGCCGCTGCCGTCGTGGCCGTGGTGAAGGTCGAAATCTGGATTTGTTCACCCGAACGAATCCGTTCAAAACTGCGAGGTTGAAGTTTGCCCATAAATTTTGTTGTTCGATTTTTGGTTTTGGTTTCGCGCTGGCGCGCAGTTTCCCGCGCGCCAGCGCATTGCCCAGCCCCAGGTTGGGGCTAGATGTTGTGAGTGACGGCGACGACGGGGACGTTTTTGTTTTCCCAGACACGCACCCAGTTCGCGGCCAAGGCCAGTTCAGCGTTGGTCGGATTCGCGCCAGCCACGCTCGCGCTGGTGAACTTCACACCGCGAGGGTGAAGGATGAAACGGCGACGGTTGACGAGGAACGTGTCGCTGTTGAGGGCATCACGCGCCATTTCGCAACCTTCCGTGCCGTGACCGCCCTCGACCGGAGCGCCATTCAGATCGGCGAAGCCCATGCCGAACGAACCCATGCCGAACAGATAGGTCGTATAGACCTGACCGTCCGTCGTGCCGTTGCGCACGGGGCAGCCGTCATCCACAATCACGCGACGGCCTTGGAACGTGCGGATTTGCGCTTCGCCCTGGCTGTCCGGGATGAAGTCAATCAGGTCGAGCTTGCGCAGCGCGGCCTCAGTCGCCGAGTGCATCGCCACGGCCACGAGCCGGTCGCCACGGTCGCCGAGGCGCTGGGTTGCATCCACGAAGGTTGCACCGTTGAGCCGCGTCGAACTGGTTTGATTGGCGACGGATTCACTCTGAATCGCCAACAGATTGCCTGCCATGCTCGCCGCACCGAAAACGCCGGTGAGGGAGTTGATGAGCATGTATTGGTTCTGGCGGTTCCAGTATTCCGCGAGGAAGTCCGCCAGCGCCAGCGCCGGATCGTCACCGGACACTTGCGTCGCCAGATGATTCCACGACCACGCGTTGCCGTCGTTTTGGATGCGGGCGATGTCCTGGTCCGCGACCAGTTTCGCCGGCACGAGCGGTGCCGAATCGGAAAGCGGCTGGCGGTTGCCCGTCAGGTCGTTCCAGTGCGGCATATTGACTTGCGTGCCGCCGAGCGCGGCGCGCGTGTCATAGTCCGGCGTGCGGATGACGATGCCGGATTGAAACAGGTCGGATTTCTCCGCCGTGCGTTGAAGGACGTAACCGGCGAATTGTGCCGGCACGATGATGTCTGCAAGTTGTGTCTTTGCCATAGGTCAATTTTGTGTGTTGTGATCCGTCAGGCAGCCGCCTTGAGGCGGGCAGCAAGTTGCGGATCGGTTTTCTGCAATTTCATTTGCTCCGTGAGATTGAACGATTCCTTGCGGAAAGGATTTTTCACGGACCGGTTGCCGGCGGCACCGCCACCAGAGCCAGCAGCGCCGCTGCCAGCATTTGCCTCGAACAAGTGCGGTGCGTCGGACACCAACGCATCCACCCATTCAGCCAAAGTCATCGGCGACACGCCGTCCTTGCCCGTGCGGGCAGTCTGGCCGTCAGCCTCAAAAGCCTGGGGAACGCCGTTCACCAGCTTGAAAGTCGTGCGCGCCCGCGACGTGATGTCCGTCAGCGCCGTCGGTCGAAGACCACGTTTAGTGGCTTCGGTGACGACGGCTTGATCAATCTGAATGGCCGTGAGGCGACCATGCAGCGCGTCACGTTCAGCCACGACCGGCGCATGGACTTTGTCCAATTCGGTCTTGAGCCGGGCAGCCACGACCTTGTCCACTTCGCCGGCCTTGAGTTGTTGCGCCTCTTCGAGCTTCCGCTTGTCTTCGGCGAGCTGACGGACGGCGTCGGGATCAATGCCGTCAAAGCGTTTCTTCCATTCGGCCACCTGCTGATTCAAGGCGATGTTGGCCGAGCGAAATTCCTCAATCTTCGCCTTGCCATCATGGTCGAGCACCCATTCACCGGCTTGCTCGACGTAATGCGGTTGCAGTTCAGCGGGAATTTCTTCACGCGTTTTGAATTTGGTTTTCAGTGCCATAATTTTTCAGTTCAGAGTTACAGGTTTTGCGTTCACATCACCGGGCGCAGTCGGCGTGACTGCTGGTGCCCGTCCGGCAGGACCGACCGGCGTGGTCGGTGGCTTCTGCGTTGCGAGCAGATTGATTTCTTCATCGTTGGTGCGGCCAGGGGCGATGACTTCACCAGCACGGAATAGGTCGAGCATCGTGGCCTGACTGATGGCACCGGCTTGCCATGCGGCGACCAGCGCCGTGATTTCCAGAGCCGACATGCCGGTGATGCTGAAGTCATTGTTCAGCGTGACCAAGACGAGGTCGGGGCCGATGGCATCAGGGATCGGCTCGGTCGAGTTCCACCAATAGACCCAGCGCAGCACTTGAGTTAGGGACGAGCTGATGCTCAAGGAGACAGTGTTGAGGATGGAGTTCTCACCACTCTGCCGAAGCTCAATGGCAGCAGCGGTTTCACCGACACGCTTACGCGATTCGAGCATTCGGGTGCCGAGGACGGCCATCAGTTGCTCGTCTCGATCCATCGCGCGCTCGAAGGTAGACAGACCTTGACCGTGAAATTCCAGATAGCCAGCCGTGGCACCGGGAGCTTCAGCGACCCATGCCGTGCTGGAGCCGATGCGAAGGGAAGCGTTTTTATCGAAGCCAGAGACCCAAGCCGTGGGCAGCGCGGTGTAGTGCATCCCATGCTTGTAGTCGGCATCCAGACGGTAGTGATCCAGATTCTTGGCGATGATGTCGGCCAGTGGAATCTTGTCCACGTCGGGCAGCGAGTGACGCGGCCCGTGAAAGACAAAGGGAATCAGCGGCAGAGGTTTTCCAAGTCGGAGCGGCGTGACGGTGTCCACCAGTTTCCATTCCTTGTTGCCTTGGCTGGACTTTTGACCGTTGCCAAAGAAGCCGTTCCAAAAGGAACGACTGGTCAAGCCAATGCCAGAGCCTTGGCTCTTGGGAAGCAGTTGCCAGATTTCGACGATGTAAGACCAGTCAGCTTTCGTGTTGTCAGTCGTGCCTTGAGACGGCACGAGTTTGAGCACCCGAAGTTGTTGGACTTCTTCGGCCTGAAAGGGATCAGCATCGGCGACGGGTTTCTGACAGGTTTCCTGAAGCACGACCAGTGTCAGCACGTTGCGACCGTTGACCCGTTCCGTGTGCCAGTTGATGATGTCTTCAGCGGTGTAGGCGACGGCATAGGCACGTTGCTCGGCTTCCTCGTTCCAGTCCACCAGCGTGCCAGCCCGACCGACATTGATGATTTCCGTAACAAGTTTTTTGGAAAAGGCAGACAGCGACGTGCCCAGCATGTCGGCATCCTCGACAAATTCCGTGAGCGCAGCCGTTATGCCGTTGTTGGCTTCAGGAAGTTTGAAAGTTGGATCGCGGCGGAAGATCAGTCCGACGAAGCCGTCAGCGGTGCGGGCGGAGGCGTTGAAGAAAGAGGCACGGTTTTTGTAAGCGCGATATTCGGTATCATCCTGACAGTCGAGACGAGGCAAATACTTTTC
The DNA here is from genome assembly GCA_903842235.1 of uncultured Verrucomicrobia subdivision 3 bacterium. GTDB lineage: Bacteria > Verrucomicrobiota > Verrucomicrobiia > Limisphaerales > UBA11358 > UBA11358. The sequence goes on from CAIMLG010000239.1 coordinate 23,242, forward strand.
AGCAGCGGCCTTGACGGCATCCTCACCGGCAAAGACATCACGGGCACGTTGCCATGCAACGATGTTTGCGTCGTAATCTTGATGTGTGGAGTTCGCCGGCACGAGGCGACTCTAGCACGGGTTTTTGAAACTTTTTTACCACCACAAAATACACACTAGACAGACGCTGCCGCACGATGTCACACGCCGACACACGCTGACATTTTTTTGTAATATTTCCGCTTGACGGTTTTTCAATTCGGCGATGCGGCCGCAACAAAATTAGTTCGCGTTGCTCAATAGAAAGTCAGTTCGCTGCGCTCAACAATAACGAATCGCGCGGCAATTTCACGGTCTCCATTTACGAATGCCAATTCCCGCGCGCGGACGCCGGCGCTCATGCTGGCGGCGGCGGCTAACGCCACCGC
>CAIMLG010000240.1 GCA_903842235.1 uncultured Verrucomicrobia subdivision 3 bacterium
CCGCGACAAGCAGGGACGCAAGATGTCCAAGAGCCTTGGCAATTCGCCCGACCCGCTTGATCTCATCAACAAATATGGCGCGGACGCGCTCCGGTTCGGCACAATGCGCAGCGCGCCGCTCGGCCAGGACATCTTGTTCGACGAACAAAATGTCGAATTGGGCCGCAATTTCTGCAACAAGCTCTGGAACGCCTGCCGCTTCCGCCAGATGGTCGGCAGCGCCGACGGACAAACGGAAGGAGAGATCAATCCCGCGCTGCTCACCAGCGACGACAAATGGATTTTGCTGCGCCTCGATCTGGCCATCCAGGAAGTCAGCGAGACCCTCGCGACCTACAACTTCGCCACCGCCGTGCAGGCGCTTTACCGCTTCTTCTGGAGCGAGTATTGCGACTGGTATGTGGAGGCCAGCAAGGCGGCGTTCTACAGCGAGGATGCAAAGCTCAAGGCGAACAAGCTGGCGGTCATTGATTTCGTCCTCAGCAATACGCTCCGGCTGTTTCATCCGTTCCTGCCGTTCATCACGGAGGAACTCTGGCACGGCATGGGTTACAGCAAGGAACTGCCGGAAAACCAAGGCGGCCAGACCATCATGTTCGCCGCGTGGCCCAAGCCATTTACCGCGCAGGAAAAGGAATACTTCAGTCTGGACGACGTGGCGGATAAAGTCGCTGCCGCCAAATATGAACTGGTTTCCCTCGGTCGCAACCTGCGCCGCGAGCTGAAGCTGGATCCGGCCAAGAAATTAAAATTCATCCTCAAACCCGCTGGCGATCTTGCGACTGCGGAGGTGGAAGTGCTGAAGCTGCTGCTCAACGCCGAAGTCGTGGAAGTGGTGGCCGCCGATTGGTTGCCCGCCAAAGGCACGCCGAGCGCTGCGAATGCGCTGGGCGAAATCTTTCTGCCGCTGGAAGGCTTGATTGACCTCGGCGCGGAAAAAGTGCGGCTCACGAAGGAGGGGGAACGAATCCAGTCCGAGATCGGCAAGGTTGAGCAGAAGCTGGGCAACCCGAACTTCACGCAAAAAGTGCCGCCCGCCGTCCTCGCCGAACACGAGCAGCGGCTGGCGGATTGGAAGGCCAAGTTGGCGCAGGTTCAAAACGCGCTGGCCGCCTTGAATTAATTTATCATGAAAACCGTTTCGCTCCCGAAAGCACTTGCCGTCGCCGTCAAAGCCGCCCGCGCCGCCGGTCAGGTCATGCACGCCAACTGGCACCAGCCCAAGCGTGTCAATTGCGCCGAAGCCCACGATATCAAGCTGGAACTAGACGTGCGCTGCCAGGCTCTGATCGAGGACATTCTCGCGGCCGCGTTTCCGCAGATTCCCGTGCTGGGGGAGGAGGGCACCACCGGCGACACCAGCGCGGAATATCGCTGGGTGATTGATCCGATTGACGGCACGGTGAATTATTTCTACGGCCTGCCGCACGCGGGAGTTTCGATCGCCCTCCAGCATCGCCAGCAATCGGTGGTGGGCGTCATTTTCGATCCGTTCACCAACGAACTCTGGACCACCATCAAAGGCCAGCCCACGCGCCTGAACGGGAAAATCGTCCGGGTCAGCAACCGCACCCAGCTGAAGGATTGCATCGTGGCCATGGGCTTTTCCAAGACGCACGACAATTTTGAAAAGAGCCTGCCGCACTTCATTCGGATTGCCGGCAAGGTGAAAAAAATCCGCATCCTCGGCTCCGCCGCGTTGGAACTCGCCTACGTCGCGACCGGCCGCCTCGACGTGTATCTCGAACGCACCATCAACCTCTGGGACGTGGCGGCGGGTAGCCTGCTGCTGGAAAACGCCGGCGGCGAATTTTACACCCAGCCGGGGCCCAACGGAAAATTGCGGATGTGCGCGGACAACGGCAAGCTGCGGAAGAAACTCCAGATCGGCAGCCTGCTGAAATGAGTCCTTGCGGACGGCCACCGGATCAACGCGGCCGGTGGCTCGCTGATTTTATCGGGTAAGGAACTTTTTCAGCTTCGCCAGCGCCTGGGCGCGATGGCTCAACTGGTTTTTCACCTCCTCGCCCAGTTCGGCAAAGGATTGGGTATGGCCATTCGGCACAAACAACGGGTCATAGCCGAAGCCGCCCGCGCCGCTGGCGGAAAATTGAATCCGTCCTTCGCAGGCGCCGTCGAAAAGTTGGGGCTCGAACTCATCCGCGTAACAAACCGGCGACGCGCTTTCAATTTTTTCCGCCGGCACCGGCACCAGTGCGATGACACAGCGAAAACGGCCGGTGCGTTTTTCCAGCGGCACATCTTTCAGCAGCCGCAGCAGCTTGGCATTGTTGTCCGCGTCGTGGGAGTTTTCCGATTTGTCCAACGCCGCAAAGCGTGCGGAATGCACGCCCGGCGCGCCGTTCAAGGCGTCCACCTCCAGGCCCGAATCATCCGCGAGCACATAGTTCGGCATTGAAGATTGAAGGTTCAAGGTTGAAGGTTGCCCCATCAGCCACCTTGCCAGTTCCACTGCCTTCTTCGTCGCATTGCCGGCAAAGGTCTCGGCGTCCTCCACCACCGGCGGTGCGGCGGGAAATTCCTTCAGCGTCAGGCAGCGAAATTCCGCGCCGAGGATGGCCTGGATTTCCCTGACCTTGTGGGCGTTGCGTGTGGCGATGAGCAGCGTCGTCATGCGCCCACGATACCAATTCACGCCCGCCGCGCGAAACAATCTTGAAACCGGGCGAATTCTGTTTCATTGTCGCCGCATGAACTTCCCTCCTTACTGGGCGCGCGGCGAAAGTGGAAATTTTTTCTGCTGGCGCTGGTCCACACAAAGTCTGGCTGACGCGCAAGCCCTGGCCGTTCAAGCGGCTCGGCAACTGGCAGATCGGTTTCGCGCCGGAGACCGGCTGCTCAATCACGGCGGTTACTATCCCGACCGCCCGTTTCGCGAGCCGGTGCTGGAGGAAATCAAGGATGCTTCCGGCGGGGTCGCCGCCGTCGTGACCCGCAATGCCTACGGCTGCCAGATTCTTAATACCGCCCGCGTGATGTTTGTGGACATTGATTTGCCGGAGCCGAAACCGGCCGGCCTGTTCAAGCGATTGTTCGGTGGCTCCGGCAGCGCCCAAGGCCTGACGCTGGAAGACGCCCTCGCCAAAGTGGCGGCCTGGACGCGGAACCAGCCCGGCTGGGGCTGGCGGATTTACCGCACCCGCGCCGGGCTTCGCCTGCTGGCCACGCACGCCTTGATGGACGCTGATTCGCCGGCCACCGACGCCGTGTTTACGGCGCTGGGCACCGATCCGCTTTATCACCGGCTCTGCCGGGCCCAGAAATGTTTTCGCGCGCGGCTGACGCCCAAGCCGTGGCGCTGCGGCATCCGGCAGAAACCGCCGCGCTGGCCGTGGCCGGATGCGAAAATTGAAAAATGGTTTCAAAAATGGGACGCGCAGTATCAGTCGTTTGCCGCCGGCTGGGCCACGTGCGAATTCCTCTCGGCCATGGGCAATCCCGAGGTGCATCCGGAAATCGCGCCGGTGCTGCGCCGGCATGACGCCGCCACCCGGATCGCCGCAAAGTTAAAGCTGGCTTGACCGCTGCTTCGCGCCACCACAAGATCACCCCGCATTAATTCCATTTCCACTATGAAAACGCTGTTCTATCCCCTTCTGGCCGCCCTCACGGTGACGTCGGTTTCCGCCGAAACCGTCTGGCTCGATGACTTAAACCTGGCCGTCGCCACGCAGGACTTTGGCGCGCCGCAGAAAAACAAATCCGTGGACGGCCACGCGCTGACCCTCGGCGGCAAAGTATTCGAGCGCGGCTTCGGCACGCACGCCGACAGCACGCTGAACCTCAAGCTCGATGGCGGGGCGCAGAAATTTTCCGCCCGCGTGGGCGTGGATGACGAGATTAACAAAAATCCCAGTGCCAGTATTGAATTCATTGTGCGCGGCGATGACAAAGTGCTCTGGCAAAGCGGCGTGATGCGCGCCGGCGCCGCCGCCAAAGCCTGCGAGGTGGATGTCACCGGGGTGACAGCATTGGAGCTTGCGGTCAGCGATGCGGACGACGGCATCAGCTTTGACCACGCCGACTGGGCGGAGGCGAAGTTTGAAACCGCCGGCGCCAAAACCTTTGCCACGAGCGGCGGCGCGGTTCTGCCTCCGGTTGCGCCGTACATTTTAACGCCGCCCGCTCCGGTCACCCCACGCATCAACGGCGCGAGCGTTGTGGGCGTGCGGCCCGGCTCGCCGTTTCTGTTCACGATTCCGGCGACGGGCGATCGGCCGATGAGCTTTTCCGCCAAGAAACTCCCGAGTGGCTTGAAGTTGGACGCCAAGACCGGCCACATCACCGGCACCTTGCCCCGTCCGCAAGCGGTTCCCGCCGATGCCAAAGGGGGTTATTTCCTGACCCATGATAACGTGTCAGGCAATTACACTGTCACCTTGGTCGCAAAAAACTCCCTCGGCACGGCGGAAAAGGAATTGCGCATCGTCTGTGGCGACCGGATTGCGCTGACGCCGCCGATGGGCTGGAACAGTTGGAACTGTTTTGCTGGCGAAGTTTCCGCCGAACGCGTCAAGCGCGCGGCGGACGCCATGGTCAAGAGCGGCCTCATCAATCACGGCTGGACTTACGTCAACGTGGACGACTTCTGGCAGAACCGCCATAACTCCAAAGACCCGACGTTGCAGGGGGCGTTCCGCGACGTCCAGGGCAACATCGTGCCGAACGCCCGGTTTCCCGACATGAAGGGGCTGGCGGATTACATCCACAAGCTCGGGTTGAAGGCGGGTTTATATTCCTCGCCCGGCCCGTGGACCTGCGGCAACTGCACCGGCAGCTTCGATCGTGAATGGCAGGACGCGGCGAAGTATGCGCAATGGGGCTTTGACTATTTGAAATACGACTGGTGCTCCTATGCGCCAGCCATGGAAGCGCGGCGGGGAAACTCCACCAATTATCCGCTGGCGGCCGGGAGCTGGAGCGGAGCCCATCCCAGCAGTCATGCGGATTTGATGAAGCCGTATGCCATCATGCACGAGGCGCTGGCCGCCCAACCGCGCGACATTGTTTACAGCCTTTGCCAATACGGCATGGGCGACGTCTGGGAATGGGGCGACCAGGTGGGCGGCAATTGCTGGCGCACCACCGGCGACATCACCGACACCTGGAAAAGCATGAGCAGCATCGGCTTTAACCAGGACAAGGCCGCGCCGTTCGCCAAGCCCGGCAATTGGAACGATCCCGACATGCTCATCGTCGGTGAAGTCGGCTGGGGCAACCTGCATCCCACGCACCTGACGGTGGACGAGCAATACACCCACATCAGCCTCTGGTGCCTGCTCGCCGCGCCCCTGCTCATCGGGTGCGACATGGAAAAGTTTGATGACTTCACGCTCAACCTCCTAAGCAATGATGAAGTGCTCGCCGTTGATCAAGACCCGCTTGGCCAGCAGGCCACCTGCGTGCTCAAGGACGGTCACCTGCGCGCCTATGCCAAGAAGCTGGCCGATGGCAGTCGCGCGGTGGGTTTTTTCAATCTTGGCACCCAGCCGTTGAACTTGTCCTTCAGCGCCTTCAGCCCGGTGGGCCTCGCCGGCCGATTGACCGTGCGCGACCTGTGGCGGCAAAAAGAGGTGGCGCAACTGAACACGGCCAACGGCGCCCTGTTGCTGGCCATCCCCCCGCACGGCGTGGTGCTTTACCGCTTCACGCCGGCGAAGTGACCGCGCGGCTCACGCCAGCAGTTGCGCCAGCCGGGTGTGCTTGCGCTTAAGCTCATCAATCAGGCGGTTGTAATGTTGCAACCGCCGCAGCGCGTGGGTGACCAGATACACCGCCAGCCCGAGCAGGGCGAGGTTCAGCAGCAACAGCGGCACCAGCCAGTGCAGGACCGTGTGCAGCTCGTAAGATTTGGAGGTGGCGATCAGCACGCTCAAGACCGAGAGCGGAAAGGCGAAGATGGCAATGCCCGTGCGCAGCGTGGAGAGCGCCGCGCGCTTCTCCGCCAGCAGCAATTGCAGCTCCTGCATGACCAGCATATCCCGGGGCGTATCCAATTCTTTGCTCATGGTGAAACGAATCTAGCACAAGCCGGATAAAGCAAAAATGATTTTGCGGCCTCAAGCCCGGCGAACGGATTATTCGGTTCGCCGGGCGCCCCGACCAGCCCGAAGCGCGGGCCAGCCTGCCCGCCGCGCGGTCAATCCAAGCCAGACCACGGTCAAGCTTGACAGAATCACGGGTAATTCAGGCAGGACTACGCGCCATCGCGGCAGGAGCGCGGACAGTTCAGGCAGTACCACGAGCTATCCTGACAGGATGACGAGCAATTCAGGCAGGAGTCCGCGCAGTTCAGGCAGGAGTGTGGGGAATCCTGACAGGACCACGGGCAGTTCAGGCAGGAGTGCGGGCAATCCTGGCAGGAGAGAGGGCAATCCTGGCAGGAGAGAGGGCAATCCTGGCAGGAGAGAGGGCAATCCTGGCAGGAGAGAGGGCAATCCTGGCAGGAGAGAGGGCAATCCTGGCAGGATAACGCACGATCCGGGCAGATTTTGCGGGGCGAAAGTAATGAAACAGGCTGATTTGCAGCACTTTAGGTAAAAATGGACAAAAAACGCCAGTTTGGCGGTGGGCGACGTTGGAAAACTACCCAAGCCAGCCGTCAGAAGGCCGAATTCCCAACCGGCGCGAACAGGCGATCGCCCGGTGTCGGTGCCGATTTGTTTGACGAGCGGCTTCGCCCTCGGCCGCAACCGCTAAAAATATTCTGTCCCCTTTGGCCCTTTGGCGGCATTTAATAGCAGATGCACGAACTGGATGACCCCGCCCTGCTGCGGCAATACCTGACGCAAGGCTCCGAAGCCGCCTTTGCCGCGCTCGTGGCGCGCCATGTGGACAAGGTTTATTCCGTCGCCCTGCGCCACACGCGCAACCCCCACGCCGCCGAGGAAATCACCCAGGCCGTCTTCGTCATCCTCGCCAAAAAGTCCGGGCGGCTCGGCGCCAAAGTCGTCCTCTCGGGCTGGCTCTATGAAACCGCGCGGCTCACGGCGCTCACCCACATCCGCCGCGAAATCCGCCGCGCCCGCCGCGAACAGGAGGCCCACATGCAAACCGCCCTGAATGAAAATGCCGACGACGTCTGGCTGCACATCGCGCCGCTGCTGGACGACGCGCTGGCCAAGCTGAGCGCGGCGGATCGCCACGCCATCGTGCTGCGGTATTTCGATGGCCAGAGCCTGGGCGAAGTCGGCGCGGCGCTGGGCGCGAGCGAAGAGGCGGCCAAGAAGCGCGTGGCTCGCGCGGTGGACAAGCTGCGCGGCTGGTTCACCAAACGCGGCGTGACGCTGACGGCGACGGTCTTGACGGCGGCGATTTCTGCAAACTCCGTGCAAGCTGCGCCGCTCGGCTTGGCGAAAACAATTTCCGTCGTCGGGATTACGAAAGGTGCAGCGCTAGGCGGTTCAACCTTTGCCCTTGTGAAAGGAGTTCTGAACCTTATGGCTTGGGCTAAAGCCAAAATGGCGGCAGCGATCACGGCCATAATACTTATTGTGACAGGCACAACCACTGTAGTCCTCACCAACGACATCTTTCCTCATGAGCCTGCAATCGTATCGCGGCTCAAGGAGAAATCTTTGTCCGTTTATCCTTCCTATCAGGATGTTCGTGGAGTGCGAAAAGTGAAGGGGCTTGATGTATGGGGCGCAACCAATGAGGCGTTCATGATTTTGGGCCAGATGGCCGGTGTCCAAGAGCTACAGTTTACAGCTACAGATCTCAAGCAGCGGCCTTTTGACGAAATCGAAAAGATGACATCCCTCAAAAGCCTGAAGGTTATCAATTGCAAATTTCTGCCCGAGCAGATGAAGGTAATTCAAAACCTGACCAACCTTGAGAACCTCGAACTCTGGTTCACTGTGATGGAGGAATCCAATGAGACAAGAGCGCAGCTTCTAGGGGAACTTTCTGACGAAGAGAAACAGACGCAAGACGATTTCAAGCGTCAGCGGATTGGCGACCCTGTAATACAGGCGGCTTTGATAACCGACCGGTTCATGCCGTGCTTGAGCAAACTTTCCAAGCTCAAGACGCTTCGGTTAATTAACACCTATGAATCAGCAAAAGGATTGGAGCCGCTCTCGCCGTTGGTCCACTTGGAAACGATTGATATCGCCCCAATGGTTTTCACCGGAAAATCTATCGCGCCATTCCTGGCCATGCCCCATCTGCACTCGCTAAGATATTTCAATGCCGACGACGGCATTATTGATACGTTATCGAACGTCAAAAGCCTTGAATTTCTTAACATCTGGTCGGGCGGCGTGACGGACAAGGGTGTCAGCCGACTAACCGGCCTCACCAATCTCAATCACTTGGAGATTCGGGGAAACAAAATGTCCGACGAAGGATTCATGCAATTGACACTGTTACCAAAACTGAAGTATCTCGACATCCAATACGCGGAAACGATTTCCACCAATGGCGTCGCGCAATTTCAAAAGCTGCGGCCTGATGTTGGAATCAACCATTGATGCTAAAACCATGCCGATCCCGCTCTGCTACCGCATTCCATGACGCTGTTCGCTCACCCGCGAGCCGGTGGAAATGCTCGTGGTCGAAAAGGTGAAATAGTTTCGCGCGGCGCAGTCCGTCAGCGGAGCGCGGCTGGGTAGCGCCGTAGGCGCGGCATATTTGTAGAACCGCCCGTAAACATTTCATCAAGCTCCTTAGCCGGATTCATGCCGTAGGACAGGCGTCGCGCCTGTCTCTGACTTTGAATGGTCGCCTTGAGGCGTAGGTTTCGTCGCTTGGGCGGACGTCACCAAAAGGGGAGGGGAATTTATATTTGGAGACAGGCGCGACGCCTGTCCTACGCGGCAAGTCGCCGCCAGCCCATCCGGTTCAACTGCATGGTTCCGGCTTAGGAGCGATATAGGCCGCTCCTACGGAGCTTTGGCCTCTTCTGGTTTCGCGAGCTACAAAGATTTCGCGCCTCCGGCGCGGGGTTGCTTCCGTGTATTTCGGGGTTCAATTCTCCGCTGCTGCGCCGCCGGTAGCGGCGGGCATCCCGCTGGCCGTAGAGTCGTGGCTTTCAGCCCGGCGGAAAAACCGTTCAAACAACCAAGATGCAAAGGAACGAAGAAAACTGTTCAACTTGGTTTCTTTGTTCCTTCGTTGTTCAACAGAAGTTCGTCGGCCCCTCCTGGCGGCAAGATGCCTGATGCTACGGCGCAGCCCGTCGGCGGAGCGCGGCTGTGTCGCGGAGACCAGCCGCCGCAATGTTGCCATCACCGGACGCAATGAGTGATTTCATCCTCATCGCCTTGCCTCCTTGCTGCTGCTGCAAGCCTGTTCGTGGTGAAAAGGGTGAAGAACTGAAATAACTTTGTCCCTTTTTGGCGTTGGCGTAAATAATATGGGTGATGACCGATGACCTGACGCTGCTGGCCGAGTATGCCCGGCACCAATCCGACGAAGCTTTCGCCGCCTTGGTGGCGCGGCACATCAATCTCGTCTATTCCGTCGCCCTCCGGCAGGTCGGCGACCCGCATCTGGCGGACGAGGTAACGCAGGCGGTGTTTGTGATCCTCGCGCGCAAGGCCGCCGCGCTCCGCCCGCCCACGGTGCTCGCCGGCTGGCTGTGCCGCACCGCCCGCTATGCCGCCGCCAACGCCCTGACCATGCAACGCCGCCGCCAACTCCGCGAACAGGAGGCCTATATGCAATCCACCCTGAACGAACCCGCGCCGGAAACGTGGGCGCATATCGCCCCGCTGCTGGATGCCGGGCTGGCCCAACTCGGCCGCAAGGATCACGATGCGCTGGTGCTGCGGTATTTCGAGGGCAAAACCCTGGGCGAAGTCGGCGTGGCGCTGGGCGCGAGCGAAGACGCAGCCAAAAAGCGCGTGACCCGCGCCGTGGAAAAGCTGCGCGCCTTCTTCACCAAACGCGGCGTGACGCTGACGGCCACGGTGTTGACAGCAGCGATTTCCGCGAACTCCGTGCAAGCCGCGCCGGTGGGTTTGGCGGCGACGGTTACAGCGGCGGCGAAAGGCGCGGCGGTCAGCGGTTCAACCTTAACCCTCATCAAAGGAGCATTGAAAGTTATGGCATGGATGAAAATCAACACGGCGGTGGTGGTTGGCGTGGGTGTGTTGCTCGCGGCGGGAACGGCAACAGTTGTAACGACCACTTTCATAAATAAATCCGATGCATCATCAGCGGATGCGATTTACGAGAAAATTTGGGCGCTGAATTCGAACAGCATTCCTTTGCTAAAAAAGGCCCCGCCAGCAGTAATTATTCGCCCTACCCGCTATCCAACCCGCAGTGGTGGAAATTATATGGATGATGGAAAGCAATTTTTTGTAAATGGAAACGCAACCACGCTCCTTGAAATCGCCTATGGCTTCTGGCCACCCGTCCGAACTGTTATGCCTGAACAGTCGCCGGAGGGAAATTACGACATGATCAACAGCCTGCCAAAAGGTCAGAACACAGCCGCATTAAAAGCGGAAATTCAAAAGCAGTTTGGATTGATTGCAAATGTGAAGACCCTGGATGCCGATGTGTTTGTCTTGAAAGTAAAAGATGCCGGAAAACTGGAGGCGCATCTGGTCATTCCGGAAAAATTCGGTGCTGGTAAATCTGGGCAATCATTTGCCAAAAAAATTCATACATATTACTTTCAGAATAGAACATTAAAGGAAGTTGCGAACACCTTGGAAAATTTCTTCGATAGACCGTTAGTTGATCGAAGCGATTCCACCAATCGATATAATTTCACCTTCCAGTGGACATCCAACAGTCGTGTCAAAGAGGTCAGGGCTGCAAATGTTCGAGAATTGTTAAGCAATCAATTCAATCAGTTCGGCCTCGAACTCGTGCCTAGCCGCGAGCCGGTGGAAATGCTTGTGGTCGAAAAGGTGAAATAGTTTCGCGCGGCGCAGCCCGTCAGCGGCGCGCGGCGTTCACGCCGCTTCAACTCCCGCCCACCCGCCCGCAGAAAAAGTTCCAGCGTCTCCGTCCCTGCGTGCGCTGAAGCGGGCTGAAGCCCCCACGCCATCGGATTTCGCGCGGCTCAATCCTAAAGGGATTGCGTCATTCAGCCTAGGGTTGCTCGGCACGAGCTACCCTGGGTATCTGCACCAATAATTCTCCAACCCTGAAGGGGTTGCATCACTCCGTCCAATGTCCCCGCCGCTGCAACCCCTTCAGGGTTGAAATCCATTTGCGCCGTGACCCAAGGTAGCCCGCTGCGCGGCCAACCCTGGGCTGAATGACGTAATCCCTTTGGGATAAAAACAAAAAGGCGCGTCATTGCTGACGCGCCTGTGAAATATTGCGGAAAAGACTTTTAGTAGCGGTAGTGTTCCGGCTTGTAGGGGCCGTCCGCCGACACGCCGAGGTATTCGGCTTGTTTCTTGGAGAGCTTGGTCAGCACCACGCCGATCTTTTCCAGGTGCAGGCGGGCCACTTCTTCGTCCAGCTTCTTGGACAGACGATAGACGGTCTTCTCGTATTTATCCTTGTTCGCCCAGAGATCAATCTGCGCGAGCGTCTGGTTGGTGAACGAGTTTGACATCACGAAGCTCGGGTGGCCGGTGGCGCAGCCGAGGTTCACGAGGCGGCCTTCGGCCAGCATGTAGATGCTCTTCTTGCCGCCGGGCAGATAGTAGCGGTCGTATTGCGGCTTGATGTTCTCAATGCGCAGGCCTTTGACCTTCTTCAAGGCGTCCACTTGGATCTCGTTGTCGAAATGGCCGATGTTGCAGACGATGGCTTGGTCCTTCATCGCCAGCATGTGCGCGGCGGTGATGATGTCGCAGTTGCCGGTGGTGGTGACATAGATGTCGCCCACGCCGAGGGTGCTTTCGACGGTGTTGACTTCAAAACCTTCCATCGCCGCCTGCAAGGCATTGATCGGGTCGATTTCGGTGACGACCACGCGGGACCCATAGGCGCGGAGCGAATGGGCGCAGCCTTTGCCCACATCGCCGTAGCCGCAGACGACGGCGACTTTGCCGGCGAGCATGACGTCCGTGGCGCGCTTGATGCCGTCGGCCAGCGATTCGCGGCAGCCGTAGAGGTTGTCGAACTTGGACTTGGTGACGGAATCATTCACGTTGATGGCGGGAACGAGCAGGGTGCCCGCTTCCTTCATCTGGTAAAGGCGATGCACGCCGGTGGTCGTCTCTTCGGAAACGCCCTTCCAGTCCTTGACGATCTTCGTCCAAAGGCCGGGCTTCTCTTTCGCAAGCCGGCGCAGGAGCGCTTTCACGACGGAAACTTCGTGGCTGTCGCCTTTGCTTTCGTAGGCCCACTTGGAACCTTTTTCGAGTTCGTAGCCTTTGTGGATGAGCAGGGTCACATCGCCGCCGTCATCCACCACGAGTTCCGGGCCGAGGTCGCCGGGGAACAAAATCGCCTTGAGCGTGAGCTCCCAATATTCTTCGAGCGTCTCGCCCTTCCAGGCAAACACCGGCGTGCCGGTCGCCGCAATGGCGGAGGCGGCGTGGTCTTGCGTGGAGAAAATGTTGCAGCTCGCCCAACGCACGTTTGCGCCGAGGGCCACGAGGGTCTCGATGAGCACGGCGGTCTGGATGGTCATGTGCAACGAGCCGGTGATGCGCACGCCTTTGAGCGGTTTGGTCTTGGCGTATTTCTTGCGCACGGACATCAGGCCGGGCATTTCGTGCTCGGCCACGTTGAGTTCCTTGCGACCCCATTCAGCGAGCGAGATATCGCGAACGATATAATCTTTGCCGGCCGGCGTCTGCGCGGCGTATTGGGCGAAGGTGGCGCTGACTTCGTTGAGGCAGGCGCAGGCACAATCGCAAGCGGATTTTTTGGCTTTGGACATAGTTTTTAGAAAGTTTGAAGGGTTGGAACTCTTCGCTCCAACCCTTCGAGGAGTGTTAGAGGGCTTTTTTCAACGCGGCAACCTTGTCCGTGGCTTCCCAGGTGAGCGCTTTGTCGCTCTTGCCGAAGTGACCATAATTGGTCGTCTTCGAGTAAATCGGCCGGCGCAAGTCAAGTTGGTCAATAATGTCGGACGGCTGGAAGCTGAACACCTTGTTGACGGCTTTGATGATGCGGTCGTTGGCCACCGTGTTCGTGCCAAAGGTTTCGACGTGTACGCTCACGGGGTCAGGATGGCCGATGGCGTAGGCGAACTGGAGTTCGCAACGCGAGGCGAGGCCGGCGGCCACAATGTTCTTGGCCACCCAGCGCCCCATGTAGGCCGCGCTGCGGTCCACTTTCGTCGGGTCTTTGCCGGAGAAGGCGCCGCCGCCGTGACGGCCCATGCCGCCGTAAGTATCCACGATGATCTTGCGGCCGGTCAAACCGGTGTCGCCCTGCGGCC
>CAIMLG010000241.1 GCA_903842235.1 uncultured Verrucomicrobia subdivision 3 bacterium
AATCCGCCGGCAACCCTCAATGTGTTGCCTGCCGGGGGCAATCTGGTGCTCAGTTGGCCGCAGGGAGTGCTGCTGCAGGCGACCAATGTGACGGGTCCCTGGTCCACCAACAATGCCGCCTCGCCCTACACCAATCAGCCCGGCCAGCCGCAGATGTTTTATCGGGTTCAATTACAATAGTAAGTCTGTCGGCGGGCGCTCGGCCGAGCGCCGGTCTTGCGGCCAGTTCAAGCGTTGGAAAAACGGCGGCTTTCGTCCGCAAGCCGCGACCCCGACCGCGGCAATTATTTTTCCACCAGCATTCCCGCCTTCGTCCAAGCCTTGATTCCGCCGGTCAGGTTGTAAAGTTTGGCAAAATGGAGTTGGGCGAGCTGCGTGCAGGCCCGGACGCTGCGCGCCCCGCTGGCACAATGCACCAGGTAGGTTTTGTGCTGATCCAGCGCTTGGGCTTTCGCCGCAAAGCCCGGGGCGGAGACGTCCAGATTCACGGCCCCGGCAATATGGCCCTCGGCAAATTCCTCGGCGGTGCGCACGTCCAGAATCACATTCGCTTTATCGGCGGCCAGTTGGGCAAATTCCGCCACGCTCAAGTTATTGAACTGGGCAGCCGTCCCCGGCGTGGCCGGCAGCGGCGCATGTTTTTTGAGATTGGGCAGCACCTCCGCCGGGCCGCCGCCATGGTAATCCACCTCTTGAAATAGCGTTTTGCCCGCTTCATCCACCAGCACCAGCGTGGGGTATCCGGCAATATTGTATCTGGCCTGCAGGGCGAGATTGGCGCGCTTCAGGGTGGCGGCTTGCTTGACCTTGTCTGGAAAATCCACATCCACCAGCACGAGGGCTTGCCGGGCGTAGTGGATGAATTCCGGCGTCTGGATCACCTGCTGCTGGAATTCAACACAGGTCGGGCACCAGTCGGAACCGTGAAAATAGAGCAGCACCGTCTTCTGCTCGCTCTTGGCCTGCGCCTGGGCTTTGGCCAGATCGGTGAACCAGGTGAGGTCGGCGGCGCTCACCGACCACGCGGTCCAGCTGATCAGGCAGCTGAGGTAAAGCCGGGCAATAAGTCGCTTCATAAAGGGTGAGCGAAGATGCGCCATATCAGGCAAAAATTCAACGGAAAGGTGCCGCCGGCAGAAATGGTTTTCCGCTGCGGGTAAGAATTGATTTTCCCAATGTCGCCCGCGAATTTATCAATTCACCTCCAGTCCGCCCTTTGCGCTATAAAAGCGGCATGAAAACACCCGCGCCCGCCCACCCCGTTACGCTTGCCGCTTACCTGCCCCGCCTGCTGGCGCTCGGCCTGCTCGCCCTCATTGTCCTTCTGGCTTTGACCGGTTGCCAGAAGAACGGCTTGGCCACCAACAATAACTCCGATCTCGCCGGCGTTTACCAGCTCGTCAGTGTGGATGGCCGAGCCGTGCCCTGCGCCCTCGCCCATGACGGCGCAACGCTGACCATCCAATCCGGCACGTTCACTATCGCGAAAAACGGCCACGGCCGCAGCGCTGTTACCTTTTCCGTGCCGGCGCGCGGCGATTTGAAAAAAGAGGTCAACGCCACCTGCCAGCGCCAAGGCATGGAACTCACCCTGCACTGGGAGGGCGCCGGCACCACCACCGGTAATGTGACGGGCGACCGCTTCACGATGAACAACGAGGGCGTGCTTTGGGCTTACCAGAAATAGAACCGGCGGGGCTCCGGCCAAAACAGGTGTTTCCGTCCGGTGAAATTGCTGCGACAATCAGTTCCAAGTTAATATCGTGAACATTTCCTCCGCCATTTTTGATTGTAGCGCCCCAAACTTGGACGCGTGCCCGGACGAGTCGCTCCCGGAATTTGCCTTCATTGGCCGCTCGAATGTCGGCAAGTCGTCCCTCCTGAACCTGCTCGCTGGCGAGCAGGGCTTGGCCCGCGTCTCGCCCACGCCCGGGTTCACCAAGACGATTAACATCTTCACCATGAGCCAGACTTGGCGGCTGGTGGACTTGCCGGGCTACGGCTTTACGGCCGGGGCCAAGAAGGACAGCGCCCGGTTCAACCAGGCAGTGTCGCAGTATCTCAAGCACCGCCCGAATCTCTGCCTGGTGTTCGCGCTGATTGATTCCGGGCTGGAGCCGCAGGCGATCGATCTGGATTTTGTGGAATGGCTGGCCCGCAACGCCATCCCGTTTGTGCTCGTCTTCACCAAGACCGACAAGGTATCGGCCGCCGCGACCCCGGCGAATATTGCCGCGTTCCTGGCCCAGATCAGCGCCTGGTTCAAGCAACCCCCGGCGGTTTTCACCTGTTCGGCGAAGACCGGTCAGGGCCGGCCGGAACTGCTCGGCGTCATTGATGAACAGCTGACCGCGATTCAGGCGCAAGCCCAACAAGCCATCGCGGACAACGGCGGAACCGCTCCCGAGCGGCCGCCGGATGTCCGGGAACTGCGCAAGCAGCGCCCCGATCTCGACCGCCCGTGGTGAGCCGGCCCAGCGCCAATTTTCACAGCTTGAGGTTGAAATGCGGCGGGCAGATTGCTAGTGTCGCCCCATGAAATCCATGAACGCCCTCCTCGTCGCCCTGCTTTGCTCCGCCGGTCTGGCCGCCGCCCAGACGGAAGCCGGCTTCACCCGTTTGTTCGACGGCCAGTCCTTTGCCGGCTGGCAGACCGCCACGGAAAACACCAACACCTGGCAGATTGTGGATGGCGCCTTCGTGGCCCACGGCGCGCGCTGCCACCTGTTTTACGTCGGCGACGAAAAGCCCTTCAAGAATTTCGAGCTCAAGGTGGACGTGCTGACCGAGCCCAATTCCAACGGCGGCATTTATTTCCACACCCAGTATCAGCCTACCAGCTGGCCCACCACCGGCTTTGAATGCCAGGTCAACGTCAGCCACAGCGACTGGAAAAAAACCGGCAGCCTCTACGACGTGGCCAACCTGGGCAACACGCCCGCCAAGGACAACGAATGGTGGACGCAGGACATCACCGTCCAGGGCAACAAGGTGACGGTGAAGATCAATAATATTATCGTGCTCGAATACACCGAGCCGCCCGGCGCCCAGCCCGGCAAGCCCTTCACCCGCAAGTTGGCGGAAGGCACGTTTGCCCTCCAGGGCCACGATCCCAAGAGCGTGGTCCGCTACAAAAACATCCGCGTGAAACGGCTGGATTAAGCTGAAAATAAAACTTGGCCGGGGACTCCTTCGGCCCGCATCCCCGCGCCTGAAAACTTCCGCCGCATCGAACGTCGAACAACTGGACGCGTTGACCGGCCTGCGCGGCTTCGCCGCGCTCTGGGTGGTTTCGCTGCATTTTATCACCGACACCAACACGCTCTTGCCCGCCAGCGCCGGATTTAACTGGTTCCTGGGCGCCGGGGCCAACGCGGTGCCGCTATTTTTCATCCT
Source organism: uncultured Verrucomicrobia subdivision 3 bacterium (assembly GCA_903842235.1). Lineage (GTDB taxonomy): Bacteria > Verrucomicrobiota > Verrucomicrobiia > Limisphaerales > UBA11358 > UBA11358. Next base: position 3,397 of record CAIMLG010000241.1, read on the forward strand.
GAGCGGCTTCATTCTGCTGCACACCTACCGCGCCCGTTTCGCGGTTTTTTCCTGGGGCGAATACGTTCGCTTCCTCGGCCTGCGGCTCGCGCGGATTTACCCGGCCTATCTCGCCACGCTCGCGGCGATGATTCTGCTGGTGGCCGGCGCGTCTCTGGCCGGGCTGCCGCACAACGCCAACGCCTATCCGCTCGCCTGGCTGCTGCCGGAATCGCTCATGCTGCATGCCTGGGCGCGGCTGGCGGCGAATTTTTTCGGCTGGAATTTCCCCGACTGGTCGGTCAGCGCGGAATGGTTCGCCTATCTCTTCATTTTTCCGCTCGCAGTGTGGCTGCTGAAAAAAGGTTCCCGCGGGGGGAAATGGCTGGCCGCCGGCTTCGTCGTGGCGCTGTGCGGCCTGGAAGCGGTTTTTCGCACGGAATGGAAATTGCCCACGGTCAGCCTGCTGTTTCTCGCCGGCGCGTGGCTGTGGGAACTGCGCCGGCAAGTGCTTGCGGCCGGCAAAAAACTTCCGCCCCATCTGGATTCGCTCGGCGTGGCAGGCCTGCTCGTGACCGTGTGGCTGGCCAGCCGGAGTGATGGCTGGCCGGCGGCCATGGGCATTTTGCTCGCGGTGGCGATCTTGATCTTGGGCTTGTCCCGGGCGGACGGAATTTTCTCACGGCTGCTGGCGCGGCGGGCGTTGGTGTTCCTCGGCGAGATTTCGTATTCCCTCTACCTCGTCCACGGCGTCGTGCAGCGGCTCTTGAAAGTCGCCCTGCCGGCGGAGCGGTTTGCCGCCGCCCCGCTGGCCCTGCGCACCGGCGTCTGGCTGGCGGCGGGGGCGGCGGTGCTGGTGGCCGCCACGCTGCTTTACTATGGCCTCGAACATCCGGCGCGCGGCTGGCTGCGCCGGCGCTTTTCCCGCGGTCAAATGAACAAATAGACGTAAACCGAGAAGGACACGGCCGCCATGCCGGCGGCGGCGGCGAGCGACCAGAGAAAACTCTTCTGCCGGGCCGCGATCGAGAACGTGGAAATGATCACCGCCATTTGCGCCGCCAGCATCCCGAAGAAAAACTTTCCGCTGCGCCGGTGGTGTCGCTCGGCGGTGAAATTATTCTGGCGCACCTGCAGTTCATAAACCCCGGCCACCCCCTGGTTCAGCCGCGCCTCGGTTTCGTAGCGCGCGGCGGTGTAGCGCAGCCGCGCGGCGGAAAAACTGCGAAACACGGATTTGTCTCCGGGCATCAACAATTCGTCAAATTTATCCGAAGCCTTGTTGATCGGCTTGGCCGCATTGTCGAAGGCGAGGACGGCCCCCTGCGCGTTGGTCAGGGCGGCGGCCAGCGCCGCCGGCGGGATTTTGGCCAGCCGGGCGCTGACTTCCGCTTCCGGCCGGGCGCTTTCCACGGCCTCCATGGCTTTTTGCACCGGCTCATCAAACTTGGCGAAATCGGCGGCCGGCAATTCGTTTTTCACCAGCGCGGCGAGGGTGGCCGCTTCGGCGCCGGTAAGGCTGGCGGGCTCCAGCGGTTTGATTTCCGCGGTGGCCGCGAGCAAATCCAGCGTGTTGCGGGCCACGGCGCTGCGCAGTTTCTTGGCCTGATAATAACTCCACTGGTCGCCCGCCTTGGATTGGAGCTGCGCGGCCAGCGAGCGGTCATATTGCGCTTTGGTCATCTCGCTGGACGCAAGCCCCGCGAGCATCGTGGCGATGACGGTCATCACGATGGGCGTGGCGGCGAGGACCTTGCCCCACTTGGACGGGGGCAGGGTCTGTTTGAGTTCGTCGGGGATTTGAATTTTGCCAGCCATAGATTAATTCAGATTGGGGCCACTCTATACCGGCCCCCATTTCTTGGCGAGCCTGCAAAACACATTGCCGTCCAGGCCGAAACGATTCACCATGGCCGCGTGAAAGAGGTCTGGCAAAACGACGCCGTCATCGCCCACACGCAGACGCTGGTGCGCAGTCTGAAGCACTGGACCGGCCGCGACTTGGTGCCGGGGAGTTTTTCGCCGGCGGAACTGGCGGAAAAAATCTTTCTCGCGCCGTTCGTCCTGATCGCCCACGGCACCGAGGCGGATCCCGTGTTGAATTACGGCAACCGCACCGCGCTTTGGCTCTGGCAAATGCCGTGGGAGGAATTCACCCGCACGCCCTCGCGGCTTACGGCCGAGGAGCCCAACCGCGCCGAACGCGCCCGGCTGCTGGCCCGCGTCACCGAGCGCGGCTTTATCGAGGATTATGCCGGCGTCCGCATCGCCCAGACCGGCCGCCGTTTCCGCATCCAGCAGGCCACCGTCTGGAATCTGCTGGCGGATGATGGGCAACTGGCCGGCCAGGCGGCGATGTTTTCGCAGTGGGAATTTCTTTGAGCTGCCCGCGCCGCCGCTTTAACTTTTCGCCCATCCGTGAACCCACCCGCCCCCACCCCCGAAAGCCGCGAACGCCGGTGGGTGCTTTTGCTGGGTCTGCTGGCGGCGGCGCATGTGTTTGTTTTTTCGGCAACTTTCCCCTTTTTCAGCGTCGTGGACGAACAGGTGCATTTTGATCTCGCCGTGCGCTATTCGCAGGGGAACCTGCCCCGGGCGCTGACGCCGCCCTGCGATGAGGCGCTGCCCTTCATCGCCATTTACGGCACCATTGAATATCTCTGGCCGCCGTCCAGCCAGCCCGGCGGCCGCATTGCGCCACCGCCCTGGACCTACCCCATTCAAGTCATCCAGCAAAACCTGCTGGCGAAGCGGGATCTCTGGCGGGAGAAGGTGAAAAATCACGAGGCCTCGCAGCCCCCGCTGTATTATTCCGTGGCCGGCCTGTGGTGGCGATTAGGGAGGATCCTCGGTCTCGATGGCGGCCAATTGCTCTACTGGTTGCGCTTCTTGAACCTTCCCATCATTCTGGCCTTGGTCTGGGTGGGCTGGCTCACGGCGCGAAAGGTGTTTCCGGAAAATTTCTTTGTGCGCCTCGCCGTGCCCGCCTTCATCGCCTTCCTGCCGCAAACCACGTTTTATGCGATTAATAACGACATCCTCTCACCGCTGACGTTTGGCGCGGCGTTTCTGCTGCTGTTGAAATTCTGGGAATCCGAAACGCCCGTGCCCCGCCTGGCCGCCGCCACCGGCCTGGCCTTGGCTGCGTCGTTTCTAACCAAGATCAGCAATCTGCCGCTGCTGGCGGTGGCGGGCACTTTCCTGGCGCTGAAAACATTCTGGCTACTGCGGGATGGAAAACTGCGCCCGGCCTTCCCGGCGCTGAGCACCTTGGCCGCCTGCGCTTTGCTGCCAATGGCCGCCTGGATGACGTGGTGCAAAATTGTTTTCGGCGATTTCACCGGCTCGGTGCTGAAAATCCAGTTTCTCGGCTGGACCCACCGGCCGCTGGCCGAATGGTTTCAGCATCCGCTCTTCACGCCGCCGGGCTTTTGGGCGTTTGTGAGGGGCAATCTGGCGTCTTTCTGGCAGGGGGAGCTGCTCTGGCAACGGCGCCCGCTGGCCCTTCCCGCCATGAATTGGTTTTATGTTTTGCTGACGCTGGCGCTGTTGCTGGTCGTGCTCGTCGTCCTGCTGAAGCGGCAGAATGGTTTTTCGGCCCGGCAGCGCCCGGCCTTGTGGTTGGGCTTGGCCGGCTTGGCGGCGGCGTTCGCCTTTTTTGCGCTGCTGTCGGTGAAGTATGACTTTCAGAACTGCTTTTATCCGTCCCGCGCGCATCCCTTTTTCACGTCGGGCCGGCTGCTGCTGGGCCTGCTGGTGCCATTCCTGCTGGTGTTTGCCGCCGGTTTGGACCGGGCGCTGGGATTGCTAGGAACCACAGCCAAATTCACGGTTCTGGCGGCGTTGCTGCTGTTCATGCTGGCGGCGGAAATCACGGTGGACTGGCCGATTTTCCCCAATGCCTACAACTGGTTTCACCAGTAACCCGCCGGCGCCCCGGCCCGTTAAAACCATTTTTTCCGCTTGAAATACCAGTAGGTCGCGACGGTGGAGAGAATCATGCAAACCCCCGCGATGGGATAGGCGTGCCGGTGGCTCAGTTCCGGCATGTCGTGGAAATTCATCCCATACCACGTCCCGATCATCATCAGTGGCGTGGTGATCACGGTGATGAGCGTGAGCAGTTTCACCACTTCGCCGGTCTGGTTGGAGGACATGTTCAGATACACCTGCAAAATGCCCGTGAGCGAATCGGTGTAGCCATGCGCCAGTTCGCCGATGTGGAAGATGGCGTCGTAAATGTCCCGGAAATACGGCACCAGATGCGGGCGGACGAGCTTGAATTCCCCGGCGGCAAACCGGCCCAGCACCTCGCGCTGCGGCCCGATGATCTGCCGCAGGTGCAACACCTCTTTTTTCACCTGTAAAATTTTGTTCAGCGTCTCCTTGCTGGGTTTTTGAAACGCGAGCTGTTCCAGTTCGGCGATTTCCAGCGAAAGTTCGTCCAGCGCGGGTTTGTAGTTGTCCACCAAGTTGTCGAGCAGCGAATGCGCCACCCGGTCCGGCGCGCGCGCGATGTTGATCGAGCCGTTGAGCGCGCGCTCTTCCACCATCGAAACGCTGCGCAACGCCTCATTGTGGTAGGTGATGAGAAAATTCTTGCCGAGGAAAAAATTCAGCTCGCTCGTGCCGAAACAACCGTCTTTCCGGCTGTAATCCACCGCGTGAATGACCATGAACAAATAGGGCGTGAAGAGGTCTTCCTCCTTGGGCGAATACTCCTCCACCTTGGGCGAGGGGCTCGGCTGGACGCAATCCTCGATGGACAGCGGGTGAAAATGAAAGATCTGTTCCAGCACTTCCTTGTTCTCAAAGGCCGTGGGTTTTTCGAGATCCACCCACAGAAACAGGTTGGTGTCCGCGAGCAGCGTCGGCATCAGGAAGGGCTCAATGTCCTTCGTGTGCAGCTTGCCCTGCGTGGTGAATGCGAATGACCGGATCATTTAAAATTAACTCGTTCGCCCCGCATCGTAGGCCCAACGGCCGCCAAGGCAAGGTTCGTTTGCGCGTGCAATGCCTTGCCCTTTCTGGTTAGCTCTCGCCCGGCTTGAGCCCGTTTAATTTTTTTGGCATGCGTGCGAAAGATTCCCCCTTGGTCGGCGTGTTTTCTGAAATGCGCGAGCGCCAGATGGTCGCCGGCCTTTGTCTGCTTGCCGCCCTTCATGTTTTTATTTTTTCCGCCGCCTTTCCATTTTTTAATAATGTGGATGAGCCGGCGCATTTTGATCTGGTGGTGAAATATTCGCACGGGGAATTACCGCGCCATTTGGCATATTTGTCCGCCGAGTCGCTCCAATACATCGCGGTCTTTTCCTCCCAGGAGTTCTTGGCGACCGAGCCGGATTTTCCCGGGGGCCGGGTGCCGCCCCCGATCTGGCTGCTGCCGCCAGACCGGGCTGCCCCGGCCCTGCGCTTTCGGGAGGCCGGCTGGAATAACCTCAACCATGAAGCTTCCCAACCCCCGCTTTACTACACGCTGGCGGGCCTCTGGTGGCGGCTGGAAAATCGGTGCGGATTGAGTGGGGGAAGCGCGCTTTACGGCCTGCGCTTTCTGAATCTGTTTTTTGTCGCCGGCTTGGTCTGGCTGGGCTGGCGTGCCGCCCGGCTGGTTTTCCCGGAACAAAAACTGGTGCGGCTGGGCGTTCCGGCGCTGCTCGCTGTCATCCCGCAAACGGCGTTTTATGGCCTTCAAAACGACGTGCTTTCGCCGCTGGCATTCGGAGCCGCCTTCATCCTGCTGATAATGTTTTCCAAGGCGGAAATTCCGAGCGGGAAACTGGGCGCACTGGCCGGGTTAGCCCTGGCGGCGACTTTCCTGACCAAGCTCAGTAATTTGCCATTACTGGCCGTCTCGGCCCTGTTTGTATTATTCCTGACCCGGCGCTGGATTAAAACCGGGAAATTCTCCGCCGCCTTGCCTGCGTTGGCCGCGCTGGCAACGTGCGCCTTGCTACCGATGTTGGCATGGCTAATGTGGTGTCGATCAAGTTTTGGCGATTTCACGGGCACGACCGCGAAAATCCAGTTCCTCGGCTGGACGCATCAGCCTTTCAGCGAATGGTTCCAACATCCGATTTTCACCTTGTCTGGTCTTTGGTATTTCTTGAAAGGCAATCTTGCCACTTTATGGCAGGGTGAAATATTATGGCATCACCAACCGCTGGCCAGCCCCGCCGTGGATCTGGTTTATGTTGGTTTGACGCTCGCGTTGCTGCTGGCGGGCGTTTGCGCGCCGGCGGCACCCAGCGGCAAAATTTCCCGCCCGCCGCGCCTGCCGGTTTGGTTCAGCCTCGCGTGCCTCGCCGCGGCCTTTGCGTTCTTCGCCGGCCTGTCCATTGTTTACGATTTCCATAGCTGCTTCTACCCCTCGCGCTCGCAACCGTTTTTCGTTTCCGGCCGGCTGCTCCTGGGCGCTTTGCTCCCATTACTATTGCTGTTTGTCGCTGGGCTGGACCTGGCGTTGAAAAGCTTGGGCAGCGCGGCGAAATTCACGGTGCTGGCCGGCTTGGTTTCTTTCATGCTCGTGTCAGAAATCGCCATTGACTGGCCGGTGTTTTTCAGCGCTTACAACTGGTTTCACATGTAGCCGGTCGCGCGCCAACTTGGCGAGGAGAAGCTGTAAAAATATTTCCACTTTTCCCCTTGCGCTTCGGCGAACCGGGCGTAGCTTGCCGTGGGCTGACATGGATGCGCGATGCAGAGTTAGAAGCTGGTAGAGAGCGCATGGCAATGTCAGCCCACTTTTCTACCCCCGTTTGGGTTATCGCGCCGAAATCAGCGCTTTGCCGCCGCTACCGTTGCCGGTTTGCACTTTGCTTCTTGGTTTTACCCTCTTTTTTATGGTTTAATGTCCGCCGCCATTTTTATGGAAGACACGAATTCACTCATCGAACAGCGCAAAGCCAAGCTCAAATCGCTGGAAGCCAAGGGGATTTTCCCGTTCCAGAACAAGTTTGCGCCGGACCGCAACTGCCACGCCGCCCGGAGCGGCTTCGATTCCGGCGCCCTGCCGGAAGGCCAGCGCGTGTCCGTCGCCGGCCGTATCACCGCGCACCGCGACATGGGAAAATCCATGTTCATTGACGTGCGCGATCAGAGCGGGCGCATTCAGTGTTACGCCCAGAAAAATGTCCTCGGTGACGATGGTTTCCACACCTTTACCCACTTGGACCTCGGCGATTTTGTTGGCGTCACCGGCACGTTGTTCCGCACCAAGACCGGCGAACCGAGCGTTAAACTTGAATCTTTCGTGATTTTGGCCAAGTCGCTCCGCCCGCCGCCGGCCAAATGGTATGGTCTCGAAGACACCGAAACCCGCTATCGGCAGCGCTACCTCGATCTCATCGCGAATCCCGGGGTCAAGGACGTGATGCTCAAGCGCAGCGCCATCGTCCGCGAGATCCGGAATTTCTTTCACGACCGCAATTACGTCGAAGTCGAAACGCCCGTCCTACAGGCCATTCCCGGCGGCGCCGCCGCGCAGCCCTTCATCACCCGGCACAACGCGCTCGGCTGCGATTTCTACCTGCGCATCGCCCTGGAGCTTTACCACAAGCGCCTGCTCGTCGGCGGCGTGGACCGGTTGTTTGAAATCGGCAAGAACTTCCGCAACGAAGGCCTCTCGCGCCGGCACAATCCCGAGTTCACCATGCTCGAAGCTTACTGCGCCTTTGGCGACTACGCGACGATGATGGAAACCGTCGAGTCACTCATCACCTCCATTGCGCAAAAAGTTTTGGGCACGCTCGTCATCGAACATAATCAGGATGCCAGCGTGAAAGCGGCGATCCAACACGCTTTGCAGGAACTCGACGCCGTTTCGACGCAGATGACGGGCACGTTGTTGAAGGCGACGGACGGCAACACCGCCGCCACGTTTGTGAAAAACATCGGTGACGCGCGCACCGCGCTCGCCACCGCCCAGGACGAAATCGGGAAAAAACCATCGCCCGAAATTGCCCAGACCGCCATCGGCGCGATTCTCGCCGCCATCGGCACCATCGGTTTGCACAAAGTAAATCTTGCCCAGGGCAACCGGGACGTGGAAGACGTGCTCGCTTCGGCGGCCGCGCGGTTCGACGGCGCCGTGGCCGCGCTCGAAAAGCTTTCGACCCCGAAAATCATCAACCTCACCGGCCCGTGGCGGCGCGCGAAATACAACGATCTCATCAAAGAAAAGGTCGGCGCGGATTGGTTCGCCATTTCGGCCGCCGCCCGCCGCCAGCGCGCCCACGACCTGGGCGCAGAGATTGGCAAGGAGTTTGAGGATTTTGAAGTGACGAACGCCGTGTTCTCCAAATTCATTGAGCCGACGCTGATTGATCCCACCTTCGTCACGCATCTCCCCAAGGAGCTCGTGCCGCTTGCCAAGCTCACGCCCGACGACCCGACCACCGTCGAGGTGTTTGAGTGCTGCATCAACGGCCAGGAAATTTCCCCCGGCTACACCGAGCAGAACGATCCGATCCAGCAGCGCGCCACGCTGGAACATCAGGCTGGCGGCGAACAGCAAAAGCTGGACGAGGATTTCCTTGTGGCGCTGGAACACGGCATGCCCCCCGCCGGCGGTATCGGCATCGGCATTGACCGCCTGTGCATGATGCTCCTCGGCCAGGAAAGCATCCGCGACGTGATCCTGTTCCCGCAGTTGAAGCCGAAATAACCAACGGTTGGACGAACTGTCGCTCGTCCTTCATTTTCGGGCCGCGCCGCAGCGCGGCCCTGCCATTTTATAAATATTACATGCTTACCGTAGCCGGACTTTCCAAATCATTTGGCGGACGCGAACTGTTTGACGACGTGTCGTTGAACATCATGGCGGGCGACCGCATCGCCATCACCGGGCCGAATGGCGCGGGCAAATCCACGCTCATCAAAATCAT
>CAIMLG010000242.1 GCA_903842235.1 uncultured Verrucomicrobia subdivision 3 bacterium
CGCGAACGAAAAAGGGAGACGCCCGCAAGTTGGAAGTGGCGGCGGAGCTGCGGTCCACAACGACAATGCCCTTGGAATGGATAGCCAAGCGGCTGCAGATGGGCAGTCGCGGCTATCTGACGTGGCTGCTGCAGCGCCGAGCGAAATGAAAGCAAAGAGCAAACAAATGAAAAAACATTTCAATACCATTGACCGACCCCTTTACGCTCGCGCGGCCAACCCCCGCCATCGTGGTGTCCCTGTGGCCATGCTGGACCGGAGCCGGAATCACCACCAGTCCATCAGCAGCCGTTCCTGCGACCGGTGGGTCGCGATCAGCTCCAGTCCGACGGTTTCCAGAAACTGATTATTGAAGTCCACATCGGTGGAACGTCCGTTGATCCAGCGCGAAGGAACATCCCCAATCGTTTTGTCGTATCGGTTGGTCGCCCCGGTTTCGTCAATCACGGGCCGGCCGAAATAATTCTCCAGTTCGCTGGCGAATTCGGGAATGGACTTGCTGCGGGCAAAATCCCGCGTGGCCTTGGACTGCAACAACTGCAGGTCTTTTGCGCGGAGCACCTGCACTTTGGTGTCCCGGGTCTTCACGTGCCACGCCAGTCCATACTGCTGCCGGAGAAATGTTCTCGCCGCCGATTGCAGAGAATCCTTGGGCTGATTGGTGACGGTCACAATCACGTCATAGCAATTGGTCCAGTGACCGTGCGTCCACGCCCCGGGAAATTCCGTGTGCGTATAATCCTTGCCGTATGCGTCCGCCACCAGTTCGGAGAAGCTGATGTGCAGGTTCGCCATCCGGCCATCAAGCCAGCCGTAATGAATGCCGATGCCGTTAGAAGGATTGAAGGCATAATGACTTTCACGCACCACCAGCACCGACGGCGCGGCCTTGAGTTGCGCGCGATATATGTCGGAACGGCGGCGGTCGAGATTGAGCCAGAACGCGTCGTCAATCGGCATGGAAACAAAGGGCTCTTCCAGTGACAGTCCCTTTAGCGAAGTTCTATTATTCAATGCAAAGTAGATTGCCACCAGTGCCAGCAATAAAAACAGACCCGCCACCAGCATCAATTTCAATTGATTTTGTGTCACATGCTGCCCGGAGGCGGGACGCGAGCTTGTCACTGCCGCCGGCCTTTTAAGCATCCAATGAATCACTCCCGCCACAATCACCAGATCAATCAGGATGGTGAAGATGGCAAACGGTGTCCGCACACTCATGCCATGGATCAGGGAAAGCGGCGTGCTAACGGTGCCGTTGCGTTCGCCTGCGCCGAATGACACCCAATGGAAGATGGCAAGGAACGGAAGTGCAAATACAAGGCTGGCTATTTTGCCATACACCTTGTTTTCCAGCCGCATCAAAAGGAGCATGACGCCGCCGCCGAAAAACGTCGCGCCCACTGCATACATCAGCCAGCCCGGCTTATCGCTGTCCGGCGGCACGAAGCATAGGCCGATTCCCGCCAGCAGAAATATCACGCCCATCAGCACCGGCGGTTTGTCCATCGTTATGCTACCGTCCGGTTGCACGGTGACGGACGAAGATCGCGGCACGCCGGGCATTTGCGCCCTGGCGGCGACCCTTTGGATTTGGAGGAACAGCATGCCGAACAGCGTGAACGCAGTTCCCACGCCCAGAGAAATCCAAGTGCCGCCGTGGATGCCGGTTTCCAGCACCGCATCCGACGGGTCGCCCGGCAGGTAATGCACGGAAACTCTTTTGCCGGCAGGATAACGATTGAGGATGCCTTGCGCATATTCCGACGACGACGACATCTGCCCGATGGAGACTTTGTCGCCCGTGTAACTCGTGCCCGCTACCTGATAAGTGTAGGTGACTTCCGCCGAGTGAGTCGTGCCGCCTTCGCTTTCCTCATGGGATTTCATCTCCGCAGACTGGATGACGCCATCGGTCACCGGCCAATTTTCCGAGCGGATGCTTTTTGCGAGTGTCCAGATCCCGATGCCCACGGCGACAAGGCCGATGACAATGAAAAATGAACAAAAAAACTGCGTGCCTCGGTTGGACATCTGGGCCATGAACCGAGTCTATTCCCGCGCACCGTATTCAGGCCATGACAATTTGGGGCAATTTTTGGAATGCACCCGCCGCCAAACTTTTGCAGGCATTTAATGCCCGCCGCGAGCGCCGCCGCCACCACCGCAGTATCCAGCGGAAAACTTGAAAAGGGTTGCGGGATGAGGTGAAAAGGGTTGGATGCAGGTGGGGTGCAGATGTATCGCGCGCGGGCTGCGGGATGGGTGCAGGTTACCACTTATTTATAGGGCAACGCTCAGTCTCAAATTGAATCTTTAACGGGTAGTAACAGCCACAGCGCGGGCAATGGATATTCCAGTCTTCATAGAGCACATAGAGAGGTTTTACCATTTTCGTGGAGTCACGAAAATGGTCATGGCTGGTTAGCTTGGTACGGCCATGGAAGAGGGGGCGCCGGTGACGGTCAGGCCAAGGGCGGCGGACCATTCGGGGATGTTGCGTCCGATGATGGCGGCGTGGGTGATGGTGAGGATGGCGCAGTTGGCGGGGACGGGCAAAGGGTTGGGGATGGCTGGGAAGGGGATGTCGTGGTCGGCGTAGTGGGTGGGGTAGTAGTAGGGCGGCGGGCCGGGGGTCAGGACGTTGGGGCCTATATATATATTAGGGGGGAGCCAGCCGTCGCGGACAAACTCACAGGTCAATGCATCGCCAATGTATGTGCCGGCGCTGATGTCCCACTGGTAGGTGTAGGTGAATTTGACGACAAAATAGTATTGGGAGCGGGCGGCGCTGTGGATGGCGGCGCCGCGTATCATTTCCAGGGGTCGATAGAAGTAGCCTTCGGGTCCGGGGCCGGAGCGGTTTCCGACGATCATCCAGGTGGCGTAAGCCGAGACGGTGTTAAAAACGGGGTAGGGCAATCCCCAGACGTAATCGAAGGGCAGGACGGTTTGTGCGCCGACAGTGGGGGTGTGGCTTTGGTCGGTGAAGGAGCCGAGGTAAAAGATTTGCGGGGCGTCGAGTTGCCAGTTGGTGATCTTGAAGTCAAGGGTTCGGTTGCCGGATGTGCTGGGAGCCCAGGAGGCGTTGTAGCAGGTGGTCAATGCGGCGCCGTAGAGGGTGAAGATGTCGATGGGATTGGAGAGTGTGGTGGTGCAGGCGGCAAGGAGTGAGCCGGCGCCGTAGTCGATGTAGATTTTTGTGTTATCGATGCCGGCGATGGCGAGGGTGTCATAGCCGCCGTTGGTGGGGACGTTGTAGGTGGAGGCGGCGCACCAGGCGGCGCCGTAGGAATCGACGTCATCGCGCCGGGCGTAGATGGCGAGGTCGGTGGGGATGGTGTATTTGGCGGCGTTGGGTATCCAGCCACAGACTTGGCGATAGGCGTTGAAGGAGTATTTGGTGATGGGCACGGGGGTCGGGTTACCGACCAGGGCGGTCTTGACGGGGGCCTGGGTGAGGACTTTGACGGGGCTTTGGGCTAAGGAGTAGGTGCTCATC
>CAIMLG010000243.1 GCA_903842235.1 uncultured Verrucomicrobia subdivision 3 bacterium
AGTCCCCCAGCCATTCTTGAACAGCGGATTAAACTTGCTGCCGTCCAGCAAATCCTGCGACGGCGCGCCAATATCGGCTGGCGTTTTCATTTCCCGCAGCCCGCCGCCAGTCAGTTTATACCAGACCGGATAATTGGTTAGGTAGCCGTCACAGGGATTGAACCCCCAGCCGCCGTAATCGCTGCCCGCATAGGCGATCAAGGGCACCAAAGTCAATTTGTTGCCCTTGGTTTTCTCCTGAATGGCCCACGCATTGGCCCCCAATTGGGATATATCAAAGCCACTCCACACAGCATTCCAAGCGTTTTGAACTGCCGCCCACCCCGGCGTGCCGTCGATTTCCCCCAGCACATCCTCGGTGGAGGAATAAAAGCTGTAAACATTGCCGTGGCTCAGGGCGTTGGTGAAACGATTGCGCCAGGTCAGCGTGGAACGCGCATCGCTGGCCTCAAACCGTTCATGCCAATGCGCCGCCCATAGCTCCTCGGGATAATTTTCCCAGGCCGCTGGCCGCATGGCCGTGAGGTTGTCATCGGCGCTGCCATCCATACATTCCTGAGCAAAGGCCGAATCAAACAGACAGGCGTTGTTCACGGTCATGCCGCAGTCGGCCATTGCTGCCGCAATCAGCCCGCAGCCCAGACTATGCGCGGCAATGGTTTTGCTCTCGCTCAAGCTGTTCACAAACGAGGCCAAAGTCGGGGCCGTGGCAAATGCATTCCGCACCGCCATGTGATAATTATAAAGCGCATCGTTACCATCGCTGTAAGGATCGCCATACCAGGACACGCCCACGAACTTGGCTTTGCTGCCGCTCCAATACAGTCGCTTGAACATTTCCGCCTCCCAGCCGCGCGTGTTCTGCCCGCCCACATTGGAACCCACCACAAACACAAACCACCGGTGATTGAAGAACCAGGGATTGCAATACAAGTCAGGAAAATTGGTCGGCTCGTCCATGCGCGTGGTTTGGCTGGCGTCATTATTACGCACTTGAAGATCGCCCACAAGTCCGCCGGGAGCGTCATTGCCATCGCGCAGATTTTTATGCCGAAACATCTTCTCAACCCCGTCAATACTGAGGTAAAGCGGCACGTCGCCGAGCCTTTTGTCGGTGCCGGATGAATCCTTGTGCCAGATTTCCAACATCAGCGGCTTAGTGGTGGGCGCGCAGCCTTCCAGCAAGAGCACGCCGTTGCCGCCGTTGGCTTGCACTTGCGCCAGCCAGTTCGTGTCTAGTTTCACCCCCTGGCTGGTCACCGGCACGGTGGTGGCCGAGTAGGCGGGTTGGTCAAAAAAAACGCCATAGCCCGTGCTGGTTGCGTTGGTCAGATAATCAAAGGCGTTGGTGGTGTCCAATCCGGTATAGACAAACTTGACGGCACTATTCGTCTGTGACAGATGATATTCATAGCCGTTCGTCAGCGGCAAAATTTGCAAAATGTTGCTCAAGCACAACGCCACCGGGAAGAAGTTCACCAAGTCGGAACGACCGTTCACATGATTCAAGGAATAGTTCGCCGGATAATAAGGCTGGCCGGGAATCTGATCTTCCGCCCCGCCCGCAATGTCTCCGCTCTCCTTGGAATCATTGATCCAGAAGCGGAACGGCTGGCCGGGCGTGGTGGCGTCGTCGTCATCCAATGTGATCTGCCCGTCGCGGTTGTTGTCCACCGCCTGCAGGTTCAACTGCTCTGCCTGAAACCCAAAGTAGTAATGCTCCGCCGCGTCCGTCTGCGGCGTCAGGGCCACCGTCGCCCCATCCGGGGCCGACACCAGCCGCACGCCCGCATTCGTATCCCCGCCCCCCGCCGTCAACGGCTCGTTCGCCAGCCACACCTGCGCGGGCGGAACGTAGCTGGTCTGCATCGTGTAATTCGCCGCGTCATACCAGTAGTCATACACCCACACCCGCACCAGATACAAATTCAGTTTGCCCGTCGTGTCCGTGCCACCCGTCTTCAGTGCCGTTTTGGCGGCCACCGTGCCGCTCCACGTCGCCCCGTCGCCCAGGATGCCATGTTCCATCGGCATCCAGTAGCCCGGATGTTCGCTTGCGGAATAACTCGACGGGATCTCCGGCGGCAGGTCTTCCGCATGGTTAAAAGCCCACGGTTCCAGCCAGGAACCGTCATACCACCGTTCGCTCACCGTGCCGTAGTTATGGTAAAATCCGCCCGCGCCGGCCGCCCACTTTACCTCGGTATTCCAGTCCGTGATCCCCCACCGGCCAAACCCCAGGTCGTTATCACTCGTCCCCGTGGCCGTCTGCTCAAACCCCACCACCGCCACCACCGACCCCGCAACCGCCGTGAACAAATCAAAACCCAGCGGCGGTTGATCTGCGGGCAGGGAATTCGCCTGCATGGGCAATTCTAAGCGGCGGGATTGGGTGCTCACCGAAACACTCGTGCCGCCGCCCCCGCCACCGCCGCCCCCATCGTCCGGCGGCTCGGCGGCGGCGGGATAAACCGCCACGTTATAAACCGTCGTCCCGGCCGAACTGGCCGGCACGCCGCTGGCTGTCCAGATGCCGTCTTCATAAACCGTGGCCGGCACCTCGTTCACAAACACCCGCGCCGTGGCATCGCTCACGGTGCCGCCCACCGTGCTGGGATCGCCCGGCGTCGGCGCCAGGGTCACCAGCACGCGGCTTTGATACAGCGTCCGGCTCGTCGTCGCCGCATTCCCCGCCGCATCCTGCACCGTCACCGTCAGCGTGTTCGCTCCCGCCGCCAGCGGCAAATTCTTCACCCACACCAGACCATTCCGTTCCACCACGCCCGGCACCGTGTTTGTGTTGCCGTTCGCATCCACGATGGCGGCGGTGACGCTGGCCGTCGCGTCATCCACCTGCGCGGCCAACGTGAACTCGCTCCCGCACACCACCATTTCATCCGCCGGCCACACCGCACTCAAGGCCGGGGCCGTCGTGTCGCCAGCATAATCCAAGGTCACACTGAGGTTGGTCGTGACCGGGTTCCCCAGTAAATCCACCGCGTGCACCGTGAGCGTGTTCACCCCATTTGCCAGCGCCACGTCGTAACCCTGAAAATAGCTCCCCGTGAACGCCAGCAAGGCGGGGTCGTAAAATTGCCCCGTCACAAAGCCCGGCCGGTTGGTGAACGTCCCGTTCGCATTGCTGAGATCATACGTCATCCCGGCCAAAGCCTGGCGGGCAAAACCCTGCAACTGGATCACCGGGTGCGAAACCGTGGTAGCCGCGCCCCCGGCCACCGGCGGACTGGTAATCGTCAAGGTCAGCGGCACGTCCTGCCGGGCCACATGACCGGACCGCCACGTCTGGACGGCATCGGATGGCAGCCCGCGCAACCCCACCAGCACATTGTAAAGGCCGTTCCCTGAATCCAGATTCACCACCACATTGGAGGTGTAAGGCTGCCAGACCGCCGCCGCCGTATTCGTGTCATTGATCAACACCGCCAGGTAAGCCGGCGTGCCACCCC
This sequence comes from uncultured Verrucomicrobia subdivision 3 bacterium, assembly GCA_903842235.1. GTDB lineage: Bacteria > Verrucomicrobiota > Verrucomicrobiia > Limisphaerales > UBA11358 > UBA11358. The sequence continues at coordinate 3,468 of CAIMLG010000243.1, forward strand.
AAACACTGATGGTGCCATTGACCACACTGGCGGCGGTCGGCTCCAACGGCAGGTTAAGGCCAAACTGGATGACGTTGGGGTCGTTCCCCTGCTGATAATCTTCCCCCAGGGTGTTGATCCCCCGGCTGTCCCAGTTGGTGCCGCTCGAATCGAACCCGCCAAAGTATTTCCACTCCCACCAATCGGGGAGGCCATCGGTGTCGCTGTCCACGCCGGTCCAGTCCTGGGCCTGCACAAACAACATTTCCCGGCTCCAGGTCGGCAGGGTGAAGGGCAGCACGTTGGTTTGCTCCGGGGTCGGCCATAATTCCGATTCGATCTGCCAGCCCGGCGCGAGCAAATTGGTCCGGGTCAGGATCGCGAACACCTGAGTGGAGGAAAATTGATTCGTGCCGCTGTGCAGGTTGAAATAGGAAACCCCGTTCGCGACATTCGTGATTTCCAACCAGAGCTGGTTGGTGTCGATAGTGAAGGTGGAATAATTGTTCGTGAGGTCGCCCCAATCCCCGCCACCGCCACCGTCGCCAGGCATGGGGATGTTCAAGCCCATGGTGCGGGCCAACTGGCGGACTTGGGAGCTGACGATGAAATCAATCAGGTTCACCACGGCTTGGGCTTGCTGTTCCAAGGCGTCGGTGACAGCGGTGGCGGCGCGCGGCGGGCTGCCGGGCCGGCGGGCGGTGCTTATCTGACCTCCGGTCCCGTCCATCAGGAACTGGCCGCCGTCGGTGATGGCGTAGATGGGGTAGTTGCTGCTGAGGAGCGGGCATGGCAACGGGGCGGAGATGCCGCTGGGAAGGACGAGCCAGAAGGTGCCGCTGCGGGGGATGGCGTCGCGCGGGACCAAGGTCAACCCTTGGGCCTCGGCGGTGATTTGGACGATGGAGTCCGGGGCCGCGGGCTCGTCGGTGACGAGGGGGGCGAACTGGGCGCGGGCAGGACGACCGGCGAGAACCGCCGCGAGGAGAATGAGACTGGACGTTTTGACCCAAGATTTCATAGATGCCTTTCCCAGTTGGTAGTTCTTTTCTAGCATGGGGATACCTTCCGGCCAAGCGATTTCAGCCGAAGGGGATTAAGTATAACCGGGGCTGCATGGGGGATGCGGCGGGCTTATGGCCGCAGACCGGATAGCACGGGGCGGGTTCCCCAAAGGCGTAGATCGGATCTCCCGTTGGTCGCCGGGCGATCAGGGTTTCGCCGGCCCCAGCCGCCCGGCAATTTTTTGCTGCACCTCGGCTTTGAGCTGGTCCACCAAGTTGCCGACATACGCACCGAGGTCGGCGGTTTCATTCGTCACCAGCGGCGTCAAATCCATGCCAAAAATGACCTGCGTGGCGCGGTCCGTGGCGTGCGATTCATAGAACGTGGCATGGGCGGCGCGGCGGCCGACGATGGCCAGATCGTAGCGCTTGCCGCCGGCAATCTGGGACGCGAACGCGCCGTTCAAGGCGGCGGCCAGCGCCTCGTGGCCGCTGACATCCATCACCACTTTGGCGGCGTCCGGCAGCCAGTCGAGATCGCGCCAGACTTCGCAGCCGATAACCCGCTTGGGCCGGCGCGCCGGCGGCAATTCCCGCAGCGCCTGCACCACCGCCACCGCCACGCCGATGTGCGTGGCGTGCTTGTCGGCGAGATTGTGCGTGTAAACCACCTCAGCCCGGGTCGCCAGCAGAATGGATTTCAAATCCGCCCGCAGCGCCGGCTCGGTGGCGTTTTTGACGGCGCGGCTGGGATAATCCAGTTGCACCATGGCGCCATAGCGGCCCAGGGTGGCGGCCGTGTTCTGCTCCTGTCGGCGAATTTGTTTCATTTGCGCATCGGCGCAGGCGGCAAACGGGCCGGTGCGGGCACTCCCCGCGCCATCGGTGCAGGTGACGCCGCCGAACCATTGGTCGGCGTTGGGGTAACCGGCCAGAATGCCGTGAAAGGCCATGAATTCCAGATCGTCTTGGTGCGCGCCAATGCCCAGATGCGTGATCCGGCCGAGCGCGGCGGCCACCGGCTGGCCATCGGGAACGAAGATTTCGGCGGTGGGATGGTGGAGTTGCATAGGCTAGTTTGGAAGGGTCGGCAGGCTGGCGGCGGCGACCGCCTGGCCGAGGCGCCGGAATTTTTCATTGGGAACGTGCAGACGGACTTTCGCCGCAAGCTCGGGAAATTCCTGCTGCAGCACGGCCGTGGCTTGGGCACGGAGGAGGTCGCCGCCAGGGCCAGTGGTGACGCGGCCGAGGAGGAGCACATGCTGGAAATCGTAAAAGGCAGCGTAGTGCGGGAGGGTGTAGCCGAGGTAAACGCCGATGGTTTTGTAAATGGCCGCCGCGCGCTCATCGCCCCGGGCCATGAGGGATTGAACGGCCAGCAGCCGTTCCGGAAGCCCCAGCCGGGCGGGCAGTTTAATTTTTGCCGCCGGCAGGAGCCGGTGGACCGCCTGCTGCGAAAAATAGAGCGCGCCCACGCCGCGATCGCCAGACCATTCATCGGCCGCCGCCGCCGGGTTGTAGTCCACCGGAGCGAACGCCAGTTCGTTCAGCCAGCCGGGAATGCGCCCGGACCGATCCAGAAACCCCGCCGCCTCGCTGGAGCCGAAGGCGAGGCCCAGCAGGCCTTTCTTCCGCAGCGCGAGCGCGCCGGCCAAAGCCGTGACATCACCATCGTTCCGCACCACCACGGGCACCTGCCATTCGCGCTGGAGGCGGTGGAACATCCCCGCCGCCTGCGAGAACAGTTGTTTGGGCACGGCGCGCAGCAGGGACGCCACGCGGATTTCGTTGGCCACAATAATGCCCGCCGAGCTGCCGCCGATGGCGTCCACCCGGGGCAGATGGGCGGCGGCGCGGCGCAGCCCGGCGGCCAGGTGGCGGTAATGATATTCGGGGTCCGGCTGGCGGGTGGGGTCCCACGGGATTTCCTCGGTGAAAACCGTTTCCCCATCGCGCACGGCGGCGAGCTTGAAATCGCTCGCCCCCAAATCAAAGCCCAGGCGGCAGCCCCGGAGCTGGCCGCCCGCCGTGAGTTGGGTTTCCCGCTGGGCCGGCACTTGCTCCGGGGCGGTGACGACGACTTGAAATTTTCCCCCATACGCCCGGGCCATCATCTGGGCGTCAAAGCGGCGGGCACCGCGCGGCGAATAGATTTTTCGGATGGCTTCGCCCAATTTTTTCGGTCCGCCGAAGTGGAGTTTCCCGCCGCCGCGCGACCAGAGCAGAAATTTTACAATCCGCTCGATGTAGCGGAGGGTTTCCGCGTCCGCCCCGGATCGCACGCGGGTTTCAAGCCGGGAAACCAGACCAGCTTCGCGCTCCAGACCCAGCACCAGCGGCACGGCCCGCCGGGAATTTTGGGTGGCTTGAACATAGTGGCGGTTGAATAACACCGCCGGCTGGAAGGCGGGATCGAGCGGCGGTTCAAGGTTCGGGGCGAAACGGGAGGTCATGGTTTACCGGGACTAGGAACCGGCTTCCAGCGCGACTGATCCACGGGCGTCATGCTTCAATCGCGCGACATAGGCACCATCCACCCCCTCGGCAAAGGGCAGCAACTGCCGTTCGGTGGCCAGCGTGAAATCGGTGCGGGTGGCGAGAAATTGTCGCACGGTGGCGGAATTTTCCTCCGGCTCCAGACTGCAGGTGCTGTAAACCAATACGCCGCCGGGTTTCAATTTTGCGGCGGCTTGCTGGAGCAGGCCGAGCTGGATTTTTTGCAGCCGCGCGATTTCCTCCAGCGAAAGGCGCCAGCGCAAATCCACCCGGCGGCGCATGACGCCGGTGTTGGAGCAGGGGGCATCAATCAAAATCCGGTCGAATCTGGCCGCCGGCATTGGGAGGTCGATATTCTGCACGGTTTCCACGCAGGTCACGCCGAGGCGGGCGCAGTTGTCCTTCACGAGGCGAAGGCGCACCGGGTCCACGTCGCTGGCCACAATTTTGCCGGCGTTATTCATCAATTGCGCGAGGAAGGCGGTTTTGCCGCCGGGCGCGGCGCACTGATCCCAGATCAGCTCGCCGGGCTGCGCGCCCAGTTGGGTGGGGGCGAGGAGGGTGCTGGGGTCTTGCAGATAAAACCAGCCATCGCGCAAGCTGGGCAGCGAGGGCAGCGGGGGATACGCCTTCAGCTCAAACGCCAGGTGTGCGCCGGTCCAGTCGTGCGGGACCGCCTCGAATTCCACCTTTTCCGCGCGCCATCGCTCGCAGAGCTGGTCGGCGTCCGTTTTCAAAGTATTGACGCGGGCAAAGGTTTTCGGCGGCGTGTTGTTCCATTCCAGCAGCTGCCGGGTCGGGTCCTCGCCGAACTGCCGTCGCCACTTCTCCACCAGCCAGCCGGGATGCGACCAGCCCAGCGCCGGCTGGGAAATTTTCATGTCGGCGAGAATTTTCCGGATCTCGTCGGTCTCGCGCAGGTAGGCGCGCAGGATGGCGTTGATGAGCCCCGCCTGCGTATGATAGCCGGCTTGCTTGGCCTGCTCCACGGTTTCGTGGACGGCGGCGTGCGGCGGGATGCGGTCCAGCCAGAAAATCTGGTAGAGGCCGAGGCGCAGGAGGTTGCGCAGGGCGGGCCGGAGTTCGCGGGCCGGATCGGTCTTGCGGGCGATGAGCCGGTCCAGCGTGGCCTGCCAGCGGACGACGCCGCAGACGAGCTCGTGGCAGAGGCCGCGGTCGGCCGGGGCCAACCCGGCGGTGGCCAAGGCGGTTTCAAGGAGATTCTCGGTAAATTCGCCGCTGGTGAGGCGTTGCGATAAAACGCGCGCCGCAATTTGTCTTGGATTTTTGCTGTTCAACTACTTTAATGATGGCTTGCAGTCTCGGGAACTGCGAGTTTGATTTTTGATTTATGAAAGAAGAATTCGAGAAACTGGCGGCGGCGGGAAAAATTGAGGGCCGGCATGTGGCGGCGCTAACGCAGCTGGCGGAAGCCGGCTGTTGCACGCACCGGAGCTGGGGCTTTGGGCGCATCAAAACCGTGGATACGGTGTTTTCCCGGTTCACCATTGATTTCCCGGGCAAACCGGGCCATCCGATGGATCTCTCCTTCTGTGCCGAGTCGCTCAAGCCGGTGCCGAAGGATCATATTCTCGCCCGCAAAGCGACCGATCTCGACGCGGTCCGGCATCTGGCGGCGCACCACATTGACCTGGTCCAAATTGTTTTGAACAGCTTCGGCGGCAAGGCCACTACGGATCAAATCCAGTCGGTGCTGGTGCCGGACGTGATCGCCAACGACTGGAAGAAATGGTGGGAGACCGCCCGGCGGGAAATGAAGAAAGACGGCCACTTCATCGTGCCGCAGAAAAAGACCGAGCCGGTGGTCTTTCAGATGCAGGAAACGTCCCTGCAGGACCGGCTGCTGACCGATTTTCGCGCGGCGAAGGGGCTTAAGGCCCGCGTGGTCGTGGTGACGGAAATGATCAAGGGCGCCGCGGACCTGAAAGACAAGGGGGCGTCGGCGAAGGAAGTGATTGCCGGGTTGAATCCCGACATCGTTTCACATCAACGCAACCAGCCGGGCGTGGCGCTGGAGGCCATTTTTGCCCGCGATGAACTGCGCGAGCTCGCCGACCTGGCGCCGGACCCCGGGGAAATCACCGTCGCGCTGGTCTGGGCGCAGGACGGGATCAAGTTTGGCCCGCTCATCGAAACCATTCCGGCCACGAAACACCATCGCGCCCTGGAGTCCTACAAGGCGGCGTTTCCGGACCGCTGGGTGGAGATGTTCCGCAGCGCGCTGAATTTTGTTTCCGCCAAGCTGGCCCGGGAAATTGTCGGCGTGCTGCGGCACAACGGCAAACTGGACCTGCTCAAGGAAACCCTCGCCAAGCACATCAACCAGCACACGGCCAGCAGCGAACTGCTGCTGTGGTTCGGCCGCGAGCGCACCGAGGACTTTGTGGACATCCTCGGCCCGGAAGTGTTCCGCGCCATGCTCACCGCGATGGAGCGCGACCAGTTCCAGGAAAGACGCTCCAACCGCCTGCGCGATTTCATCCTCGAAGACCAGGCGCTGATCGCCGAATTGACGGCCACAGCCGACATCGAGGTGGTCAAGGATCTGACCCGCGCCCTGAAGCTCTCGCCCGTGTTTGACGACATGGACAAGCGCTCGCTCCTCGCGCGGCTGGTCAAGGCGCATCCCGCCGTGCAATCGCTCGTCAGCGGCGAGCAGACCAAGCAGGACGCCACGCTGCTCGTCTCGTGGGCCAGCCTCGAGCGCCGCCGCCTGGAATACCAGGAGCTCGTCGAGAAGAAGATTCCGGCCAACTCCAAGGAAATTGCCATCGCCCGCAGCTACGGCGATTTGCGCGAGAACCACGAATACAAGGCCGCCAAGGAAATGCAGAAAATCCTCATGCGCCAGAAGGAAGATCTGGAAGCCGCGCTCACCCGCGCCCGGGGGCAGGATTTCCTCAATGCCAAGACCGACGTGGTCGGGCCGGGCACCATCGTGCTGGCCATGGACCTGACGACGAACCAGCTGGAAACGTTCACGATTCTCGGCGCCTGGGACTCGGATCCGGACAAGGGCATCATCAGCTACCTTACGCCGGTGGCGATGGCGCTGGTCAACCGCAAGGTGGGCGATGAAGTGGAATTTGAACTGCACGGCAGCAAGCGCCGCCATCGGATTGAAAAGATCCAGGCGTGGAAGACGGAAGCCGGCACCCCGCCGCCCGCCTGAGGCAACCCGTGGGTTTGATGCAATGAAAAGCCCGGCACGAGGTGCCGGGCTTTTAGTTAATGGGGTTGCGAGATGAACCGGCTTGCGGCTAGGGGGCTTTAATCCACACCGTCTGGTTTCGCCAATTAATCCGTTTGCCGCCCCCGGTCAGGTCGCCCACCAACCCCCGTTCCCAGTCCGTGGCGATCACATTGGTCGAGTTCAAGAAATGTCCGCGGGAGCGATCACCCTTTTCATTGACAAACATGAGCTGGTCCTGGTTCTGAATGATTCGACACGCTTGGCCGTTATACTGCCAGTCACCCCCCAGCGCGGGGTTTTTGGGTTTGCAGGCGGCGATTGCGGAAATGATGGCGATCAAGGCCAGGCCAAATGCCAGATGGGTTTGGAAGAGGATTTTCATTGGCGCCATAAAACAAATCCTGGCAACGGTTTTCAAGGGAAAACTCGCTTTATTCACCGCCCAAAGCCTGAAACGCCGCCTCATCCAGAATCTTCACGCCCAGTTCCTGCGCCTGGGCAAGTTTGGAACCGGCGTCGGCCCCGGCCAGGACGTAATCGGTTTTCTTGCTCACGCTGCCGCTGACTTTGCCGCCGAGCGCTTCAATCCGGGCGGTGGCTTCCGCGCGCGTCAGGGAGGGCAGGGTGCCGGTGAGCACAAAGGTTTTGCCGGCAAAGAGACCGTCCGGTCGGGCCCGGCTGACTTTCTCGCTTTGCGGGGTGATGCCCAGTTCCGGCAGGCGGGCGAGCACTTTCTGGCCGGCGGCGGAGGCAAAAAAATCCAGCACGCTGGCGGCGGCCACGGGGCCGACTTCCACCAGCTTGGCTTTTAATCCACCCGCATCCAGCCGGGCTTCAATCGCGGCGATGTCGGCTTTGAGTTCGGCGTCGCGCTGTTCGCGACGGGCTTTTTCGGCGTCGGTCTGGGGCGGATTCTTGCGGGAACGGGGGCTGATTTCGGCGCGTTCGCTTTCCTGCGCGCCGAGATCGCGGATGTCGCGCAACACTTCGGACGTGGCGAGGGCGGCCAGCGAGTCGTGCGTGGCGGCGAGCTGCTTGGCGGTGGCTTCGCCGACGTCGGCAATGGCCAGCGCGTGAATCCAGCGGGCGAGCGGGGCAGTTTTGGCGCGCTGGAGGGCGTCGAGAATTTTGGTGGCGTTCTTTTCGCCAAAGGTGCGCGGCTCATCGTCGGTGCCGAGATTCAGTTTGCCGAGCACGTCGAGCTTGAGGTCGAAGAGGTCGAGCGGTTCCTTGACGAGGCCGCGCTCCACCAGTTTTTCCGCCACGCTGTCGCCGAGCGATTCGAGGTCGAGCGCCTTGCGCTGGGCAAAATATTCCACGCGCCGCATGAGCTGAGCGGGGCAGCCGGCGATGTTCTGGCAGCGCCAGGCGACTTCTTCGTTTTCGGTGGCGACGGGCTGCTGCGCGTCCGCCTCGGGCACAGCCGCCCGCCGCCCGCGTCGGTTGGCTCCGGGCGCATCGCTTTCACTAAACATTCCCGACTGGTTGGCGGGGGCGCCGACCAGAGCAGGCGGGGCGCCTGCGCTCCCTTTTAATTTCTCCTTCGCAATCGGCCCGCCGCACGCCGGGCATTTGCCGCCGACATGTTTGAAGAGATCAAATACCAGCGCGCCGGTCGGGCGTTTGGTTTTTACGACCTCGAAGATTTCCGGGATGACCATGCCGGCTTTGCGGATGACCACCGTGTCGCCAATGCGAAGGTCTTTGCGGCGGATTTCGTCCTCGTTGTGGAGCGTGGCGCGGGCGATGGTGGAGCCTTGCACAAAGACGGGTTCCAGCTCGGCCACGGGCGTGAGCACGCCGGTGCGGCCGACCTGCACGGTGATGGCCTTGAGCACGGTCTCGGCGGGGGTGATCCACGGCACCGGCTTGTGGACGATGGCGTAGCCGGGCGAACGGCTGCGGCCGGGCAGGCGCGGCCAGTCGGCGAGCGTATTCACCTTGAGCACGAGGCCGTCAATCTCGTAGGGCAACTGGCGGCGCAGATCGCGGTCTTCATCGTAGTGCGCGACGATTTTGTCCGCGTAGATTTTGAGCACTTCCTCGATGCCGTCGCACACCCACCAGAGTTTCTGCGTGGGCAGGCCGAACCGGGCGAGGGCTTCGAGCATCTCGGAATGGGTGGCAAACGCGATGCCGTCCACGGCGCCGACGGCGTAGAACACGGCGCGAAGGGGGCGCTGCGCGGCGAGACGCGGGTCGAGCTGTTTCAGCGCGCCGGCGGTGGCGTTGCGGGCGTTGGGAAAGGCTTTTTCCCCGGCGGCGGCGAGCTGGGCGTTGAACGCGGCAAATTCGTCGTTGGCGATGTAAGCTTCGCCGCGCACTTCGAGCAACGCCGGGGGATGGCCGCAATTCAGTGTCAGCGGAATGCCCCGGATGGTTTTGAGATTGGCGGTGATGTCGTCGCCTGCCGTGCCGTCGCCGCGGGTGGCGCCGAGCGCGAGCTTGCCATTCCGGTAGTGAACGCTGAGGGAGACGCCGTCCACCTTGGGCTCGAGGATGTATTGGATTTGGTCGCGGCCGAGCTGCTTGCGAAGCGTGGCATCAAAGGCGCGGAGCTCGGCCAGCGTGTTTTCATCCTGCGCGCGGTTGCGCTGATCGCGGTCGGGCACTTCCTCCTTGGGGGGATGATCGCTGGCCGCCACCTTGTCGAGCGAGAGCATGGGCACGAGATGTTTGACGCGGGCAAATTTTTCGCTGGGCGCCCCGCCGACGCGCTGCGTGGGGGATTCCGGCGTGACGAGGCCGGGAAAGTTTTTCTCCAGCGCTTGCAGTTCCTTGAAGAGCAGGTCGTATTCGCGGTCGGTAATGAGCTGCCGGCCCGCGACGTAATAGGCGTGGTCGTGCCGGCGGATTTCGGCGGACAATTCGGCATGGCGGGTTTGGGCGGCGGCGTGCGTCACGCGGAAATTGTTAACGCAAAACCGCCAAGAAGCAAAGCTGCGAAACACCGGCCCCGGCGGGAAGAGATTATTCCGCAACTTGCGGGCCGGAATTTCCCGTCAGGGGCCGGTTAACGGGGGAGATACCATCACCGACCGAGGGCGAACGGCTGGCCGAATTCAGCGGCGCGGGCGCTCGTTCCACCCGGTTGGATCCGGGATTCAACGGTGACCAGGGCCGGTCCGAGCCGCTGCGCGCGGGGAGGGCGGCCCGGTTACTTGGCGATCAGGCAAATCAGGCTGACGAAGCTGAGCAGGAAGCCGCCAATGACCGCGCAGTCGAGCAGGCCAAACTGGATTTTCTCCGGGCTGAAGGTCGGCACCAGACTCTGCAAGAATGGGCTTTTGGTTTCCACGTTGATGGCGATTTTTGTCATGCCTCAGAGGAGCAGATCGCTTGCCAAGTCATTCGAACCCCCGGCCGGCGGCGGTTTAACGTGATTTTGTCCGAAAGCAGGACGCCCCGCGAAGACAATTCCACATTTTCGGCAAAAATTCGTTTTTGACCCGCCGCCTGCGGGGTCCTACGCTGCTGGGATGCGCGGCAATTTGGCCAAAACCATCGAACTGGTGAATACGCAGGTATTTCGCCGGGCGATGCTGCCCAAGTCCTACACGGATCGCCTGGGGCGGAAGCTGTTCCTCTTGCTGCTGACCGTGCAGGGGCTGGGCGCCTTTGCGCTCATCACCCTGGGCGTCATGGTGAAAAAATTCAGGGTGGCGCCCCGCGTCCTCCAGCCGCTGGTGCGCCGGGAAATTTCCCGGGCCGGCGTGGCGCTGCTGCCGATGTTTTTTTTCATCGCGCTGGCGCTGGGATTTGTGGTCGTGAGCCAGACGGTTTCCGCGCTGGCAAAATTGGGTCAATCGGACTGGCTGGGTTCCACGATGGTCATCGTCATCGTGCGCGAACTCGGTCCGCTGCTGACAGCGATGCTCGTGCTGGCGCGGGTGGGCACGGCGAACGTCATCGAACTCGGCACGGCGCGCGCGCTGGGCGAGGTTGAGGCGCTGGAGGCGCTGGGCATTGACCCGGTGCATTACCTCATCGTGCCGCGCATCATCGGCATGGCCGCCGGGATTTTTTCGCTGACGGTCTATCTCATCCTCGGGGCGCTGGCGAGCGGCTACCTGTTCGCGTTTTTGCAGGACGTGCCGATGACGCCGGGGGATTACCTGAAGCAGATTGCCGGCGCGTTGAGCTGGCTGGACTTTGCGCTGCTGGCGCTCAAGACCACGGCGTTCGGCTTCTTCATCGCCATTGTGACGTGCTATCACGGCCTGGCCCAGCCGCTGCGGCTGGAAGACGTCTCCCGCGTGGCGGTGCGGGCCGTGACGCAAGGCGTCATGGTTTGCGTGCTGGTGGACGCAGTGTTCATCGTGCTTTACCTCGTGACATGAGCGAAACGACCTTCCATCCGGCGGTCATTGAAATGAAGGGGGCTGATGTCTGCGCCCTGCGCGACGGGGCGCTCACGGTCGTGGCGGCGGTAAACTGGACGGTGGCCCCGGGCGAATTCTGGGTGGTGGCGGGCCAGCAGCATTCTGGCAAAAGCGATTTGCTCATGCTGGCCGCCGGGCTGATGACCCCGGCGCGCGGTAGCGCCCGGGTGTTTGGCTGCGACCCGGAAGCCTTGGGCGAGGCGCAAATCGCCGAGCGGCTGCGGGTGGGATTTGTGTTTGCGGGCGGGCAGTTGTTTAATCAATTGTCCGTGCAGGAAAACGTGGCCCTGCCGCTGCGCTACCAGAAGAATCTTTCCGCCGCCGAAGCCGGGCGCGTGGCGGACGTGCTGCTGGAAATGCTCGAGCTGACGCCGTTTGCCCACGTCCATCCCGCGAACCTCGCCGTCAACTGGCGGCAGCGGGCGGCCCTGGCGCGGGCGCTGATCCTCAAGCCGGAGCTGCTGCTGCTGGATAATCCGCTGGCCCGGCTGGGCGGCCGCCACCGGGCGTGGCTGCTACAGTTCCTCGATGAACTCGGGCGCGGGCAGGCGTGGTTTGGCGGGCGGCCAATGACGATGATCGCCAGCACCGACGATTTGCGCCCGTGGCACGACGAGGGGAAAAAGCAGTTCGCCGTGCTGCGCGAAAAGAATTTTGCCGTGGTGGGTTCCTGGAACGCGGTGAGGGCGTCCGGTGATCACGCGGTAAAAGAATTGCTGGGCGAGCCGCCCGGCCCCACCCTGTAACCAACGAGAACGATTTATGTCCCTGCAAGACTTGACCCCGCAGCTCCGCACGCGCCTGAACAAAATGGAACGCGCCGTGGGCTGGTTCGTATTTCTGGCGACGGCGCTGCTGCTGTTCGGCTTTGGCTACTACATCTACCACACGGCGGAGCGCAAAGGCTGGTTTGTGGAAAAGGCCCATTTCCGCACCTATCTGCAAAGTTCGGCCGGCCTTAAAGTCGGGGATCCCGTGTTGATGATGGGCTCACCGGTCGGGGAAATCATCCAGATCTTTCCCATGCCGCCGGACGACCGGAGAAATGTCCGGGTGGATTTTGAAATTCGGGCGCCCGACTTTCGCTACATCCGTTCGGGCGGTTCGTTGGTCAAGGTGAACGCCGGTTTTCTCGGACAGAGTCAATTGGAAGTAACCCGGGGCGCGGTGGGAACCTTTGCGGTCACGGTCACGCAGCCGGTGTTCCGCAAGTCGATTGATGAGCTGCGGAATCTCGTCGTGACGGAATCCAACCAATGGCAACTCTCGCAATATGTTTGCGACCTGCACTCGAACATTGTTTTCCTTCCGTATCAACCCTATGCGGGTCTCACGCTGTCAAATTTGGATCTTCTCGCCGCGCTGAAGCTGGAATCCAATTCTGTGTATGCCTTCAATAATCAGAATAATGCCAAGCATGTGGTCGGCGTCTGGCGCGAAGAGTTGCAGCGCTACGAAAGCTACAATCATTTGAAGGATCCCCCCGTGGAATTGCGCGCGTTGGAGTCCGTGCCGGTGGCCGAGCGGCTTGATCAGATTATCAGTCAGGTGCAGGGCGCCTTGCCGGGCATACTGGCGCTGACCAACCAGCTTTCCGCCGTGCTGGATAACGCGGCGAATGCCACGTCCAACCTGAATGCAACCCTTGTGGCCGCCCAGCCGCTGGTCACGAATTTTGCCCTCATCAGCGGCCAGTTGCGGGAACCGGGCGGCCTCGGCGTCTGGGCGTTAGGCCCCAATGGCAACGGGCAAATCCAAACCGCGCTCACGAATCTTAATGGGCTCCTGAACGGCGCGGACACCAATCTGGTGCGGCTCGTGGACAACCTGGTGCCCACCTTGGAAAATCTGGCGGGCATCACCGGCAGTTTGAAGCTGCAGGTGCAGGCAAACTCAAACCTGCTCTGGGGAATCTCCAAGACGGTGATTGATGCCGACGACATGGTCCAAGGCTTGAAGCGGCACTGGCTGTTGCGTTCCGCCTTCAAAACAAAGGACACCAATGCGTCCGCCGCCACCGCTCCGATAATCCGGGTAAATTCCCCGCGCGGCACGGCCCAATAGGGAATCGCCGAAGCCCGGGGGCGGAAGTTGGACGCCGGCCGTTGGGGCGGCTGGCGGGGACGCGCGCCCCACCGCGGGTTAATCCTGGCCTACAACGCGGCGCAGCCGGTCCAGCATCCGCTGGGCAAAGCGTTCGTAAGGCAGCCGGATGCGGCCATGGCTCCGGATTTCGGCAATGGCCTCCAGCGACATGGCGAAGTCGAAATCGTGGAAGGCCCGGTCGCGCCGCACCCGGCGCACCCAGCGCGCGAGCTCCGTCACCTCATCAATTTCGCCCTCGTGGCCGGGATAAAAGGAAATGCCCCACTCGTCCCGCCGGATATAGCCGTCGCGTGCGCCTTTGCCCTCAAACCACGGATCGCCCAGCAAAATGCAGACGGAGCCCTGCGGACAGGAGCCAAGCCGGTAGCAGACAATCCGGGCGCCGGTTTCCGCGAACTGGTCATAGGCGATTTCCAGCGCCCCCTCCGGCGGCGGGGTGAAGCCGGTTTGAAAGCCGAAGCGATAGCTGCCCGGCGCGGCGCGCGAGTGCTCAATGCACAGGTTCTCGCTGAAGATCCACAGCGTTTTTTCCGGCAGCTGGTGGGCGGCGAGACAGGCCCGCCACGCCGCCAGCACATCGTCCAAGGGCGGTCGGGTGAGCAGAGGCGCATTCATGGGAGGCGGTTATTACTGCCGGTTTTTCCGAAACCAATCAACAAAGATCGGAATGCCCTTTTCCGCCGGCACCTGCGGCTGGTAGCCGAGCAGCCGCCGCGCCTTGGAAATATCCGCATAGGTGATGGGCACATCGCCGGGCTGCAGCGGCTGCCGGTCGATCACGGCCCGCTTGCCCAAGGCGGCTTCGATCAGCGCAATCAGCCGGTCCAGCCGGATGACTTGCGACTCGCCCAGGTTGAAGATTTCAAAGCCAAATTCCTTTTTTGTGCAGGCCAGGACGCCGTCCACAATATCCGCAATAAAGGTGTGGTCGCGCGCGGAGCTGCCGTCGCCAAAGACGGGGATCGGTTGGCCGGCGTCAATCAGCTTGGTGAACTTGTGAATCGCCAGATCCGGGCGCTGGCGCGGGCCATAGACCGTGAAAAAACGCAACATCACCACGTCCAGCCCGTAAATATGGTGGTAAACATGGCCGAGCGCCTCGCCCGCCAGCTTGCTGGCCGCATAGGGCGAAATGGCGGAAACAATCGGGTCGGCTTCGCTGAAGGGCACTTTGGAGTTCACGCCATAGACGGAGGAGGAGGAGGCGAGGGTGATTTTTTTTACGCCCGTTTTGCGCGCCGCCTCGAGCACGTTGACCGTCCCCTCGACATTCACCCGCTGGTAAAGGGCCGGCTGCGCCAGGCTGGGCCGGACGCCGGCGCGGGCGGCCAGATGGATGACCTGGTCAAATTTGACGCGGTGAAATAATTCTTGAAGCGGGGCCGCATCGGTGACGTCGCCTTGAGAAAATTCAAAGGGTCGGCCGGACGCCCGCAGGTCCTGGAGATTGCGCTGCTTGATCTGCGGATCGTAAAAATCGTTCAAATCGTCGAAGGCCCAGACGCGGTGGCCGTCGCCGAGGAGCCGCTCGCAGACATGCGAACCGATGAAACCCGCGCCGCCAGTGACGAGAAAATTCATGGCTCCAAGCTACCCAGCCCGCGGCGGGGTGTCGAGCATCAGCCGACATCCGCGCGGGGCATTTTCTTGAAACCTTTTGACATGAGCGGGGTCTAACCCACATGTTATTAGAAAACATTACCAAAACTATGAACTACGCAAAATCGCTCCTCCTCACCCTCGCGGCCAGTTTGGCGGTTGCCGGCAGCGCCCTCGCGCAGCCCGCCCCACTGCCGCCCGCCGCCACCCAGTCCGGCGTGACCTATGCCACGGACCTCAAGCCCATCTTTGACGCGGCCTGCGTGAAATGCCACAGCGGCGACAAGGCCAAGGCCCGGCTGCACATGGACACGCTGGAAGGCGTGCTCAAGGGCGCGAAAATGGGGCCCATTTTGAAAGCGGGCGACAGCGCCAACAGTTTGATTGTCAAAGCGGTGGCCCATCTGACCAAAGATCAGGATTCGTGGATGCCGCCGCTGCGCAACAAGGCCGGCATTAAACCCCTGACCCCGGAACAAATCGGCCTGCTGCGCGCCTGGATTGATCAGGGAGCGAAGTAAGCTTTCCCGCCGTTTTGCCAAACGCGCCGTGGACTGATCGCCTGCGGCGCGTTGGCTGGTTCCAGATCAACCATGACAGCCGAGCTTGCCACCGAGACCCGGCGGGCGATGCTGGCTGATCGGCCCAGCAGCTTATTTGAAACTTTTTGCCGCCGAGGGCGTCTTTGATTTTGAGCCAGATGGTCCGCAATCCAGCCAAATCTTTAATCATACCGTGAAAAACCTCACCCCGATCGCCCTCGCCGCCGCCTTTATTGTCACCCTTGGCACGGCTGCCGCCGCGCCGGCCGCCAAGCCCAACCTCATCTTTATT
Organism: uncultured Verrucomicrobia subdivision 3 bacterium; assembly: GCA_903842235.1. Lineage (GTDB taxonomy): Bacteria > Verrucomicrobiota > Verrucomicrobiia > Limisphaerales > UBA11358 > UBA11358. Next base: position 19,082 of record CAIMLG010000243.1, read on the forward strand.
CTCGCCGACGATCTGGGCATCGGCTGCGTGAGCAGTTACGGCGCGGATCATTTTCAGACACCCAACGTGGATTCGCTGGCCCAAAGCGGCCTCCGCTTCACCCATTGCTACTCCTCGCCGCTGTGCGGGCCGACGCGGGCGCTGCTGATGACGGGCCGTTACGCCTATCACACCGGCATGACCGGGAATGCGACCGGCGCGCTGCTGAAACCCGCCCGCGAAATCATGATGCCCCGGATGCTCAAGCCGGCGGGCTATGTCACGGCGCAGGTCGGCAAGTGGAGCCAGCTGCCGCTGGAGCCGGGCGACTGGGGGTTTGACGAATATCTCCGCTTTCAGGGCAGCGGCAAGTATTGGAACACCCAGAATGGGGCCAAAACCTACACGCTGAACGGCAAGGAAGTGCCATTGCGGGCCGGCGAATACCTGCCGGACCGGATGCAAAAATTCGCCGTGGATTTCATCGAACGCCACCGGGATCAGCCGTTTTATCTGTATTACTCCATGTCGCATGTCCACGCAAAAATTCTGCCCACGCCGGACAGTGCGCCGGGCACCCAAGACCCGTTCAAACTCTATCAGGACAACGTGGCTTACATGGACAAGCTGGTTGGTAAACTGGTGGCCGAACTGGACCGGCTGAAGCTGCGGGACAACACGCTGATCATCTTTGCCGGCGATAACGGCACGGCGGTCCCGTGGTATCCGCGCTGCACGATCAACGGGGGCAAGGACCTCTCCGGCCACAAGGCCACCATGCTGGAGTGCGGCGCGCTGGTGCCCTGCATCGCGAATTGGCCGGGCCGGGTGCCGGCGGGCCAGGTCACGGAAGGCTTGATCAACATCTGCGATTTTTATCCGACGCTGGCGGCGGTGGCCGGGGCCAAACTGCCGGCCGGGGTGACGATGGATGGCCGGGATTTTGCGCCGCAGCTTTTCGGGCAATCGCCCCTCTGGCCGCGCGATTGGATCTTTGTGGAATTGGGCCGGCATTGGTATGACCGCAACCAGGATTGGAAATTGAATGAAGCTGGCAACCTGTTCGATATGCACCACGCGCCATATGCCGAGCCGCTCGTTCCGGCCAACACGCCGAACGCCGCCGCCCAAGCCGCCCGCCAGCATTTGCAAACCGTCCTCACCGAGTTGAATCCCGCCGGTGGTTACCTGGATCCGGGCAACGGCGCGGGCACTTTCGACCGGAAAACAAAAGCCAATAAGAAGGGCAAAAAGAATGCCGCCGCCCCGGCCAGCGCGATGGGGAATGCCGGGAACCAGAACGAGGAAGAAGAATAACGCTGGTCAGGCTCGCGCAACTTTTCATTAACCTTGGATGGGCGCCAAATAATTTTGTTTTCCTCGCGCCGCGCCCCGGACAAAATCCGGGGCGCATCTTTTTGTCCTCATGACCGTTTACCTGGCCACAATTCTTAGCCTGGCCGCCGCCGCCTTGGCGGCGGGCGGGTATGGGGGGCGTCGTCGGGGCGATTGCAGCGGACGTTTGTCGCTCCCGGCGGCGGGCATGTTGGTCGCGCTGGGCTTGGCCTGGTTCCTGGTCGCGCGGCTGGCGCGGACTTACGCAGACACGGACGGTTGGGGCGCGGATTTTGCCGAAGGGTTTGCCCATTCCGGCAAATGGCTGGTACTGCTGACGGCCCTGCTGTTTGGGCATGGTTGGATCTGCGGCTCGCGTCAGGCCCCGGTTGGAACAGCGCGGCGAATCTTTTATTATGTCGCGCTTTTGGGCATGATGACCATGGTGGCAGCGCGCACGGTGCCGGTCTATTTCCTGCTCGATGCCGGCCGCCGCGATGCCAACGGCTATTTGCGCCAGTCCGAGAAAGTGGAAGTCACCTGCGCCGCCGTGGCATTATTGAATTACCTGGAGCGCTATCAAGGTCACCCGCCGCTGACCGAACGCGACGTTTCGCGGGTCTGCGGCGTCACGGCGGAAGGCACGACCACTGCGGGGCTGTTGCAGGCCGCGCGCTCTTACGGCCTAACGCATGCCACGGCGCGGGTCTTGAGTTTTGCCGAATTGCAATCGGCCCGGTTGCCCGTCATCGTTTCGATCTCCACGCTGCCGACAGTGCATCATGCCAGCTTGCTGGTAAAACTGGACGCCCAGCATGCCGATTTTCTCGATCCGGCTTATGGCCATTGGGAGGTGTCACGCGAACGCTTCCAGCAGATCTGGTATGGCAAGACGGTGATGCTGGAACCGTGACGGTTATTTTTCCAGCGGGGCCAGCGGCAAACGTCTTTCTGAACGCATCTTCAGCCACTGTTCCGTTTCTGCTTCGCTTGCGCTGCCTTGATTCACTTTCAAGGTGAGGGCCGCGATGTGCTGGTCCAGAAACTGGTTGCGCAACTTCACTGTCATATCGGCCAGCCGCGTTTCGGGGTTGCCAAAATTCCGATTGGCCGCCACGGCCTGGGTGATGAGCGCGCGCTGTTCCGGCGATGGGCAAAGGCCGAGAAATTCCGTGAAGTTGTGCCAGGTCTGGTGTTCCTGCGCCGCGAACCGGAGGTCCACAATCTGCCGGACCTGCGGATGCAAGATCCAGTTCGGATCCAGATGCCGCATCGCCCAGGCGACGAGTTGATCCTGCAATAACAAGAGCTCCATCAGCTCAAACTCGGTCGCCAAGGGCGGGGCGGCTTCCGCCTCCGCTTCGCCGGCCAGCATGGCATCCTCCGGCCCGTCGTCCTCATGCGGCACGGCAGTTTGCGGGCGAACTTTGGCAAATTCCTTGCGCACGGCGTCCGCCGCCACGCCGAGGCGCAGCGCGGTTTTTTGCGCGTGCGTGTCGAGCAAAACCGAATTGCCGGTCTTGTGCAGCGCCTCCGCCATGCCGCTCAAAATGGCCAGCCGGCCCTTGTCAGAAGCCGCATCGTTGGTGGCCAGCAATCGCTTCAGCAGATAATCGAAAAACCCCTCGGCGCCTTCGACGAGCTGGCGGAACGCCGCGCCGCCGTGGGCTCTGATGAAACTATCCGGATCATGCGGCGCGGGCACCACCGCCACGCGCACAGCCAGTTCCGCCGCGAGCAGATGATCGAGCGAGCGCACGATGGCGTTCTGGCCGGCGTTGTCGGAATCGAAGCACAGCACCACTTCGTTCGTATAGCGTTTCAAAATCCGCGCGTGTTGCTCGGTGAAGGCGGTGCCCTGCGGCGCGACCATGTTTTGCACGCCGCCCATGAAGCAGGCGATCAAATCCAACTGCCCTTCGCAGATGATGGCGTAGCCGGCATCGAGAATCGGGCGCTTGGATTTATCGAGGCCGAAGAAAATTTTGCTTTTGGTGAAGATCGGCGTCTCCGGCGAGTTGACATATTTCGCCGGACTGTCGTCCCCGGGCAGGACCCGTCCGCTGAAGGCCACCACGCGGCCCTGTTCATTGCCGATGGGAAACATCAGCCGCCCGCGGAAACGGTCGTATTGCCGGCCGGTGTCCTCTTTGCGGATAATGAGCCCGGCCTGTTCGACGGTGGCGAGATCGAAATTCTTGCTGCGCGCCCAGTTCACCGTGTCGTCCCACAACTCCGGGGCCGCGCCGAGGCGGAACAATTTGATGGCCTCCGCCGTGACGCCGCGGCTGGCGAGATAATCGCGGGCCTTCTGCCCGGCGGCCTCATGGGCGAGGCAGTTTTGCCAGCGCTGCGTGAGCTGCTCGTGAATGTCCAGCAACTGGTCCTTGAGATGCCGCGATTCCTGCGCGCCGGGCGTGTTCTCAAATTCCAGCGGAATCTTCGCCCGCTCGGCGAGCCGCCGCACGGCATCCATGAACCCGATATTTTCGTATTCCTTGACGAACGTGAAAACGTCGCCGCCCTTGTGGCAGCCGAAACAGTGGAAAATTTGCTTCTGCGGATTGACGTTGAAGCTGGGCGACTTTTCCTTGTGGAACGGGCAGAGCGCGGTGAAGTTCGCGCCGGCGCGCTTGAGCGGCAGATAGGAGCCGATGACATCCACGATGTCACTGGCGGCGCGGATTTGTTCGCGGGTCGCGGGAGAAAGGAAACCGGCCATTCAGCGAAATGGTCAGGGTTTCGCGGGGGCTGCTTTTTTGACGGCAACCGGAACGGCGGAATTGATCAACAGCATGGAAAATTTATCCTTGATGAACGGTCCCATGAGCGACTGTTTCAGCGCAACGGCCTGCACCTCGTCTCGGCTGGGAATGAAGTCACCATCGAACCCTTTAAGGCCGCCGCCATACACGTGGTTATTGTAGGCCTTGCGCGCCTGAATATCGGCCGCCGTATAGATCGGGGCGTTGAGCACGGCCAGAACGGCAATCAAAACACACGCATAGCGGATGAGTCCGGAAATCATGCCCAGGTAATACTCCCCACTGCCAAAAAACGGGCTGCCCACCAGCTTCGGGCCATAATGCCGCCGCAAGGGCACGAATATCAGCCACACCAGCCCGGCGATGATCAGGTAACTGGAAATGAAGACCTCGGTCCGATCGGTGAAATTTTTCCCAAAGAGGCTGCGCACCATCGGGGATTGCATCAGGCAGCCTCCGAGCCAGGCATAGCCCAAGGCCCCGGCCGCCACGATGACCACCCATTGGGACACCGGCAGGAATTCCCGGGACATGCCATGCTTGCGCCCGCGCCAGAGTCCGAACGCGAGGATCACGATCACCGCCGCGTCAAACCAGTTGAAAGTGAACTTGTCCCAGCTCCACGCGGTTTTTTGGGCTACGGCAGCAGCAATCATGCGCCTATCTTTAATCTGCCCTGCCCGAAATACCAGCGAAATTTTAACTGCCGACCGGGTAGGGAGGGCTGGGCCACTCGCCGGTTCGGTTCAAGGGGGATGGAGGGACTGAAACCGTGCAAAAGCCGTTTTTTGGTTATAGCGGCGTTCGGCGGCTCACCGAGCCGCGCTCTAACCGCAACGCGGTGGCAGCCTTCAGCCCCGCGTTGGCGCGCAGTGGCTATCGTTCTGGCTTCGTCAAATGGCCTTCAAGGCGTGATGTCCCGCGGGCTGACATTTACATTAAGCCGGTAGAATCGCGCGGGGCCGGGAGCTACCGTGATCGGCACGCTGGTCAGCAGGTTGGATCCGACGATGGGTGCGCCCATGGTTTGCCAGTGGGAGGTGAAATTGGATCCCATTTCGATCTGATAGATAAAATTGGCCGCCGCAAACCAATTGAGGTTGCCCTGGGCGGGGGTGGCCGGCTTCAGTGCCAGGGTGGTCTCTGGCCACGCGGGCGGAATCCATTTGAAGTGCGAACCGTTCAAGCCCGCATCCAGCCGGCGGAACCCGGAGCCGTCCGGCCGCGCGAGCACCGGGCCGATGCGGGCGAGCGATGGATTCCATTCGCTGTAAAGAATCCGCTGATCCAGCGCCCCGTCGGGAATGCCGGAAATCACCACCTGGTTGGTTGGCGAAATGGCGGTCAGCGCCCCGTCTGAAACGCGCGCCGAATAAATATCGCCGCTCGGATAGCTGCCCACCAAGCCGGCGGCCGTCACGCGCTGGAAGACTATGAACTGGTTGTCCGGCGAGAGCTCCGGATCGAAGTCGCCCACACTTTGCGAACCCAGTTGCTGGGGCGGCAGCGATCCGCCGTCGGTGATCAATTGCGCCTGGGTGCCGTCGGTTCGGCAGATGCCCACTTGGGTTTTGTGACGGAACCCGGTCGCACCCTGCGCCGGAGTGAAAATGAACGCGAGCCATTGGCCGTCCGGAGACACGCTGACGTCGGAAACCCATTTGCGGGTGCCGGCTTGGCCCAGGTCGGCAAGCAGATTCGTCGTGACGGGCGTCACCGAACTGCCGTCGGCGCGGATGCGATAAATGTCGTAATTCGTCGAGGTTTGCGTCATGGAGCAATAGATGTCCCGGCTGTCGGCAGACCAATCCACGCCGCCGAGTCCCGCGTTGTAATTCGTAACGATGGCCCGCTCCGTGCCGGCGATGAGATCGAGCACCCACAAGCTCAGCGTGTCGCCGGCATCGAGCGCGCCGTTGCCGTTGGTGTCATTCTCCGCGCGGGTGGCGGCCACCTTCCGGCGATCCGGCGACACGGCAGCATGAATGTAGGTTGCCCCATCGAAGGTCAGCCGCGTGATGGTGCGCCCTTCCGTGTCCATCGCGTAAATGGCCACCGGCACGTGATGCGAGGCATCCAGTTCCCCCGGCACGGGCGCGGTGTAAATCATTTCGGCGGACGCCGGCAGTAAAGCCACCGGGGTATTGCTGGGCGCAAAAGTAATCAGCACGTCGTAATCACTTTCATTGGTCTGGCCTTGGCCGGCTTGGAGGTAGGCGACGATTTGCGATCCGTTGGGACTCCAGTCCAGGTCGCTGGCCACCACGGGCGCAAGCCCGAGAAAATGCTGGTGCCCGTTGAAATTGAACCAGGAAAGCTGAACTTGGTTCGCGCCGTTGGCGTCCATGCCCCAGTATTCGGTTGGATAAGTGCCGTTCGTCGGCGCCAAGCCGTGGCTCGCCATCCACACGATGTTTTTACCATCCGGCGAGTATTGTCCGTGCTCGTCCCAGATTGCCGGATCGGTGGTCAACCGCGTGCTCGTCCCGCTGGCGATGTCGAAGCTGTAGAGCTCCAGGAAGGTGTCCTGCGACGAGGTATAGAGAAATTTTGAATCTTCGGGCGAAAAATTGTGCGTTTCAAAGAAATTCGAGCCGCCGCCGGGATTGTAGGTCCGCACATTGCTGACCCCGGGCACGCCGTTGGTGATGCCAAAGTCGGCGAGTTTCAGCCGCCAGACACCGAAGGTCCCGCCCGGAGCGATGAATTCCGCCCAAATCAGGAGATTTCCGCTGTGGGAAAAATGCGGGTGCAAAATGCCAGCCGGCCGGCTGTAACCGCCGAGGGTCACCGTGTCCATGCGCCATGCGTTCGAGCCGTTGGTCGAGATGAACCAGAGATCGTTTCCGACGCCAACGCCGGGCGTGGCCAGGGCGTCGTTCGCGTAGGACTGGCGTTCCGCCTGAACCACGAGCAGCTGGCCGCTCGGATGCCATGCCGGATTGCCCGCGTGCTTGCCGGGCAGCAATGAATTGCCTTGGGTGAGCGAAGCCACGTCATCGCCATGGGTGGTCATCAGGTAGACATTGTAATAGCCGCCGGGCGGGCGCCGGTCGTAGGCGATGAGGTTTGAGCCGGATTTGTCCCAGACAATCCGGCCGCCATTGGTGTTCAGTCGTGTGACGGTGGCCACGCGCAAATCGGTCGCGCTGGCCACCGGGGAGCCCGCCGCCAAAGCCAGCCACAGAACCGCCCGCAACCAGAACCAGCTTCGGCGCGGCGTGGAAATGCTTTTTTGCAAAGGCACGATTCCACCGGCACGCCTGCAATGCGCGCAATTCATTGCCGAGTCAGACGGCATTATGCAAAGATTTGTTACCTCAGAAATTGAGTGGCGTGGGTGGCCGCAAAGTTTCGCTCCGGACGGAGCTTTCGGACGGAGCGCGACTGTGTCCGTCGGAACCGTCGCAGCGGGTGGAGGGGCGGAGGCGGTTAAAAATATTTTGCGGTGTGGGTTTGCGAACGTGCTGCGGCTGGGCGTTGCCACAGCCGCGCTCCAACTGCAACGCGGGCTGCAGCCTTCAGCCCAGCGTTGGCCGATGCAATCGGGCTACGCCGGGTGGGAGATTGAATGGCGATCAACTCTGAGGGAGTTGTGACGGCAGAGGCAAACCGCGAAATACGCCAAATACGCGAACGGGAATCCGGTTTTATTTTCGCGTGGTTCGGGTGGTTCGCGGTTATAAAGCGGCGGCGGGCCACCGCAGTCCAAGACGCTGGCGCGTTCACGGTAACGCTCGAATGGCGCGAAGCGTCTTGGAGTGCACCAGCCCTCTGGTGCTTTGGGCGGTGGCGTGGTGGAACGGTGGCCGTGCGCAAGCACCTTCAGAGTTGATGAATTTGGGGAACGGTTTCCCAGGGTAAGCGCTCCTCGCCTGTCCGGCTCGGATCGCCCACTCTGGGCTGATGGATTTGAATCCCGTTGGGATTCACAAAGCGCCGTAGGCACGCAGCTTCGTCTGAATAATGTCGAGACTTTTGAGCCGGTCATCGCGGTGCGGCCAATCAACAGCTTGTAGAGCCTCTTGCCGTTGCTTGGTTGCTGCCTGAAGCACGAGTTCAGAAATTTTGGGGCGACACTCTCCTCTCAATTTAATTTCTGCAAAGGCCAACGCGACGGCAGCTTCATCAATGACAGAGCGAGCAGTGACATCAGACGAATCCAGAGAAAATCCCCAGCGCGTTATCAAATTCCGATAGAAGTCCAAAGGCTCGCCCGTCGGGTTTCGTTTGAGCCAACTACGGTAGTCGGAAAGCAAATCCGCGCCAGTATCATTTCCATGAGGAGAAAAGTCATTTGCCTCTTCCCAGAAAAATGGGTCATCGAGTATTTGCCGAGCATTCGGATGATAGTCTCTCCAATCAATGCCGAGGCGTTCCCAAGGAGACAGAGCCGCGCGCATCGCTGCGCGCTTTTGGTTTAGCGCCGCTTTGAGTTGAGCTAAAGCTTCATCTGTCGCAGGTAAAGATGTCTCCCGCCGCTCGCAATGGGTGAGAAGCGCGTCCAGCGAGAAATCATCTTGTGCTGTTAGACGAGTTTTGAGTAAACGCAGCGCAACAAGGGTCTCCTTTACCGCTGCAATGAACAGCGGTAACGAGAGAGCGTAGCGAGCTTCCACATCGCTGCCGTCCAGCAGATCGCTAGCAACGTCAATTGAAGCTTTCTCTCTACTGCGACGGAAAACGACCTTCGGAAGCGTGACGCGATTGGCGTGAAAGTTGGCGTATAGTTGTTCCAAAGATTTTCGTGCAGGCCCGCTTGTGGGAAAATGAAACGTAACCGTCAGTTCAGAAATTGCCTTTCCAAAATCAGGCGCGTCTGTCAGCAGGAAACCCGAGATCATGGACAACGTTGAATGAGCACCGTAAGAATTGTAGGTGCGCGCCATGACATAAAATTCAAGTGGCGGCTTCATGTTGTCCGAGGCTTTAATTCTTCGCCCCCGCCAGCTCCTCTTCAAAATCCACAATCTCTTTGATCTGCACCAGAAACCAGCGGTCAATTTTCGTGAGGTTGAAAATCTCCTCGATGGTGAAGCCGGCGCGCAGGGCGTGGCGGATGAAGAAGATGCGTTCGGCGTTGGGCACGCTCAGTTTGCGGCTGATGACGTCGCGCGGGAGGATGTCGCGGTCGCCATAGACTTCCGGGCCGATGCGCCAGGGTTTGCCGTCGCCGCCCAGGCCGCTGCGGCCGATTTCGAGGGAGCGGAGACATTTCTGGAGGGATTCTTTGAAGGTTCGCCCGATTGCCATGGCTTCGCCCACGCTTTTCATCTGGGTCGTCAGGGTCGGATCAGCCTGGGGAAATTTTTCAAACGCGAACCGGGGGATTTTTGTCACGACGTAATCAATGCTCGGCTCGAAG
>CAIMLG010000244.1 GCA_903842235.1 uncultured Verrucomicrobia subdivision 3 bacterium
AGGCAGCATGAAATTAACCCGCGCACAACAGCGAGAAATTGCAAAACTGTACCGGCGGATAGAGAAACCCGCTGTCAGTTATCGTCAGTTTCGCCGTAGCGTCAAACCCCTTTTTGCCGGCCAGGGTTGCGCCATAGTTGAATGGCAGGGGATGATTATCGGCATAGAGCCGGACGGATACGCGCACAGCTAATTGCCGGTGAACCGGCAGAAATTGAGGAGAGTATGAAAAACACGCAGAAAAGGAAATTGACACCGGACCTGAAAGACGAAGCCTACCGGCGCGCGGCCCGCTCCGCAAACTATGCCGAGAACATCGACTTTGACGATGTGCCAGTTGTGAGCCGGGGAGACGACTCCGGCGCGTATGTCCAAGCGTGGTTTTGGGTGAGTAATGAGGATGCCGGAATTTGTACGCAGTGCGGCGCAGCCAATGCCGCAGAAGGATTTGAGGGGCTTTGCGGCAATTGCGCCGACAAAACCGAAAATGAGCCGCCGGAAGCGACCAGCTAAAAACAGCTGTAGAGTTGGCCGGAATCGGATTAAGGCCCGGCGCCATGCCGGGCCTTTTTGCGGGCAAAACTGCCAGCTTGTAGCACGACTGGACCAAGGCAACCGCTCAAGTAACAAACTAAAGTACCGGCGAACCCAAAATAAATATATTTTCCTCTTGACACATTACACGGTTGTGCTATGCTTGTTTTGTAAGCAAATCACAAATGCGGCTAGCCCGCAGGAGGATTAAAATGATCGACCTCAGCACACTCTCCACTCTGACTACCCCCGATCTTAACAATCTGATTGCCGCCATCAACGCCGGAATCGCCAGCCGCGAAGCCGCTCCCGTTGCCAAGCGTGTGACGATCCACTACGGCTCCTACAATGCGCGCCGCATGTCGCGCCCCTGGATCGCCAAAGTCACGAGCTGGCCGGTTGGCGGACGCCCCGAGCTTGCATTTGGCACCTACCTCGGAAACGACAACGGCGGCGACCTTGAGATCATGGCCCTCCCTGGCGACATCATCCGCGACGGACAAAAGGACGGGCGCGGCAACAACGGGACTAACGACTGGAGCGTTGTCGAGGCCGATTACACGGTCCGCACCATCGACCAGGCGGAAGCCCGCAAGCTTTTCCGGCTGTAGTGACCACCGAGGGGCGGCGGCATCCGCCCCAATGCACACAAACGCGGCAAGCCCGCGAGAGGAGCAACCAACATGGCACGTTACAAGATGGATGACGGCACCATCGTAGATACCGACAACGCAACAAAATCGTGGGAGGAAGAGCGCGACTGGAACGGCTCCAACCACATCGGCAGGAGTAGCGGCAGCCAATGGCACGACCAGATCCTTTACCGCTCCCGCAAGGGGCGCTACTACATCGAGTACCACAGCCGCGAGCAGGGCATAATGGATCGCGCCGAATGGATCAGTAACCGTGCAGCCGCAATGTGGCTGCTGGAAAATGAGTTTGAGTTGCCTGACAACCTCAAGGAGCTCGAGGCTCAGATCGTCGAGTAAACCATCATCGGCCCGGCCATCATGGCGGGCCATCTTTTTGGAGACGCGATGAAATACAACCCAGACTGGGATCTCTCCACTATCCCGGCGAACATATGGGCGAGCGAAAACGGACGCCGTATCAAGCCACCTGCGCCCCGCGCCCGTGTCGAGCTGCCGTGTATCCATTGCGGCCAACCTCTCAGCGCCCGTGAGCGGCGTAAGCCATGCCCAAAATGCGGCGCTCGGCAACCACGACACCCAGTCCTCAAAAATGACGAGTCCAGATTCTGGACTGACCAAGTCGGCCTCAGTGCCGGGCCTTTTTGAGGGCAAAACTGCCAGCCCATAGCACCACCGACTGCCCCGCGACCGCGCATAGCGCCTTGTAGCAAGCCGATAGAGGCCAAAACCCCGCCTAGGCCGACGACCGCCGAAAACCGCCGTCATAAACAAATACCCTATACACATACTCTCTTTGCTCCACCACGAGAATCCCGACCAGGACAGCCCACCCGGCACAGATCAAACCTGCCTACCCAGAGCAACTCCAACCACAAGCGCAACGCCCTAGGCGCAACACGCCAGCCAACAGCCAAACCCAAACAGGACAGACGCGCCTAATTAAACAACCAAAACCAAAACAGAAAGAGAACGCAAGGCGGGGCGGACCCGCGATTTAATCTGCTACGCGGGCGCAATGCGGTTGAGTGACGGGCAGGAGGCGATAAAGACTGTCCGGCAGGATAGCCAGCCAAACCGGCTCAAAGAC
>CAIMLG010000245.1 GCA_903842235.1 uncultured Verrucomicrobia subdivision 3 bacterium
CCGCTTCCGGTTGACTCACCCCGCAGATGCTCGCCACGGAGGTTAAAGCCAAGCTTGTCGGTGGCCTGATAGGTGGCATAGACGCCAAAAATTTGGCTGTCGCCGCCGCCATTGACGTATTGGAGGTCGTCAAACGCCAAACCGAACTTCAAGCCAGCAACTGGCGTATTGAGCGTAGCGTTGGCAGAATACAAGGCAACACTCTGATTGTCGAAGCCCTGAATGGTTTGCAGATTGAGCGTGGAGCCCTTCAGAAAACCAAAGCTTTCCGGAGCCGTAAGCGAGACGGCAGCCACATAACCACGATTCTGACGCGCCGGGGTATTACCAAGATTACGATTGATAAAACCAGCCTGCACTGAAATCAGGTCGGTGATGTTATATTTTCCAAGAATACCCGTCATGCTGGCTGGATTCGCCTGCCAACCATAAGAACGACTGTAGTTTGGATTACCAGAAAGAGTATTCCCCTCATAGCCAGTGATGCCATCCATAACACCAACCTTCCAGTCAATGCCATTGCCGACAGGCGTGTTGAGAGCCACATAGGCTTGACGAACATAGTCATATCCATAAATCGCCGAATCACCCCAGTTGAGGTCAATGTGGTAACCAGCCGACCACGGCTTGTCCGCTTGGAGCGCCTTGTCAAGGCTGATGATGACTTGATTCAAGCTGAAACCATCGATGTTATTACCGATGCCATAGGGAGGGATATTCCCTGTAGACTTGTAATCGGTTGTAGCCCCTCCGCGCACATCACCCAACTGCTGGTGATAGCCGACGTCCACGACGCCGCTGATCACAGTGCCGGAGAACGCGGTTTCAAGCGCGTTCAGTTTTACTGCTTCGTCTGCGCGGACGGCGGAAGCCATGCTGACGGCTCCGACGGCGGCGAGACCCAATGTCCATTTATTAAACTTCATCTGTTCCTCCGATGTTGTTTGTTGTTGTTTTTTTACCGTATTTACGGGGTAAAAACAGTTTACCCCAGCACCCGGTGGTGCTATTGAAATCAAACGTAAGGAAAACCCCCGAAAATGACAACAAAAATTTTGGGGCAATTTGGGACACCAAGTGATTCGCAATAAATCGTTTGACCCCACCCCGCCGGCCCCGCAGCCCCGCCGAGGCCCCTGGCGCTCATTTCTGGACCACCAAAAACGGGACAAAGCCAGCCAGACGCCGGCGCGCACGGAGTGACGCGCCCTACTACCGCGACAGGGTGGCCGTCTGCAAAGACTGGCCCGCCCGGCCGGAACTGGGGCTGAATAAAAATTGAATTTGCAAATGGCCGTTGGAAATTCCACCGGGATTCCGGCTCAAAGCTCAGGGGTTGCGAGGCACGCGCGACCCTGGGTCACCGGCCGCAAAAAAATCACAACCGCAACGCGGTTGTGGTCTTTGCAGAAGGCCACCATTCCGTTTTTATCCGCGCTCCAACGGCCACAACCTCGTTGAGGTTGTTTCCCTTTCGGAACGTGAACCCAAGGTAGGCGCGGGCATCGCCAACCTTGGGCTGGAGGACGCAATCCCGTTGGGATTGGTCGGGGCGGGCAGTCCTCTGCCCGCCGCCGCATCCAACGAACGCGTTTTGATTCACCACGCCGGCGCGCACGGAGGGACGCGCCCTACCCAGATGGTTGGTCAGCCGAATAATCACGGTTTTTTCGCGGGCCGCCGCGCGGAACTGGAATAAATCGTGCTAACTTCCGGGCATCGGGAGCGAATTGCGCTTGCAATTCGCCCATATTGAATTATTCACGGATGCAAAGGTATGCCAATATTCGCCTACACTGCCAGGGAAACGGCCACGGGCCGGGAAATCCGCAATACCGTCGAGGCTGCTTCGGAGCAGGCGGCCATTGCGGCGCTGCTCAATCGCAACCTGCTGGTGGTCGAATTGAAGGAGAAGCTGACCAAGCGCGGGCAGACCAAGGGCGGCAAGGTGGCGCTGGCCGATATCGTCGTCTTCACCCGCCAGCTCGCCACCATGATTGACGCGGGCATCACCATCATTCAATCCCTGCAGGCGCTGGCGGATCAAACCTCCAATAAAGTCATGCGCGATACGGTGCGGGACATCTGTTCGCGCGTGGAGGCGGGGGAAAGTTTTTCCGAGGCGCTGGCCCGCCACCCCAAGTCCTTCAACCGGCTTTATGTCGCCATGGTGGGCGCGGGGGAAAAAGGCGGCTTGCTGGCGGAAATCCTCTCGCGGCTGGCCACCTATCTGGAAAACATGGAGCGCCTGCGCAAAAAGGTGAAGACCGCGCTGATGTATCCCACCACCGTCTCGGTGGTGGCCATCGTCATCACGATCTTCCTGCTGGTGCGCGTGATTCCGACGTTCAAGGAAGTTTATTCCGGATTTGGGGCCAAGCTGCCGGCGCCGACGGAGTTCATGATTGGCATCAGCGAAATCGTCAAACATTATCTGCTCTATCTCGTGATCGCGGCCGGCTTGGGCGTCTGGGGCTGGCTGTTTTACATCAAAACCCCCAACGGCCGGGCATTTTGGGACGGTCAACGCATCAAACTTCCCATTTTCGGACAGATCGCCCATAAAATCTGCCTGGCCCGGTTCACCCACACGTTCTCCTCGCTCGTTCGCAGCGGGGTGCCGATCCTGGAAGTGTTGAACATTGTGTCCCAAACCGTCGGCAATGTGGTGATCGAAAAGGCCATCAAAGCCTCTGCCAGCGACATTGAGCGCGGCGAAGGCATCTCCGCCGCCCTGAGCAAACATCCCGTGTTTCCCACCATGGTGGTCCGCATGCTGAGCGCCGGCGAACAGACCGGTAACATTGACACCATGCTGGAACGCGTCGCCAACTTTCTGGATGAGGAAATTGAAACCACGCTTTCCGGCCTGATGTCGTTGATCGAACCGCTGCTGATTGTGTTTCTGGGCGTCGTCATCGGCAGCATGGTGGTCTGCATGTTCCTGCCGATATTCAATCTGGCCAACGTCGTCAGCGGCGGCAAATAACGTCAGCCTTCCGGCCACCGCCGGGGTTAAACTTGGGTCACGCTGGCTCGGGGGCCCGGACCGCGCAGCGCGCGGTCCCGACCACCGGATAGGCGGGTTCGGGGAACGGACGGCGCAGCGCGGCCGGCCCTACCACCGGATAAGGCGGGCTCGGGGAACGGACGGCGCAGCGCGGCCGGCCCTACCACCATAAACACGGCTCGCGGGGACGCTCG
>CAIMLG010000246.1 GCA_903842235.1 uncultured Verrucomicrobia subdivision 3 bacterium
ACGGCCTTTCACTCGCGTGGAGCATCGTGGAGCATCTGCATAATCAGGTCGGCGCGAAAACGCTGTTCGCCACGCATTATCACGAGCTGACCGAGCTGGCAGCGCGATTGCCGCGTATAAAAAACTTCAACGTGGCCGTGCGCGAATGGCACGAGGCAATTGTCTTCCTCCGTAAAATCGTCGAGGGCGGCACCGATAAGAGCTACGGCATCCAGGTGGCGCGGCTCGCGGGCGTGCCGAAGGCAGTGCTGGAACGCGCCAAGCAGATTCTCGGCAATCTGGAAGAATCCGAACTCACCCCGGAAGGCAACGTGCGGCAGCCGCGCAAGCAGCAGGACCGCGAAAAACTAAAATCGCTTACGCCCGCGCCGCAGATGGATTTGTTCGGGTAGGATCCACTCAATCGGCGGGGCGGCAAAGCCGGCACGAACCGGGAGCATCCTTTACACTTTTCATGTGCCCGGGCCTTGATGGTGACAGGGCGTCAGCCAGTGAGATCAGCGGCAATTGGTTCGCCCCGGAGGACAAGGTGATGGAATTCATTTCGCAGCCGCTTCCGGGACGGGTTCAAGGCGCACGTTGTCGAACCAATAGACGCCCGGCGGATAATACGCAAACAGCATCACCTTCATCTCGCTGACGTCGGGGCGGAATTTGGTCGGGTGGAAAATCTGCGAGCAGGTTGTCCAGCCATCCCCTTTCGCGTGACAGGCCACATAGGTTTCCCAGCGCCGCCGTTTTTCGCCCGCAAACATGCCGTAGCCGCGCACCCAGACTTTCGCACCGCCGCTGGGGCCTTTGAAATCAAACGTGATGCGATACGCCTGGCCCGGCTTCACCGGCATGGGCGCGGAATAGAGCGACAACCCGTAAGTTTCCGCGATGGGATTTTTCTCTGGCTTCGGGATGTTCCAAATATTCGTCAAGCCGGTCTTGATCCACTGCGCCTGCATTGCCTGCTCGCTCAAGCGCGTGTCCATGCGAATGGCCCGGCCATGGGAACTGTCCGGCGTGGTCGTCCATTGCACGCCCAAGCCGTCCACGCGATCCCAGCCGGCGGGCCGGGCTGGATCCGCCGCGTCGGCCTTATCAAAATTGCCGTCCGCCAGAATATCTTGGGCCGGGCTGGAAACCGCAGCTTGAAAAAAAATCAACGCCGCTGCCGCCCAAATCGTAAATCGTAAATTAAAAATCATAAATTCACTTCGCTCCGGTTTGCGCCAGCGCCCGGAAATATTCGCCGGCCATTTCCTCGTAACCCTTCGGCACGCCGTCCTGCACGCCGGTGCGGATTTCCGCGCGCATCCACGCCGGCAGCTTGTCCTGCTCGCGCCGCACCGCCACCTGTTGATTGACGGTTTTCTTCGCCTCGCCCAGCGCGCCCACCGCTTGGTTGAACGCATGGCGGACGCCCAGTCCGTCATTCTTTCGCGCGTTGTCCTCCAGTTGGTTCATCGCCTGCACCGAGGTTTCCAGCGCGCCGCTCGACAGATGATAACGCCGTAATTGCAGCGCCAGCGCCTCCGCCTGCTGCCGGATTTTGGCTTGCTGTTCCGCTAGGCGCGGCATTTTCTGCGACGAGAGCGGCGGGGCTGGCCCGCGCAGGCCTTCGCCGGCGAACCCGCTCAATTTTCCGCCGCCCGTCGCGCCGCCCTGATCGCCTTTGGCCGAATCCTTCACGCTGCCCTGCTCGAACGGCTCCGGGTCCAGGCGCGTTGGCGTTTCGCGTCCGCCCTTGCCTTCCGCCGTGTCGGAAACCATCTGCCCGTGGCTGCGCCCGCTGCGGCCCTCGCCGGAGCGCCCGCCGATTTCGTCCTGGTTGGGCAGTTGATTGCCCGTCACGCCCTTCGCGCTCATGTCGGAAATTGGCCCGTCACCCGCGCCCCAGCCCGCGCCCTTGTCCAGCGAAGCCAGTGCCGAACTGGTCACGTCCTCCACGTCGGGCGTCATGGCGTCCTCTTGGTCGAGCAGTTCGCCGACGATGTCCTCCAGCTCCTTCGGCAGTTCGGCTAGGGCGATGTCCGCCGGCGCGGCGGGCTCTTCCATGTTCCACTTGGTATGATCCGCCGTGTCGGGCAGCCATTTCTCCAGATTGTTGACCAGTTCCTGCGCGTTCTCCAAACCCGCCTTCGCGCTCGGCACGGCCACCTCGGCGTTCTTTTTGGTGAAGGCGTCCGCCGCCGGCTGCACTTCCTGATAAACCGAATTCAATTCCTGCGCCAGCGACGAATCCGCGAAATCCTGCTGGGTCAGCTTGCTGAAATCCGTCAGTTTCTCCTCCAGAAATTTCGCCCACTTGTCTTCCTCGCGGGCCAGTTCGCCAAGGATGTCCTGCTGCTCCTGCGTCAAATCCTCCGGCCCCTTGTCCACCAGCGTGCGGCTCTTTTCCAAAATGCGCTCCTGATCGGCGATGAACTTTTTAAGGTCGTCCAGCAGCTCCTTTTTTTGATCCTCGGTCAGGGCGGGCGGCTGCTTGTCATCCTTGCCGTCGGCGACCGGCTTTAACCTGTCTGCCCGCGCGTCGGCAATCTGTCCCAGCAAACTCAGCAGCCGCGCGAGAATTTGCTCCTGCCGCGATTCAATACCCGCGACCTGGCCGGGCAAATCGAATTTCCCGGTCGCCGGCAAACCGCGCAGATCCCGTTGCACGCCCGCCATGTCCGTGTCAACCAGCTTGGCCAGCGGCGCGCTGTAAATTTTCCCGTCCGGCTGCGCGGCGAACAGCCCCACCGCCTGGCGGCCATGACTGACAGCGTTGTCCTGCTCGGTGCCAATCGCCTGCGACTGGTTTGCCAGCGCCTGTTTGCCAACAATGTCGTCGAGGTAAGTTTTGACATTCGCCGTGAGCCGCGCAGCTTTTTCCTGCGCCACAATCGTGAATTTGAGTTCCGCGAACGCCGGTGCCAGCGGGTCGCTGTCGGGCAGCGCAATGTCCTCCGCCGACTTCACGCGCAGCACAATCGGCCGCGAGCGACCCGGCGTGCCGCCGGGACAAAAATCGCTTGCCTGCGCTTCGAGATAATACGTCGCGCCCGACTGGAACACCTGCGGATCAATCGTCAGCGCCAGCGTCTCGCGCACCGGGCCGGGATTCCCCGGCGGGCCGAGATAGCGCCAGCATTTTACCACCGTGCCCGCGTTGTCCTGTTCCATCGGCCGGGCAACCACGACGATGTTCGCCAGCCCGAAATCATCGCTCGCCGCGACCGGAATCGTGAGCGTCTGGCCGAACTGAACGATCCGGTTCCGGTCGTCCGTGACAAAATCCACCTGCGGCGGATTATCCGGCAATAGCCGCAGGTCGCCCCGCGCCAGCGTCAACGGTTCCGTGCTCGCGCGGCAACGCACCGCAATCTCATACGCGCCGGCGTTCGTGATGGTCGCCGCCGCTTTCCAAATGCCGCCGCTCTGATTTAGCGGAACCATTTGTCCCGCCAAATTCAGGGTGGCCGATTCGATGGGCGGCTCGGTCTTGAAGGCAATTTCCAGTCCCGAGACCAGCAGCGCGCTGACCGGCGCGGGCGGGCCGGCCACCACCTGCGGTTTCAATCCGGTGTAGGCCGGCGGCGTGATGCGAAACTGGCCGTCCTTTAATTGCGGCAGCGGCAGCACGTTCACCTGGATGCTGCGCGTGTAGCTGTCGCCGGCAAACACGCGGAAGGCGAACGACGTCTGTAGATTGGCGAACGTATGGACAAAATTATTCGCGCCCGGCGTCATCGCAATGTTTTCCCCGGCGCTGGATACCGGCTGGATGAAATCGGAATGTTCGTGCCAGACCAGCACTGGCGGCCTGGCCAACGGCTGGTTGCCGGGCGAACTGACTTCGAGCGCCACGTCCAGATTGCCGCCTTGCGGCACGGTCACATCGGCGTCCGGCGTGAGCTTCAAAACGACGTTGCCCGGTGGCGGGGTGTCGCCCAGCGGCAACGCGTAACGCTGAACCGCCGCGCTGAACTGATGGGGAAAGACGACGCTGAACGCAAACCACAGCGCCAGCATCGCCGCCGCTGCGCCGCCCCAGATGCGCAGCGTGTGCCAGTCCCACAGTTCGCCGAAGCGCACGCGGTCGGTGACTTCGCCCGACTGCGCGATCGTCTGGCCGGCAAAAACCTGTTCTTCCGGGCGCAACAACTGGTGTTGAAACTGAATCGCGTTGATGAGGAGATTTTCCCGGACGCCGTAACGCTGTTCCAGCATCACCGCCGTGCGTTCCGGCGTCTGTTTGCGCCACACGGGCCGCAGCACCTTGCGAAAAAACAGCACCGCGCTGAAGGCCGCGCCGCCCAGCGCCAGCGGCAGCCGCAGCCCGGCGGGCAGGCTCAACAGATTGTCGGCCACAAACAGCACCAGCCACAGGCCGAGGCAGACCGCCAGCCACCAGCACAAACCCGCGAGCAGGGCGGACCACTTGAGCCGCGCGCCCGCCGCGTGCATCATGGCGTCCAGATTGTTGCCGGTCAGATTCATGGGTCGCTGGTAGTCCAGACGTCGCCGGTCTGGTGAAGGTTCCACAACTTTCCCGATAGTTGCACCGGCGGCGGCGGTTCGTTTTTTGCGGTGACGCCGCGGAAGAAGTAATCCCGCCCCGCCAGCATCACGCGCCCGTCGTCGTCCAGCTTCCAACGATAAATCTCCAGCCGCCAGGTCTGGTCGCTGGTGCCATGGGTCTGGCCTTTGCGGACCGCAAAGACCAGCGAATAAATTTCCGCATTTGTCGCGTCCTCAATCGCGCCCAAAACCCGGCGGTCGTCTAAAAAATCCTCCAAGTTCGTGAGCGCGTTGCGGATCAGTGCGGTGATTTTGGCATCCACCGGTTGCGGCCAGCCGACGCTCAAGGTCTGCCCGGTTTTCACCGCGAGGAAAAACTCCCGGCCCAGCGGCGACGGCATTTCAAATTCGCCGGGACTGCCGGCGGCTTTCGCCTCCAGTTTCACCAGCGCGCCGCGCGTGATCGCGACCACCTCCGGTTTCGCGCCGAAGCCGGATAGTTTCAGTTTCACCGTCGCCGTCGTAGCCGCTGCATTGTCGGCAAAACTGATTCGTTTGGGATAAACCAGTTGTTGATATGTTTCGCCTTCCTTGCCGCGCTGTTTTGCGAGCAGGATGACTTTTTGCACTTTCTCGCCAGCCACGACGTAGAGCACGGTGGTGTAAAGATGGCCGCTGATTTTTTCGCCGTCGGCGAGCATGATCGTGGTGTTCAGATACCGAACCGGATACGGGTCGCCGAAGTATTCCTTCGCCGTCTGGCCGGCCTCCTTGAACCGCCACGCGCGCTCCATGTCCTCCCGTTCCGTCGCGAACTGCATTTCCCGCACGCGGTCCAGCCCGAGCGCGCGCACCTGCGAGCCGGACTGGATTTTCAACTCGGTGCCCGGCGTGAGCGAAATGACGCCGGACACGATGTTGCTGTCGGTAAACTCAACTTGTCCGCGACGCTCCTGCGCCGAAGCGGTCGTGTAGCCGCCGGACAGCAGTGCGGAACTCAGCAGGATGACATTGAAAGTTTTCATGGCTAAAACAAACCCAGCTTCCGCCGCAAAATCCATTCAAAGACCAGCAGGCCCAGAAACACCAGCACAAACCACGGCCCGGCTTCGGCCAGCGACGTTTCCTCCACCGTCACCGGATGGGAATTGTTCACCTTGAACTGCGCGGGCAACTGGCCGGCGTCGCTCTCGCGGAAATACACGCCGCCGCCGGCTTCGGCGAGCTTTTTCAAAAACAGGTCGTCCACTTCCAGCCGCGAGCCTTCCGCCACCTGCGGCGCGACTGGGAAATTTTTCTCGTAAGTTTCCAGCACGCGTCCGCTCTGATACGCCACGAGGCGGAAGTTGTAATTGCCGCGCTCGTGGAACCGCAGCTTTACCTGATACGTCTGCGGCTTGCCCGCCGCTGGCGCGACGGTCACGGGCACAGGCTGGCCCTTGCCCGCGAGCGTTGCGGTGAAATCCACCGCGCTCGCGTTCGGGTTCACCACGCGGATTTCGCCGGCGGCCAGTTCGCCGGGCCGGTAGTAATCCTTGTCCCAATGCACGTCGAGATTCTGGCCGCCCTCGGTTTTGCCGGTGAGCTGGCGCACCGCCTGCCGCCAGAACAATCCGTAAGCCGACCCCAGCGGATCTGGTTGCATGGCCCACTTCCAAAATGTGTTGCTCGCGATGGCCATGACCCTGCCCTTGCCGAATGGCTGCGTGGCCACGGCCGCCAGCTCGCGTCCGTTCACGCGCGCGTCCAGCAGCGCGGTCGCGCCGGGCTTCAATTCATCCACTTGGTTCACGGCTTCCAGCGTCGCGTCGCCGCGCGAAACGATGTCCTCGACCGTCGCGAGAATCGGATTGCCCATGCCCGTCGGCGGCACATGAACCGGAAACAGGCCGTGCGCCAGTTCTGGTTCGCGATCCGAGATCCGCCATGGAAATAGCGCCGCCAGCGGCGTTGCCGCGTAACCGCCGCGCCCGAATGCTGCGTCGCCGCCGAGAAAAATCACCGTGCCGCCGTCCTCGACAAACTGCGTCAGCGCGTCCATCTGCGGCGGCAGAAAATCCGCCGCCAGCAGCGGGCCGATGACGATGGCGTCGTAAGGCGCGAGCGATTTTTTCGCTGCGGGAAAGCCGTCCGCCAGCGCCTCGTCGCCGGGCAGCCGGTCGCCTTGCAGCATATAGCGGCTGCCGGTGATGCGGAACAGCGCCGTGAACGCGATGCCCGGATCGTGCGCGAGTTCGTTGCGCAACACCTTGAATTCCTGGCCGATCTCCTGCGCGTAAAACAGGACGTGAATGGATTTTTTCCGCACGTTCACCGTGACGGTGCGGGAATTGTTCAGCGCCGAAAGCTCGCCCGCCACCGGCCCGACGGTGATGCGGTAATGTTGAATGCCGACCTCACCCGATTTCGCGGCCAGATGAACGATGCTGTGCCGGTTGGACAAATCTATGGTCTGCCCGCTGATTTTTTTCCAGGTGTTCGTGCCCGTCTCGCGTTCCAGCAAAACCGGAACCCGCGCCAGCTCGGACGCGAAATTGCCACCGTTGCCGGCGCTGGCCTGAAGTTCCACCGTGATGTCAAAGCCCACATCCTTCTCCGCCGTCGGCGGGCAATCCACGCTCGCAATCGAAACATCGTTCCACGTCGCCGGGTCGGTGCCGATGCCGACAATGTCCAGCGGCAGCTTCGGCAGCGCGGGATTGTCCAACGTTTCATCGCCGCCGTCGGTCAGCAGCACTGCGCCGAGATAAGAAGCCAGATCGTTGCGCTCCGACAGCGCAAGCAGACCGCCGCCGAGATCCGTCCCGCGCAATGCGGACGACGCGGCCGCGCCCGGCTTGTGGATGGTCGTGTCGAATTCGAGTTCGTCCACCTGCACGTCGCGCGGCAGCTTGCTTTTCCAGGACTCGACAATGCTTTGGGCGCGCGCCGCGCGCGGCTGGCGGTAATCGTCCGCCACGTCCATGGAAGTGGACGAATCCACCAGCACCAGAAGCTTGCCGTTGACGGACTCGGCTTTTTGGATGGCAGAAACCGGGTCAAACAACACGAACAGCAGCGCCAGCATCGTCAACACTTTCGGCAACAACAGCCAGCGTGCCCGGATCGGCGAAACGCGGCGCTCCATCCGGCGCGATAAAAAGAAGAGCCACACCGCCGCCGCGACAACAATCACGCCGCACCAGACCCCGCTGAAACGCGGATGCCACTGGATCATCGCCAGAAAAAGTAAATCATTGGCAGGTGACATATTATTCGTGGCTGCGACGCCTCGTCGCAGAGGGTGTTGGCGACGCCCTCGTCGCCAGAAACTTTTTCAAGATGCCCGATTTGCCGGGCGGGTTCGGCGACGAGGCGTCGCCGCCACTTTTGGCCGGCTTGGACTTCAGCGGCAGCGGATTGGCCAGCCAGCCTTCGGCGGCCAGCGCGAGCAGCGCGAGCAGCAGCAGCCACGGGCTTAAATCTAGTGATTTTCCCAGCCGCTCGAACTCGGCGATCAGCAAATCGCCGCCGCCAAAAATTTTCACGGAATACGCCAGCTTGCCGAGCGCCGGCAGTTCGCCGCCGGTGATGAGGGGCAGGCGGCCTTCCTTGTCGGACGAGCGGACGGCGAGGTAGCTGGTGTCGTTTCCAGCGCGCACGACATAAACGCCGGCGCGCGGGAGCGTGGCCAGTTGCGCCGGCGCGCCCTGCCAGTCGAGCGCGCTGCCGCCGAGCGACTGCACTTCCACCGTGGATTTGGGCGGCAGTGCGAGGCGCAGCGGTTCGCCGGCAACCAGCGAAAGGATGTTCGTTGCCGCCCCGGTTTGCGTGAGCACGAGGTTTTGCGCCATCGCAATGAATGAAGGTTTCAGCGGCAGCGTGCTCCACGCCGGATCAAATGCAAAGCCGCACGTGAAGAGACGACCTTTGCCGACTTTTTGCTCGGTCAACAGCGGACGACCGTCTTCTAGGCCCAGCACCGGCGTCGAGTCCGGCGATGTGCGCAGCGGGAAAAACCGGAACACTTTCACGTTGCGCAACGCGACGTCGCCGTTCGCGTCATGGAGGTCGCTGAACATCGCGTGCGTTTTGTCCAGCACGGCGAGCGCGAGGCCGTTGGTTGTGGACTGCAACGAGCCGGGCGCGGAAGCCAGCCAGTCCGGCGGCGCGCTGAGAGCGGCGGAAGCGCCCGGTGCCGGCAAGAGCAACACGCTGCCGCCCGCGTCGAGAAATGTTTTCAGCGCCGCCCAGCGGGCTTCCGCAGCCGAGTTGAACGCATTCCACGTCAGCACGACGAAGCTGCCGGCGTTTTGGTTGCCGGCAAAACTGGCCGCGTCCGTGAAAAACGGAATCAGGCCCGACAATTTGCCTTCGCCGTCCGGCGAAATCGCCAGCGGCAACTGGCCGAAATCGGTTTCCGCACCGGCAAAGACGACGGACCTTTTTTCCTGGCAGTTGAAGCCGATGAACGCGTGGTTGTCGGCGTCAAAGTCGTCGCCTTGAATTTGCAGGCTCACCCAGCGGAACCCGGTGTTTTGAGAATCGAGCATGAGATTCACCGTCTTTTCCGCGTTCGGCGGCACGAGAACTTCTTCGCCGCTGCCGCTGCCGGCGTCGGTGAGCCAGTTGAGCTGAACCGGATTCGCGGAAGCCGTCGTGTTGGCGAGCCGCACTTCCAGCGGCAATCGGCGGCCGGAGAGAATATACTTTGTCGGGATGCTCACGCCCGTGATGGCGATGTTCGATTTCGGCGCGTTCGGCGAGGGAATCCGGTCAATGACGATGCTCGTGCCGGCGCGCGGCGGCTGGAGTTCGACGGGCGGCTGGCTCCATTTTTCCTGCTGCAAATCCGAAAGGACGTGAATTTCCGAATGTGTGGCGGTGCTGTTCTTGAACAGGGCCACGGCGCGGGCCATCGCGGCGGCGACGCTGCCGCTCGCCTCGGTTTCGCTGATGTGATTGAGCGCGTTGCGCAACGCGGATTTATCCGACGTCAGCCCGGCGGGCAGCGGCACCAGCGGATCGGCCACGAGCAAAATAATTTCCGCGCTGTCGCGGTCGCGAAGCTGGCCGACGATGCCGCGCGCGGCGTCCACGGCTTCCTTGAGCTTGCTCCGGCCGTCCGCGCCGGTTCCGCTCATCGAGCCGGAATTGTCAACCACCAGCGCGGTTGCCACCGAGCCTTGATGGCCGATGCCGAACCAGACCGGCCGGGCGAGCGTGAGCAGCAGCAACAAAATCAGCAGCGCGCGCAGCAGCAGAATCAGCCATTCGCGCAGGCGGCGGCGGGCGTTGAGCTTGGGGTCAATCCGCTGAAAAAACATCAGCGTTGAAAACGCGCGCGGTGATTTTTTCAGCCGGAAGAATAGATGGAACACCACCGGCAGCGCGCCCAGCGCCAGCAGCGACAGGAAAAACGGGTTGAGCGCGGTGAGGCCGGTCATGGCTGGCCGAATTTAGCGTGCAGCGCCTCCTCGACCGGCGTGCGCGTGTCCATGAGCTGATAATCCGCGAGGCTGCCGAGACAGCCGCGCCGGAGTTCGTCGAGATATTTCTGCACCTCCTGCGCGTAGGCGTCGCGGGCTTCGTCGGCCTGGACGGGCAGCCGCGCGCCGGTTTCGAGTTCGCGCAGTTCGGCGAGGCCGCTGAAATTGAGATTAATTTCGGCGGCGTCGAGCGTGTGCAGCACCAGGACTTCGTGCTTGTTGTGCTGCAAATGCCGGATGCCGCGGATGATGTCCGCCGGGTTTTGCAACAGATCGGAAATTAAAATGACGAGGCTGCGCCGCTGGATTTGTTCGGCCAGCGTGTGGAGCGCGCGTTCGATCTGGCTGCGGCCGGACGGCTTGATTTCTTCCAGCGCCAGCAGCATGGGACGCAAACCGCCGAGCGAGCCGACGGGCGGGAACGTTTTTCGCACCCCGTCGTTGAACAGCGTCAGGCCGGCGACATCGGACTGGTTGATGAGCACGAACATCAGCCCGGCGGCGAGGTGGCAGGCGTAGTCCATCTTGGAAAGCCGCCCGGCGTCGCGGAACGCCATGCTTTCAGACGTGTCGAGCAGGATGTAGGCGCGGACGTTCGTCTCCTCCTGATAGCGGCGGATGACGTGGCGGTCGGTGCGCGCATAGACCGCCCAGTCAATGCGGTTGGGCGGATCGCCGCGCGTGTATTCGCGGTAGTCGGCGAACTCCACGGACGCACCGTGATGCGGCGAGCGGTGCAGTCCCTGCAACGCGCCCTCGACCGGCCGCCGCACGGTCACGCCCAGCCCGCGCAGCCGGTCGGCCAGTTCGGGCGGGAGAAATTTGTAGGCGGCGGTCATTAAATGAGAAATAGCGAATACCGTATGCCGAATTTAAAACGAATTGGCGCGGTTGCATTTGCCATTCGTCAATTCAGTATTGCGGCTCCTTCACCGTCTCCAGGATTTTTTTCACGATGGTATCCGTGGTGACGCTTTCGCTGGCAGCGGTGAAGTTTGGGAAAATGCGGTGGCGCAGCACCGGCAGCGCGTGTTCGCGCACATCGGCACAGGAAACACTGAAACGCCCCTGCAACAACACATGCGCCTTGGCGGCGAGCAGCAGATACTGGCCGGCGCGCGTGCCGGCGCCCCAGCGCACCCAGCGGTTCACGAAATCGGGCGAACCTTCGAGGTTCGGGCGTGTGGCGCGGATGAGGTTGAGCGCGTAGAGCGCGACGTGTTCGCTCACCGGCACCTGCCGGACGAGGCGCTGGAGCTTGATCACGTCGGCGGCGTTGAGCGCGCTGGTGACGGTTGCTTGCAGGTCGCGCGTGGTTTCCAAAATCACCTGCTGCTCCTCCGCCGCCGTCGGATAGCCGAGGTGGATGCAAAACATGAAGCGGTCCAACTGCGCCTCGGGCAGCGGGTAAGTGCCTTCCTGCTCAATCGGATTTTGCGTGGCGAGCACCATGAACGGATCGGGCAGATCGTAGCTCGTGCCGGTGATGGTCACGCGATGTTCCTGCATGGCTTCGAGCAGCGCGGCCTGCGTCTTGGGCGGCGTGCGGTTGATTTCATCGGCGAGCAGGAGGTTGGTGAAAATCGGCCCGCGATGAAAACGGAACACGCGTTTGCCGGTGACCGGATCCTCTTCGAGAATGTCCGTGCCGGTGATGTCCGCCGGCATGAGGTCGGGCGTGAACTGGATGCGGTTGGAGCCGAGCTCAATCGCGCTGCCGAGCGTCCGCACCATCAGCGTCTTGGCCAGGCCCGGCACGCCGATGAGCAGGCAATGGCCGCGCGCAAACAGCGCGACGAGCATCTGGTTCAGCACCTCGCGCTGGCCGATGACGACCTTGCCGATTTCGGCAAGGACTTTTTCGTGCGCGTTCTTAAAACCGGCGATGGCGGCGAGCGGGTCTTCTTTTGGCGTGGCGGCGGGCGGCGGCGTTTCAACCACTTCCTCCGGTGCTGAATCGCCTGGCGCAGAAAAGACAAATTCCACGTCGCCAAGCGCGAAGGTCGTGCCGTCCTGCAAATCGAGCGCGTTCACTGGCTGGCCGTCGGCGAAAATGCCGTTGCGGCTGCCGGCGTCGGCGAGGTGAAACGCGTCGCCGTTGCGTGAAATGACCGCGTGATGCGACGACATGGAATCGCACGGCACACACAGGTCGTTATCCTCCTCGCGACCGATGCGGACGCGGTCGTTCAGCGGGACGCGGTGTTCCTGTTCCTGGAATTTATAAATCAGCGTGGGCATAGGTTAATTGAATTAAAAATGCAGAATGGCGAATGCAGAAGCGGGCTAAAGCCCGCGCGCCATCGTTCCATTGCGCGAACTTCAAATATTTCATGATTGATCATTCTGCCTGCGGCCTTCCGGTCAGTGTGTCATGGCATACATGACAATGTTGATGCCGAGCTTGAGCGCGGAATCCGGCGCGTAGGCTTTGGCGAGCGGATGATCCATGCCCTGCCAGCCGGCTTCGAGATCGAACGGGCTGTATATCACTTTCACGTCGCCGTGCAGCGAAATGCCTTCGAGATGCGGCTGGTCCAGACCGGGATTGGCCGCGAGCGCGGCGGGCGTGTAATTTGCGTCCGTCATTTTGAAAACTGAACTGAAGAGCGGACTCGACTGCGACAGCGGGGCAAGCTCGCTTTCCGGCAGGACTTTTTTCAACTCGCGTTTCACGGCGGCGTCAAAGGTTTTCAGGCCGAGACTGTTGTTGATGAGCAGCGTGCCGCCCGAATCCAGGAAGCGCCGCATCGCGCCCACCGCGCCGGCGTCCCAGTGAAAATCGCCGAGGCCGGTCAGATATAAAAACGTGAACGACGACAAATCATCATGCCCCGGCTGCACCGGCACGCGCTTGAGGCTCACCCGCAGCGAGGTGTCCTGGCGCAATTGTTCCAGCAGCCGTGTGGCGCCGCCGGCTTCGGTGTTCCAATCGCCGTCGTGTTTGATTTGCGCGAAGACGAATTCATCGGTCGGCCGTTTTTCATCCAACGCGCCGTAAAGCTCCGGCTTCGCTTCCGCACGGCCAAGACTGGCGTAACCGACAGCGTAGGCGATGAGGTTCACGCCAATTTTGTCCGCCGAATTCACGTCATAATATTCCGCCTGTTTGAGCAGCGGCACAGCGTGGCCATCCCAGCCGCAGCCGAGGCCGTATTGGGAAATCAGCACGCCGACGCGCGAGAAAACATACATTCCTTCCAGCGCCGGCGCGGTGGCAGCGGGATTTTTCGAGACGTTTACCTGGTTCACGTCCGTCATCATGTGATAGATCGGATGGTCGGCGGGAATTTTCCGGAAGCTCAAGTCGGGAAACGCCTGCTCCATCGCGGCGCGAAAGGAATCGTAGAAATAAGGCGAGCCGGCGATGCTGTCGGCCACAATCATGCCGCCGCGCAAGACGTAGCTGCGGAGCAATTCGATTTCGTGCGGGGAGAATTTGATCGTGCGGACGCCGCTGAAAAACAGCACCGGCGTCTTGGCCGGATCGCCGTCAAAGGAAGCGAGGCTGAAGCTGTCCGCGCCATAGGTCACGCCGAGCTTGGCGCTGGCATTTTTCATCAATTGCTGGAGGTCGCCGGGGCAGAGGTTCCAGTCGGTGATCTTCGTTTTCGCGCCATCGGAGTAGGTAAACGTGGCGTTCTCGCCCCAAACGACCTTGGCGATGAGCTTGGGCGGACTGGGTTCGCGTTTGCGTTCCGTGCGGCGCAGCGGCGTCGCGGGCAGCGGCAGCGGAGGAACCGCCTCCCCGCCAGAGATGCGGCGTTTGCCGGCCTCGGGCGGCGGACCGAGCGGGACGAACCAGTCCTTTTCATCCGCCGGCGATAAGAGTGTGCTGCCAAGCAGCAGGACCAGCCACCACTGACGCGGGGTTTTCATAAGTCGTGAGACGCCCCGGCCGGCGCATGGGTTACTGCCAAAGCGGCCAGGTTCAAGAAAGCATCGTGAATTTGGTCGGATTCTGCAAACCAGTCGTGCTTAAAAATATCCTATGGTCGCGGCCATCTGTCTTTGGCCTTGGCGGCGGATTCGCTGTAGGGAAAGTCTTTTAGTAACTGGGCCTGCGCGTGGCGGGCCTCGTCGGTTTTGCCGAGGGCTCGGCCGGATTCAATGGTGTCGTAAAGGAGTTCCGACCGGCGCGGATCATCCACGGCGACGGGCGCCAGCAGGCGGCAGCCGGTGAAGGCCCGCTGGAATTCCTTGTGCTGGAGTTCGAGTTGGATTTCCAGCAAGCCCGTCGCGAGCGACATCCGTTCCGTCGGGATCTCAAAGATCAGCCAGTCAAGCGCCTGCTGCGCGTCGTCAAATTGGTTGTGCTCAAGCGAAATGCTCGCGCTTTCCAGGCGCGCGGCCCGGACGGCATCGAAATGCCCCAAGCCGGGTCGCTGGCCAACTGCGAGATATTGTTTGCGCGCCTCCTCGATTTTGCCGCGCGCCAACAGCAGGTCGCCTTGCAGCAATTGTTTCAGACGCCGGTCGTCGCCGGTCAGGCTGTTGCCGGAAAGTCCGGCGAGCCATTTCTCCGCCTCGTCGAACTGGCTGGACCAATGGATGAGCAGGTCCGCCAGGCGCAGTTTCACTTTTGCCGCGAGGGCTGAAGAACTGCGTTCCGGCAGGAGCGCAAGGCGGAACGCTCTTTCCGCCAGCGCGTCGCCCGCGTCGCCTTGGTGCGCGAAGCCGATGCCGAGCTGGTAAAACGCCATTCCGTCGGCGGCGGTCTTGAATTCATCGGCGCGCTGGACCATCGCCTTGCCGGCACCGGTGGCCAGTTCGCGGTCGTCGGCCCGGTCCGCCAGGGCAAGGATCGCCGCGAGGTCGCGGGCGGGCGCCCGGCCAAGATCGCGCTGCAGAAAATCATTTTTGGCCTCGGCAAAAATATCGTCGCGCCACCAATCGCGTTGGAGCCACTCGGGCTGGATGCGGATGCGGAGGGTGTTGGTCGCCACACCCAGGCCGTGTTCCCAGCCTTCGAGCGTCACCTGCCGCAAGCCGGGCTGCGGGAAAAAATGCTCAAAGTTCTTGCCGGCCGTTTCGGTGCCGTCATCAAAGCGCCAGCGATAATCGCGGCGCGGGAGATCGTCCACGACATGAAAACGGACGCGCAACGCCATGGTGTCACCCAGCGCACATTGGCCCGCGGTGCGCCACTCAAAATAGAGCGGCGCCGGCGCCGGCGCGGCTTCCAAATGCACGACGCGAAAGCGGGCGACCGGGAGGAAGGCGGAAGCCGGCATGACCCCCAGGCGGCTGGCCCCCGGCGGTTGCCAGGCGACCTCCGCGGCGGCTTCGCCATCGAATTGAATCTGCGTGTATTCGAGGTGGTGCCGGCCGGCTTTGAGTTGGATTTCGCCGCTGTGCTCCCCGCGCCGGCCCCGGCGGACGGTATGTTCGCCCAGCCATTCCACTACGCTTTGGCCGTCAATTTTCAGCCAGGAGGCGTCCGCCGAGACGATGGCAAACTGGTAGCCGCCATCCTTGGGCGCGTTGAACCAGCTGTTGAACGATCCAATATAAAATGCACTGGGACCAAACGGGTTCATCCCCAGAAATATGTTCGGCAGGTAGCCCCGCCCCTGAATCGCCCCGGCGGAGTTCAGCAGTTGGGCGATTTGGGGAAAGCTGTTGACCGGCTGTTTGGTGCAGGCCCGCGTTTCCAGCAGCACGCCAGCCTCAGGCTTCCAGCCGCCGGGCGCCGCGGGCAAATTGGTGTCGTAACTAAGGTAATAGGTCGTCGCGCCGCTTGAGGTATCAAAGCGAATGCAACTCGGCTCACCGGTGGCCGACCAGTAAGAGTGAAAGGCGACGGGCTTTCCGGCGGCGTTGAACACGCCCAATTGCTGGCCGGGAAGCGGGAGTCCCGGCGAGATTTCCACCGTGCCCACGTTCGCCGGCCACGCGGAGTTTGGGGCCAGTTCGATCTGCTGCCGGAGCCGAGCCGGCTTGACCGGAAAATCAACAGCCCCGGCTGACAGTGACAGGGCGAGCACCAGCCCGCCCCGCCAGAGCCCCCTCAACCGACGGAGCCGGTTTTTAAATCTAATCGTGTTTTGCATGGGTGGCTAAAAAGTGATTGTTCGCAGAAACAGCCGGCCTTGCACTTCTAAAGACTGAACTCAAGCGATTCAGGTTAACATTAACTTGCATCAATATATTTAACCCTAACTGTGAAGGAAAAGCGGCGCGCACGGCCTGGCGCGCCGTTCGCCCCTTCCGCCGCCGGATCGGCAGCTAATTCTTCAACGAATGTTGCCAGATTTGGAAGGCGGTAAGATGGGTGGCTAATTGATAATTTTCCCGGCGCAAAAACTCCGGCAACACCCCCAACGTGTCATAAACATCCGGCCGCGAAACAATGATCAAGTCCGGCAGACCGGCCGCCGCCAGCGTTGCGGAGGATGGATTAACCAACCAGAGAACCTGACCGGCTGAAGCAACGCCCCCGGTCACCAACGGCACTTGGTAATAAATGGCCCCGCTCTGGTCCGCATTCCACCAGACGCTCTGCCCGTGCGCCGCGCCCGCTTTGGCAAGGTCAGCGGCCGCCCGGTAATCATCTTTTGCATGGCGAACCGCGAATCGCAGCGACAGCGCGGAGGCCAGATACAAAACGATGAATCCAGCCGCCAGCAGCTTGCCCACTCCGCCTCGCCGCCAGCCGGCGGCCAGGCCATAACCCAGCAGCAGAATTGCCACGGGCCACAGCGCCGCGAAATGCCGGCCCAAAATCCGAAAATGCAGATGGGCGCTCGCCGCCAACAACAGCCCGGCGGGAACCACCAGCGCCACCGCCAGCGCCACCAGTCTTTTACCGCCCAGCTTCACTTGCAAATCTCGCAGGGCGAGCCCAAGCAGGGCGGCCACGGTCACCGCATAAGCCAGCAGCGCGGGCGCGTAAGGTTTGAAGAGCGCCAAGCCGCCGCCAGCGCGCAATGCCAGCCGGCCCGGCCCAAGCCCGGCAAAACCCAAAAGTTCGTAGGCGATGAAAACCGCGTTTTTCCAGCCCAGCCCGGCAATCGCCGTGGCCCGATCGCCGGAATGCAAGGTCCATAGATAATACATTCCCAGCAAAAACAGGACGGTGAGCGTGCCCGCCCAGATCCGCCAGAAATGTTTAAGCAGGGATTGCCAGTGTTTGGCGGGAAGCAGGACGAAAGCAACCATGGCGGGCGTGAGCACCAGCGCCATGCTCAACAGGCTGCTGCCGCATAGCCCGATCAAGGCCGCGCAACAAATCCCGACCCAGACGCGTTCGCCGGCCGGTGGCAGACCAGCCATCCGCGCCCAGCGCCAGAGGCAGGCGAACAGCATCAGGCTGGTGCTGAACTGCAGGGTATAAGCCCGCGCTTCATTCAAATAATACCAGGCGAACGGGCTGAACAGCGCCGCGCCCAAAACGGCCAGCTGCAACGTCCGGTTGGGCGCCAGCGCGCGCCGCAGAACCATGAGCGCCGGGAAAAACCACAATAAATTCACCGCCCGCAGCGCCCATTCGCTGGAGCCGATGACTTTTTCACACGCCCAAATCCAGCCGACGTAAAGCGGCATCTGCGGATCGGAGCCTTTGATTTCGCGGAGCAATTGCCAACCCGCGGCGGGCGTGGGCTGCTGGGCCAGCCGCGCCGTGTAAGTTTCATCAATCCAAAAACTCCGACCGGTCACCGCCAGCGCGGCCACGAGGGCCAGCAGCGCGACAAAAGCCCAAGGGCGCAGTAGCGACTTGCCCGCGAACGGCATTCCGGCGGCGGCATTCATCAGGGCAGCGGATATTTTTTTAGGCCGGTCAGCTGGCTGAAAAATTTCAGGGCAAAGAGCGGATTGTTGCGCAAATACCGCCGGGCCAGCCGGCGCGGCTCGCTGCACAAGCGGTAAAACCATTCCAGCCCGCTGCGCTGCATCCAGCGCGGCGCCTGCTTCACGCGGCCGCTGTGAAAATCAAACGCCGCGCCCACGCCGACCATCAGCGTCACGTCCAGCTTGGGCAAATATTCCGCCATGAACTTCTCCTGTTTCGGCGTGCTCAAGCCCACCCACAGAATGTCTGGCTTTGCCGTGGAGATTTGTTCAACGAGCTGCTTTTCCTCAGCCGCATTCAATTTGCGGAAGGGCGGGGTGAAGGTGCCAACGACTTCAAGCTTCGGAAATTTAGCTTTCAATTTTTGCGCCAGCCGCTCCGCCACGCCCGCCGCTCCGCCGTAGAAGAAATGGCGGCAGCCGCTCGTTTCGCTCCACGCGCAGACGTCCAGCAGCAGGTCCGGCCCATAGACGCGGCGCATTTCGCGGTGCCCGGCGAGCCGGCCCGCCCAAACCATCGGCATGCCGTCAGGCGTGCAGAGAAACGCAGCGTTGAGAATATTTTTGAAGGCCGCGTCGGCCTGCGCCTCCATCACACCGTGGACCCCGGTCACGCAGAGATAGCCCTTGCGCCGGTCCCGCACCGCGGCCGCAATGGCCGCCAGCGCGGTCCGCAAATTGAGGACGCTGATACCGATACCGAGGACATTGACACGCTTCGTCATTTACGATTCAGGATTTAGGATTTACGATTCCGGAATTCATGCGGCGCGTAAATCGTATATCGTAAATCGCAAATCAGAAATGAAATTGCTCGTCTTTGCCCATACGCCGCCGCCGCACCACGGCCAGAGCTACATGGTGCAGCTCATGCTCAACGGCTTTGGCGGCGACTGCCGCCGGGGCGGGCGGCCCAACGCCCACGGCATCGCCTGCTACCACGTCAACGCCCGCTTCTCCCGCGGCCTGGCGGATGTGGGCGAGCTGCAGGGCGCGAAGATGTTCCTGATATTTTGGTTTTGCACCCAGGCCCTGTGGGTGCGGCTGCGCTACGGGGTGAAACATTTCTATTACGTGCCCGCCCCCGGCAAACGGGTGGCGCTTTACCGCGACTGGCTGGTCATGTTCCTGTGCCGGCTGTTTTTCCAGAAGGTGATTTTGCACTGGCACGCCGCCGGGCTGGCCAAATGGCTGGAGACGGAAACGACCATCAGCTCCCGCACGACCACCTACCGGCTGTTCCGGCCGGTGAATTTGAGCATCGTCCTATCGCGCTACAATAAGGCGGATGCCGAGAAACTGCTGTCGCGGAAGATCCGGGTGGTCAACAACGGCATCCCCGATCCCTGTCCGGACTTTGCCGCCGCCGTGCTGCCGCACCGGCAGCAGCGATTCGCCGCCCGCCAGCGAATCTTTGCCGGCGAAAAACCCGCTGCCGCCATGACGGTGAACGTGCTTTTCCTCGCGCATTGCACCCGGGAGAAAGGTCTGTTTGCCGCCGCCGAAGCCGTGCTGCGCGTGAATCGCGACCTGACCGCGCGCGGGCTGCCGATGAAACTACAGCTCACCGCCGCCGGAAATTTCGTCACTCCCGAGGAGCAGGCGGAGTTCCAGCAGTTGCGGCAAAACCCTGAGTTTGCCGCCGCCATCACCCATGCGGGATTTGTTTCCGGCGAGCGCAAGCAGGAGCTTTACCGGACAACCGATCTCTTTCTCTTTCCCACCCGGTATTTGGGCGAGAATCAGCCCGTCAACCTCATCGAGGCGATGGCCTTCGGCTTGCCCCTCGTCACCACGCGCTGGCGGTCGCTGCCGGAAATGCTGCCGCCGGATTACCCGGGGGTCGTCGCCGGCCAGAATCCGGACAAGCTGGCCACGACCATTTTGCAAATTCTCGCGACAAAAAGCGGCGAGCAGGTGCGCCGGCATTTCATGGAACGGTTCACGCTGGAGGAGCACCTGGCCAGTCTCGCCGCCGCGCTCCACAGCGTGGAATAGATTTACGCTGGACGATTTACGATTTAGGATTCATAAAAATCTTAATGATCATCGGCTTGCTCCAACTGAACCCGACCATCGGCGCCTTCGCGGCCAACCGCGAAAAGCTCGTGGCCGCCTATGCCCGAGCGGTCGCGGGCGGCGCGGAATTTGTCATCGCCCCGGAACTGTTCCTCTGCGGCTATCCGCCGCGCGACCTGCTGCACCGGGAGGATTTTGTGGAAGCCAACCTGTCGGCGCTGGCGGAAACCGCCGCCCAGACCGGCGCAGTGCCGCTGTGTGTCGGTTATGTTGAAAAAAATTCCGAACAGCCGGGCCGCGCGCTGAAAAATGCCGCCGCCGTTTTGCAAAACGGCCAGATCATCTGGCACACCTCCAAAAGCCTGCTGCCGACCTACGACGTGTTTGACGAGGACCGCTATTTCGAGCCGGCCAAGCAAGTCGAGCCCTTCGTCTTCAACGGCAAAAAACTCGGCATCACGATCTGCGAGGACATCTGGAATGACGAGGATTTCTGGCCCGAACGGCTTTACCGGCGCGATCCGGTGAAGGACCTCATCGCCCAGGGCGCGGAAATCATTTTAAACCTCTCGGCCTCGCCGTGGCATGACGGCAAGGAACAGACGCGGCTGGCAATGCTCCGGCGCGTGGCCCGCGACGAAAAAATCCCCCTGGCTCAAGTCAACGCCGTCGGCGCCAACGACGAACTGATCTTTGACGGCCACAGCGCGGCGCTGGATGCGCGCGGCGACGTGCTGGCGCTGGCCCAAGGGTTTGTGGAGGAAATTTTAGTGGTGGAGCTGGAGCGGAAAGCCCAAAGTCCAAAGCCCCGAGTCCAAAGCTGCGCCGCTTTTCCGCCGCGCGAAGATCTGCTGTTCTCCGCGCTGGTACTAGGCATTCGCGATTATGTCCGCAAGTGCGGGTTCAAGTCGGCGATCCTCGGTTTAAGCGGCGGCATTGATTCGGCGCTGATTGCGGTCATGGCCGCCGAGGCGCTGGGCCCGGAAAATGTCTGGGGGGTTTCGCTGCCGGCGCGCTATTCCAGCCGCGGCAGTTTGACCGACGCCGAAATCCTGGCGCGTAATCTGGGGATTCGTTACGACGTTTTTCCGATTGAACCGGTGTTTAACGCCGTGGAGGTGCAGTTAAGCCCGGTGTTTGCCGGCACCCCGCCCAACGAGGCCGAGGAAAACATCCAATCACGCCTGCGCGGAGTGACGCTGATGGCGCTGTCGAACAAGTTCGGCGGCCTGGTGCTCACCACCGGCAACAAATCCGAGATGGCCGTGGGCTATTGCACGCTTTACGGCGACATGAACGGCGCGCTGGCGCCCATCGCCGACGTGCTGAAGACGGATGTTTACAAGATTTCCCGCTGGGTGAACCGCGCCCGCGAAATCATTCCGTCTGATTCCATCACCAAGCCGCCGAGCGCCGAGCTGCGGCCCGGCCAGAAAGATCAGGACTCCTTGCCGCCCTACGAAATTCTGGACGCGATTCTGGAGCTTTACGTCGTCAAGAATTTGAGCAAGGCGGAAATTGTGGCGCGCGGCTTTGACGCCACGGTGGTCAACGACGTGGTGAACAAAATCACGTTCAGCGAATACAAGCGCCGGCAGGCCGCACCGGGCTTGAAGGTTTCGCCGCGCGCCTTCGGCATGGGCCGGCGGATTCCAGTGGCGCAGCGGTTCCGGCCGGCCCTTTGAAATCAGTGGCGACGGGAGAAGAACAGGATGTTTCCCCGGCGAATGCGGCCCAGCAGCAGAACCACCAGCAGGAAGATGATTAATCGCATGGCGCCGTTCCAGCCCAATACCTCCGCCAGGCCATAATTGGGATTGGTGGAGTATTCCACGAGCGACGACGCCAGCGCCGCTGCCAGGGCGGCGACGAGGCCCCAACGACGATTCAGCACCAGCGTCAGCAGCATGCACGGCAGCAAATACAGCGGCATGAAGACCAGATGGGGATTGCTGACAAAGTCCACCGCTGCCACGAGCAGGAACAGCAAACCGCTCGCCAGCACCACGGCCCAATTCCGGGCGACTTTCCCGGCCGCCAGCTCGGGTGCGGGGTGCGGGCGGATTTTGCGCTGGCGGATTTGCGCCACAAACAGCACGCAAAGTTGCAGGGTGAGGAAACGCATGGCCATGTTCCAGAGCATGACATCCGGCTGGTGAAAGTCGGCGCTTTTCGCCCCCTGAATCAGGGGCCCGACCACCGCCGCCGCCGCCGCCAGCGGCAGACCCCAGCGCCGGTCTATTTTCCACGTTAACAGGCCGCACGGAACCAGATAGAGCGGCAGAAACAGCAGATGCGTGCTGGAGTAATAATGCACGCCCGCCACGCCGGCAAAGATCAACCCGGCCAACAGGAGCAGCGGCCAGTGCTGCCTGCCTTGCGCCCTCATCGGTAGCCGGACTTGAGCGGTCAGGCGGGGCTCCCAAAACAGGTTGCTTAATTGCGTGCCGGCCGATTTCAACTGGGATAAAGCGCCCGCTGCCCAGCCCGGGTGCTGAATTGTTTCGGGCCCGGCCCGAACGACAGGGCGGCTTTGTGCCGGATACCAGCGCGCCAGCAAGAGCTCAAATAATTCCGCGGTAGCCCGCCCGCCTTCGAGCGGCTTGGTGACCCATTTTTGGTGGAGCAAATACGCCAGCAGCAGCGGCTGGACCAAATCGCTGATGCCGGCAGCGCCGGCGTAGGTTTTGAAGCGTTCCGACTCCAGGAGCTGTTCCACCTCGGCGGCGGCGCGTTCAACCGAATGCCGTTTGGCCAGAATGGCGGTCTGGACGAAAAAGTGAAACCAGTCCCAGCCGGGAATCCCCTGTAACTGCCCGCGCTCCCAGTCGAAGGTTTGCAGGTTTTGCGAATTGACGGCGCGGATGTTCCAGGGCGCGAAATCACCGTGATAAAGCGTGGGCCGCACGGGTTGCTCTGCCAGGGCCCCATTCAAGAGTCGCCAAACCGCCGGATCGGCTTCCGCCGCGTGGGCGGCCAGTTCGCGCCAGGACTCAAGGCTGGCCAGCAGCGCGCGCGGGCCGGGATGGAGCCAGGCGTGAAACAAATTTTCCATGCCGGCATCGTCGGCGGGACTGACACCCGGAAAATAGGCCGTGGCAAACGCTGATGCCGTGGCGGTTTTCAGTCGCCCGGTCATCCGGATGCACCCAATCACGCCGGCGGGCAGTTTTTCCAGCAGGTCGGCTTCCCGGTCGGTCGCCGCGCGGCCGGCGGCACTTAACCCCGCCTTGACCACGCACAAGGGCCGCTGGGTTTCATCGCACAGCAGCAAAACGAGGCGCGCACCCGGGATTTCCCCGCCAAATTTGATGGCGCTGGGTTGGATCCGGGAGGCCGGCACGCCCGTTTGTTGGGCGAGAAACTGCAGGATTGCCGAGTCGGCGCTGGCTTCAAAATGAACCTTCTCAAACCCGACTGCCCCCGGGGTGCGCAGGAGCAGCGGCAGGCAGGCCCGCCACAGTTTGGCCAGCGGGCGTTGCGCGGAATAAAGCGCCAAACCCACCCGCACATTCACCCGCGCCACCGGCAAGAGCAGGAAGGGGTGCCGTTTCCGCCGAATGAGCCGCCAATCAAAGACAACCCGCCCGCCCGCCGGCTTATCGCTGGCAAACAAGGTCTCAAGGGTTGGCAAGACGACGTGAAACATGGCGTTAATCCCCCGCTAGAACGGGTTGGCGGGGGGTTGAAAAGGTTGGGAAAGCATCCGGTTTCAAGCGGGGCGGCACTCAAACAGCAAGTCAATGGACCCGTCCTTCCACCAATGATCGCCGGCCAAACCGCGATCCACGGCCTGGGCCACGCCGCGCAACGGAGTTCGGTAGAGGGTGGGCGGCAGGACGCCAAAGCCAAACTGGCGCACAATTTGGAACCCGCAAGCCCGCAGCAGTATTTTGGTTTCCGCCGGCGACATTTCGTTCAGCATGGGGCCGGTCTTGGCCCCGCGCGCCCGCCGCCGCCGCCAGACAATGGCCGGATGCCGCAGGGAACGGGAATTGCCATGGACATTGACCAGCAACCGCCCCTCTGGGCGCAGCACCTGCCGCAGGCGTTTTAAAATCTGCTGGCGGAGTTCCGGTTCCACGTTCAGCAAAAAGCGGAAGGCCGTGATCAGATCGTAGCGATTCGGCAACAACTCGGGATGGGTCAGCACATCCCCCACCCGCAACTGCGCCCTGGGGCATTTGGCCCGCGCCAGCGCGGCCATGTTTTCCGAAATATCCACGCCCTCGGCCGCCGCCACCAGCGGTTCCAACACCGCCAGCACCCGGCCCGTGCCGCAGGCGAAATCCAGCAGGCGCACCGGCCCGGTCTGGGTCCGACAAAATTCCCTCACCAACCGCTCCAGCACCGGGCGCTGCAGCCGCCAGATATAGCTCGCATAACTCTCGGCGCCATATTCCCCGGCTTCGTAGAAAGCCACATCATCCTTTTGCTGAAACCGGTTGGCGTAGCTGACCGTCATGATGGATAATTTTTTGGAAACATCGGATTCAGCGCTTAGTAATAAAAGCCCGTCCGTCGGCAGTCAAACGGAATGTGCCGTTTGGCTGATAACTTTCATTGCCAGCACCGCAGCCACCGGTTAAAAATTCCCGCCGTGAAATTCTCCATCATCACGCCCAGCTTTCGCAATTCCGCCTGGCTCAAGCGCTGCATCGCCTCCGTGGCGGATCAGCCAGGGGTCGAGCTGGAGCACATTGTGCAGGATTCCTGCTCGGACGACGGCACGCAAACCTGGCTGCCGCAAGATGCGCGCGTCACGGCTTTCATTGAAAAAGACCAGGGGATGTATGACGCCGTCAATCGCGGCTACCGGCGGGCCACCGGCGACATTCTGGCCTATCTTAACTGCGACGAACAATATCTCCCCGGCGCGCTGGCGGCGGTGAAGAAGTTTTTTGAGGAGCATCCCGAAACCGAGGTATTGCTCGCGGGCAGCATTGTCACCGACGGCGAGGGAAAATACCTCTGCCACCGGCACGCCATGATCCCCGACCTCAACCACTGCTGGTTCCGGTTTCCGGTGCTGACGAGCTCCCTATTCCTGCGCCGGCGGGTCATCCACGAGCGCGGTCTTTTTTTTGACCCGCAATGGCGGGACCTCGGCGATTTCCATTGGGTGCTGGCCCTGTTGAAAAACCGCGTGCCGATGGCGGTGCGCAACGAATTCACCTCGGTCTTCGCCGACACCGGCGACAACATGAATCTCAAGCCCAACGCCATCCGGGAAAAAAATGAGACGGCTAAAATGGTGGCGCCCTGGGTGCGGACGCTCAAGCCGCTGTGGATCCTGAATCACCGCCTCCGCCGGATTGTTCATGGGCACTTCAACCTCAAGCCGACCAGCTATGCGATTTACACCCCGGCCAGCCCGGACCGGCGGGTGACGATAGCCGTGCCCAAGCCCACCGCCGTGTGGTGGAACCGGCTTTAGGGGCTTTGCGAGTATTTTCAGGGGCAGCGCCCGCCGGGGGAGCATTTTTGAGCATTGAACATCCCCCAATAAGTTGTCAGTTTTGGGGCAAACTAAGACCAACCTTTGAAAACCACTCCCGCTGATTTTCTCAATTCTGCAACTCTGGACGTCGGCCGGATTCTGGCCGCCACGGCGGTCTTTTATTTTCACATTGGGGTGGTCGGGCATTATCCGTTTTCGCGATACGGTGAGTTTGCGGTGGAGTATTTTGTAATGCTCTCGGGGATTTCCTACCTACTGTTTTCCTACCCCCATCCGGTCACTCCGGCCCAGTATTTTGCCTACATGAAACGGCGGCTGGCGACGTTGTTCCCGGTGTTTTTTCTAGTGAATGTGGCACTCTATGGGGGGAGTTTTCTTTATGTTTCGGGACTGGGGAGACCCTATACGTTTGCTGAATTTCTGGCCAGCGCCACCGGCACCAGCATGTTTTTCGGCTGGAAGTATTTGTCCACCGTCATGTGGTTTGTGCCGTTCATTC
The DNA here is from genome assembly GCA_903842235.1 of uncultured Verrucomicrobia subdivision 3 bacterium. Classification (GTDB taxonomy): domain Bacteria; phylum Verrucomicrobiota; class Verrucomicrobiia; order Limisphaerales; family UBA11358; genus UBA11358. The sequence goes on from CAIMLG010000246.1 coordinate 25,730, forward strand.
TGCAAGTTTACCTGTTGCTGCCGCTGATTGATTGGGGCAGCCGTCGCCTGCCCCCGTTGGAATTCATGTTGGTGGCGTTTGGCGTGTCCTGTTTGACGGCGCAATTGATGCCGTTCTTTTTCGCGGATCAGGCCGCATATCTGGTTTGCAAAAACTGGAGCCCCCTTTTCCGCCTGCCCGAAGTCTGCCTAGGCATCCTCCTGGGTCGGCTGGCGCTGGCGCAGTGCGACTTCTGGAAAGCGGGGTCAGCCATGGTGACTTTTGGTATCCTGTCGTGGTTGGTCAGTTGGTTGAACTCCATTCCGGGCGGGACCCGGGTTTACATTTACATGCCGTGGAGCGGCTTCTGGGTGCCCCTGCTTCTGTTCGGGGCGGCTTATCTCATTTTGCCGCTGCGGCGCAACGTTCAGACCCGCCTGATCCGGCAACTGGGGATCGCCACGTTCGCCTTTTATCTGTTCCATGCCGCGCCGCTGACGGCGATCGAGCACCGGTTTGGCAACCATCTCCCAGTGTGGGCCGCGTATTATTTGGCTTGCTGGGTCATCGCCGTGAGTCTCACGCGGCTGGTCGCGCGGGCAACGAAATTATTCGAACCCTCACGACAACAAACTTGAAGCGGGGGGGCGCGGACCGGTTGCGGGAATGTATTGCCCTTGCCTTTGAGATTGAGTCGGGGGCCGTTCCTTGCCAGCCTGCCGGAAACTCATACACCCCAATGACGCCAGAAATCAAGTCTCCGCTGACTCCGCCGCCGCGCCTCCCGATGGAACCGCTGGTTTTTTACGTAGCGGTTATTTCGTTTCATAGGCGAACCAAGGCTGATCGAGCAAACCACTGTAACACAACGCATTTCGCCCTTGTCGGCCCATTCACACAGTAAAGCTCCTGCCCGTTAAGCTATGCCTATTTTAGCCTTTTTCTGGATCTGGCTTTGCGCGTATCTCAACTGCGCCGGCTGGGCGCTGTCCGCGCTGCATCAATTAAACGCTGCCGGGTATGGGGTGGCGTTGCTGCTCGGCGTGGCGGCCCTCGTCGGTTGGTCACGACGGGCCAATGTCAGCCTGCGCCCGAACTTGCCCTGGCCAAAATATCGCCGCCGCTTCCGGCGCCCGTTTCCGCTGGCGTTCCTGAGCCTGGCCGCGCTGGCGCTGCTCGGCGGCCTCCTCCATCCGCCCACCAATTACGATGCGCTGGCCTACCGGATTCCGCGCATCTTTCACTGGCTGGATGCCGGTCAATGGCATTGGATTCACACCATCTTTCCGCGCCTGAACAATCGTTCTTGCGGCATTGAATGGGTTTCCGCCCCGATCATCGCGCTGGCGCAAACCATCCGGCCGTTATTTCTTCTCAACTTCGTTTCGCTGCTGCTCCTGCCAGGTCTGGTTTTCAGCCTGTTCACCCGGCTGGGGGTGCCCCGGCGAACCGCGTGGCATTGGATGTGGATCGTGCCCACCGGTTACTGTTTCCTGCTGCAAGCGGGCAGCATCGGCAACGACCTGTTTGGCGCGCCCTTTGCGCTCGCGGCGGTGGTGCTGGCCCTGCGCGCCAAGAGCTCCGGTTCGCCGCGCGATTTTTTTACCTCGATCCTGGCGGCCGCCCTGATGACCAGCGCCAAAACCAGCAGCCTGCCGCTGCTGTTGCCCTGGGCCATCGCGCTGCTCCCGACGTTAACATTCATTTGGCGCCGGCCGCTGGTCACGGCCGCCGTTTGTGGGCTGGCCGTTTTCGCCTCGGCGCTGCCAACGATGGTGCAAAATCAGCGATTCGCCGGCGATTGGTCCGGGGCCGGCTTGAACCGGCCGGATTCGGCCGGCAACAAGATCGTGCGGACGGTGGCCAATGTCTTCATTATTCCCGTGCAAAACCTCGCGCCGCCGGTATTCCCGCTGGCGGGGGCCTGGAAACAAGCGGTCAACCAACGCCTGCCTGCGGGAGTCAACCAGCGTTTGCACGAAGTGATGCTGGAGCCCTCCGCCGCCGAATTCACCCTGCCCGAATTGCAGATGGAAGAAGGCGCGGGACTCGGGTTCGGCGTGACCCTGCTGTTGCTGGTGAGCTGCGGTTGGGCCAAATGCCTGCGTCAATCCCCCCCGAAACAACGGCTGGCGGCGCCTTCCTTCTGGCTGACGGCGTTGCGCTGGTCGCCCGCCGGGGCGCTGCTGGTGTTGATGACGACTTATAATCTCTCCGTTTTTTGCCGCGTGCTCACGCCGTATTATGCGCTGCTGATGCCGCTGTTGCTGGCCGATCCCCGGCAGGCCGGCCTGGTCCATAACCGCTGGTGGCGCGCCGCCGCGTATGGGGGGTTTTTGCTGGCGGCGGGACTGTTGATTATTTCGCCCGCCCGCCCGCTGTTTCCCGTAATGTCCCTGCTGAAACACACCCCCCAGGCTCCCGCCCGCCTGCGCGAGGTCTATTCGGTTTATGCCGCCCGCTACGAAGCTTTTGCCCCCGCCGTCGCGCAACTGCCCGCCGGCCTGAAGACCTTGGGGCTGGTTTCGTATGACGACCCCGAAACCTCGCTCTGGCTGCCGCTCGGCAACCGCCGCCTGGTTCATGTCTGTCCGGAAGATTCAGCCGCTGAACTCAAGGCCCAGGGGGTCGAATATATTCTAATCCAGGATTCGCTGGCCGAACAATGGCTGGGCGTTCCGCTCACCGACTGGCTCCAGCGCCTGCCCGCCCAGGTCGTGAGGCAATTTCCGCTCAATCTCCGGGCGGCAAAAGGCCCGCAAACCTGGGATCTCGTAAAATTGAATTGAAACCCGCGCTCGCCAAGCCGGGCCCATTTTCATTAAATTCGCCCGGTGAGCGCCCCCGTTGTCCTGACCATTCTGATGCCGTGCCTGAATGAGGCGGAGACCCTGGCCCGGTGCATTGCAACGGCGCAGCGCGGCCTCGCCCGCGCCGGCGTGACCGGGGAAATTCTCATCGCCGACAACGGCAGCACCGACGGCTCGCCGGCCATTGCCGAAACCCTCGGCGCCCGCGTCGTGCCGGTGGCCGAAAAAGGTTACGGCCACGCCCTGCGCGGCGGCGTGGCGGCCGCGCGCGGCGAATGGATTCTCATGGGCGATGCGGATGCCAGCTACGATTTTTCCGAGGCGGACCGGTTTGTCAAAAAATTCCAGGCCGGCTTTGACCTGGTCATGGGCTGCCGGCTGCCCGCCGGCGGCGGCGTGATCCGGCCCGGCGCGATGCCGTGGAAAAACCGCTGGCTCGGCAATCCCGCGCTGTCCTTCATCGGCCGGCTTTTTTTCCATTGCCCGGCGCATGACTTTCATTCCGGCCTGCGCGGCTTTACCAAATCGGCCTTCGCGGCAATGGACTTGAAGACAACCGGCATGGAGTTCGCCTCGGAAATGGTCATCAAGGCCACCCTGAAAAAACTGCGGATCGCCGAGGTGCCGGTTTCGCTGCAAAAGGACGGGCGCTCCCGCCCGCCGCATTTGAAACCGTGGCGCGACGGCTGGCGCCATCTGCGCTTCATGCTGCTCTACTCGCCCCGCTGGCTGTTTCTGCTGCCCGGCTTGCTCGTATTCGGCAGCGGGGCGCTGGCCGCGCTGGCGCTGGCGGCGGGACAAGCCCGCCTCCACGGCGTGGCGTTGGATGTCGGCACGCTGCTGATGGCGTGCATGGCCACGATTGTGGGATTTCAATTCGTGGCGTTCGCCTGTTACACCAAGGTGTTCGCCATTGCGGAGGGGCTGCTGCCGCCGGACGAGCATTTTTCCCGGATTTTCCGGCTGTTTACGCTGGAAAAAGGCATTGTCGCCGGGCTGGTGCTGGCGCTGGCCGGCGCGGGTTTGCTGGCGCAGGCGGTGCTGGTTTGGCGGCAGGCGGGATTTGGCGAACTGCCCTACCCGGAAAATTTGCGGCGGCTGATTCCGGCGGGAACCCTGCTGGTGCTCGGCATTCAAACGGTATTCTCCAGCTTCTTCATGAGTGTGCTGGGACTGAAAACGGTGACGCGCCGCCCGCCCGCCCTGCCGGAAACCCCGCCCGCGGACTGAACGAACATGAGATTCACCGATCGCTTCCTGCAACGCTGGCGCATCCGGCGGGTGCGGCCGCTCATCCCGCCCGGCGCGCGGATTCTGGATATCGGCAGTGCGGATGGGGCGCTGTTTGCGGCGCTGGGCCCGGCGGTCGGCGCCGGCAGCCTGGGGGTGGACCCCACGCTGGCACAACCCACGGTCGTCAATGGCTGTTCGCTCCGGCCGGGATTTTTTCCGCAAGCGGTGCCGGTGGACGCAGGCCTATTTGACGTGGTAACGCTGCTGGCGGTGTTGGAGCATTTTCCCCCGGCCAGTTACGCGGCGCTGCGCCAGGGGTGTGAACGATTTCTGCGCCCGGGTGGGAAGCTGTTGATCACCGTGCCGTCGCCGCAAGTGGATTATATTTTAGCCGGGTTGAAGCTTCTGCGCCTCGTGGACGGCATGGCGCTGGAGGAACATCACGGGTTTCTCGTGGACCAAACGCTGGCCATCTTCCCGCCGCCCGCGTTTCGCTTAGCCCGCCGGAGCACCTTTCAGCTGGGCTTGAACCATTTATTTGTCTTCGAGCGAGCCCCCCTGCCGGGCCGGCAACCTTAACTTTTGGGGTTTGCGATTGCGACAAATGACGCTTCTATCATATCTTGGCGCGGTCAACGAATTAACCGTGCCATGATGACAAATCCCGCTGCCGCGATGCGGATGCTGATCACCTATTCGATCTGCATCCCGGTTGCCATCATTGTCGGCTGGATCCTGACCAACCCGCTGGACTACGGCTCGCTGGGATTCATCTTGATGGTGCTGGCCTTGATCATCTCCCCGGTTTTCATCAAATGGCATTATCCGATCATGGTTTTTGGGTTGGCGTTTCCCGTTTATCTGTTTTTTCTCATCGGGCGGCCGCCCTGCTGGCAGGTGGTGGTGCTGCTGAGTCTGGGCATCGCCGTCGTGGAGCGGATGATGAACAGTGACCGGCAGTTCCTGCGCGTGCCCAGCATGACCTGGCCGTTGCTGTTCACCTTGGCGGTCATGGGCTTCACCATGGCATTAACCGGTGGCACCGGCCTTCATACCCTGGGCGGGGAAGTGGGGGGCGGCAAAAAATATGTTTCCGCCATCATCGGCGTTTTGACCTATTTTGCCCTGACCAGCCGGCGGATTCCCCGGGAGCACTGGAAATTCTATATTGGCCTCTATTTCCTCTCGGCGCTTCCGCAGTTCATCAGTGATTTTCCGCGTCTGCCGCAGCCCTTGACCTTCATCAACTACCTGTTTCCTCCGGCCGCGGAATCCTCGGGCGAAGGTTTTGGCGGGGGCATCGCGCGGTATGGGTCGGTGGCCGCCTCGGCCATTGCGCTATTCTTTTTTCTGCTGGCCCGCCATGGGCTGCGGGGAATATTTACCTTTAAGCGCCCCTATCGGGCCCCCTTGTTGTTTTTGCTGCTGGGGCTGTCGTTGCTGGGGGGATACCGCGGCCTCATCATCACCAACTTCATGATTCTATTCATGCTGTTCTTTTTTGAAGGACTGCACCGGACCCGGGTCCTATTGGTTGCCATCCTGGCCGTAATCCTGGCGGGGAGTTTGCTGGTGCCTTTTGCCCGCCTGCTGCCGCCGACGCTCCAGCGTTCCTTGGCGTTTCTGCCGCTCCCCTTGTCCGCCCAAGCCCGGCTGGAAGCCGAAGGTTCCACGGAATGGCGGCTGCAAATCTGGCGCGATCTCTGGCCCAAGGTTCCCGGCTACCTGCTGCTGGGCAAAGGCTACTTGTTGCAAGCTGAAGATTTCCAGTATTTTGGCCAGGGCGGGCTGGTCAATAGTGCTGCGGCCACCATGGACCAAAGCAATACTTCATTCGGTGTTACCGGCGATTACCACAGCGGCCCCCTATCCATTCTCATTCCCTTTGGCCTCTGGGGCGGCCTCGCCTTTCTTTGGGTGACGCTGGCCGGACTGCGGGTTTTATATCGCAACTTTCGCTACGGCGACCCGGAACTCCGGACCATCAACGCCTTTTTGCTCGCGTGGTATATACAGCGCTGCCTGACCTTTTTCTTCGTCTTTGGCGGCTTCGAGGCGGATATCTTCCTCTTCATGCGGACGGTGGGTTTTAGTCTGGCCTTGAACGGCGGCATTTGCCGCCCGCAACCGCGGGCTACGGAAGCGCAACCCTTCCCGCGCCCGCCCCAACCTCTGCCGGCCTGATTGCCGTGAAAGCCAAGCTGCTTGTTCTGGAACTCTGGGGCCTGGGGGATCTGGTCATCGCCACGCCGTTTCTCCGGTCGGCGTCCGAGAAATTTGCCGTGACGCTGCTGGCCAAACCCTTTGCGCTGGAGCTCCAGCCCCGCTTGTGGCCGGAGGTTGAAGTCATTCCCTGCACGGCCCCTTGGACGGCGTTTCACGGCAAATACCATCTTTGGCGCTGGCCGTGGCGGGAGTTGATCCGGCTCCATCGCCAGCTGAAGGCCGCGCAATTCGACCACGGCCTCTCCGCCCGCTGGGATCCCCGCGATCACTGGGTTTTGAAAACCGCCGGGGTGCGGGATCGGATCGGGTTCTCGCGCCTGAACAGCGGTCGTTTCCTCACGCAACCACTGGCCCGGCCGGACCCGCTGGCCCACCGTTCGGAATATTGGCGCGTCGCCGGCCATGCCCTCGGACTAAAACCGCCGGCCCGCGAGGAAGTCCGCCCGCCGGCCCGTTCGCCGCATTCCGGCGCGCTCCTCCACAGCGGCGCCCGGCTGCCGGCCCGCGTTTGGCCGCTGGCGAATTATTTAAAAATCGCGGCCGCCCTGCGTCAAAAAAATATTCCCGTGCAAATCGCCTGCGATCCCGACCAGGTGGCTTGGTGGCGAAGTCAGGGGGCCGAACCGGCCTGCCCCCGCGGCGTGCCGGAATTGCTGGCGCTCATTGATGCCGCCGGGGTGTTCATCGGCAACTGCTCCGGCCCCGGCCACCTGGCCGCCATCAGCGGCGTGCCGACGTTCACGATTTATGGTCCGTCCTTGCACGAATGGTTTCTGCCCCTCCACCCGGCGGCGGAGGCGTATGAAGGGCGGGCCTGCCCCTACAAACCGTGCTCGGATTATTGCCGCTACGCCCGCCCGTTCTGCCTGAACGACGTGACGGCGGCGGAGGTCTGGCCGCGCGTGGAACAATTTGTCGAAAAACACCTGGCAAGACATGGCCCAGCCGCTTGAGTCAAAATGAAAATCCTGATTTCCGCCATCGCCTGCAATCCGTATCTCGGCTCCGAAAACTACATTGGCTGGGCGGCAGTCCAGGCGCTGGCGCGCGACCATGAACTGTGGGTGCTGACCGGCCGGCGCAACGTGGCGGATCTGCAGCGGGCACATGCGGAAGGCTTGGTGCCAGACCGCGTTCATTTTGTGTTTGCGGGGCAATGTTCCCCCTGGCATCCCAACCGCATGCTGGCCCGGATGCAAACCTGGCGGGAATATCAATTTTTTTCCAAGGCCATTCTACCCGTCGCTCGGGAACTTCATGCCCGGGAGAAATTCGATCTGGTGCATCATGTCACCTTTGCCACTTGGCGGGTGGCCTCGCCGCTGTGGCAATTGGGCTTGCCCTTGGTGCTGGGCCCCATCGGCGGTAACACCAATGTGCCCTGGCGCATGCTGCCCCTCCTCAGCCCGGCCGCCGCCAGCTTTGAAATTTTGAGAAATATTTCCAATCTGTTGTCGCAAGCCTCGCCCGCGGTTCGGGCCGGGGCCCGCAAGGCGGCGCAGATCTTCACCCCGGACGCCGAGACCGCCGCGCTGATGAGCCGCCTGCGCGGTTCCAACCGGGGAGTCAGCCTCCTCTGTCATGCGTTTTTTTCAGAGGCAACTATTCAAGCCGTCAGCCAACACGGACACGAGCGTTCGCGGGCGGGTCCGCTGCGGCTGTTTGCCGGCGGCAACATGATTGGCACCAAAGGCGTGGCGCTGGCCTTGGCAGCGCTGGCCCGGGTCAAAGCCGCCGGGGTGAAATTTCAGTATCTGCTGGGAGCCAGCGGACCCGAAATGGCCCACCTGCGAAAGCTGACCGCCCGGCTGGGCTTGCAAAATGAGGTTCAGTTCAGGGAGGGCCTCCGCGGCGAGGCGTATCACCGGGAACTGGGCGCCAGCCACATTTTTCTCCTGCCCAGCCTCCGCGAGAGCGCCGGGCTGACGATGATGGAGGCCATGCTCACCGGCTGTGTGCCGGTGGTGGCCGATTGTGGCGGACCGGCACAGATCGTCACCGACGACTGCGGCTATAAAATTCCGGTCACCAGCCGGAAACAGATGGTAGAGGATATGGCTAAAACCATCGTGTCACTCGACCGTAACCGGGACTTAATTTTGACAAAGGGAAAGGCCGCAGCCGCGCGAATAGCCACGCATTTTACCGAGGAAAATTACCAGCAAACCATCAATGGCGTTTACCGGGCCGTTACCCAGTCCCGTTAACATCGTTCTGCTGGCTTGGCCACGGTGTTAAACCGGCATCGGCGGATGCTCGTTTCTTTGCCCTCGGGCGACAGTTCAAACAGCTGGTAGTTCCACGCGGTGAATGCCTGGGTGGCCAAATCCTGATTCTCCTCATTGACTTCGATATAGACCAACGGGCGGGCGATCTCAAAAACTTGTTTTGCGCCGTGCAAAAACAAGAGCTCTGCCCCTTCAATATCCACCTTGATAAAATCCGGCTTGGCCCAGTGCTGCACCAGAAAATCCGCCGTGATGGATACCACCTGCTTGTGGGCTTCGGTTTCGTCAGCTTGATTGCCGGTGAGCATCGCCAGGTGACTGCGGGAATGCCCTTTTTTCGGGATGGCCAATTCCAGAATGCCCATCCGATCGGACACCGCCGCACACAGGGAAACCACCGGGGCATAGCCCGCCGGTAAAATCCGGGCGGTGCGATGCTGCAAATCCGCATAAAACGAATCTGCCTTCACGGTAAAAACTAAAATAGCCACCCGCCGACCAAATGACCCGCCGCACCGTTAACAAAGAAGCCGAAGGTGAACGCGGATCTTGATCCGACTTTACTTGAGGGTTCGAGATTTATTTCCCGCTTTACAGCTTCTTCCCCGTCAGCCGCTCGTAGGCTTCCAGATAGGTCGCGCTGGTTTTGGCGACGACGTCGTCGGGCAGTTTCGGGCCGGGCGGGGTTTTGTTCCAGTGGAGTGTTTCAAGGTAGTCGCGGACAAATTGTTTGTCGAAGCTCGGCTGGCCGCGGCCGGGCGCGTATTGGTCGGCGGGCCAGAAACGCGAGGAATCCGGCGTCAACACCTCGTCAATCAAAATCAATTTGCCCTCGAATAAACCGAACTCGAATTTCGTGTCGGCGATGATGATGCCGCGCTGGCGGGCGTAATCGCGTCCGGCCCGGTAAAGCTTCAGGCTCAAATCGCGCGCCTGCGTGGCGCGGTCGGGGCCCACAATCTGGCCGGCTTCCGCGAAGGAAATGTTTTCGTCGTGGCCAGCTTCAGCCTTGGTGGACGGCGTGAAAATCGGCTCGGGCAATTCCGCGGATTCGGTCAGGCCGGCGGGCAGCGGAATGCCGCAGACGGTCTGCGCTTTCTGGTATTCCTTCCAGCCGCTGCCGGAAAGGTAGCCGCGCACGATGCACTCGATGGCGAGCGGCCGGGCTTTCTTGACGAGCATCGAGCGGCGCTGGAGGTCGGCGAGCTGGGGGGGCGGGAGGCAAGCTAAAGCTTGGACTCCAACTTCGAGCGGATCATTCGCGCCGGCCAGCAGATGGTTCGGCACCAGCGCGGCGAATTTCTCGAACCAGAAATGCGAAAATTGCGTGAGCACTTCGCCTTTGCGCGGGATGCCGTTGGGCATGATGACGTCGAAGGCGGAAATGCGGTCGCTGGCCACGAGCAGGAAGCGGTCGCCGAGATCATAAACCTCGCGGACCTTGCCGGAGCGGACCTTTTTGAGGCCGGGCAAATCAAGCTGGAGAATCGGTTCGTTCATGGCAGAAAAATAAAGTCCCAAGCCCAAAGTTCAAAGCCTAAAAACCGGTGGGGCGAGCGTCCCCGCGAGCCGTGTTGGCCGTCCGCCAAGTCCGGCTAGATCG
>CAIMLG010000247.1 GCA_903842235.1 uncultured Verrucomicrobia subdivision 3 bacterium
CAAAATGTCAAAGAACGGCAAACCCGGCTCCAAGAAACCCGCTGTTTTCTCGTAGTCGTCTTCCATATACAACAATGACGGACGGCGGTCAAGGGGAAATTTTACACGCCGCCAAGGGGTGCAGCTTGACTCTGTTATGGCTGATCTGAAGGTCATCCTCCTGCTCGTTCTCGTCCTCGTCCTCGGTTTGGCTGGGAATTTCGCGGACGAACACGAGCACGCGGAGGAAGGCGTATTCAACTTTCATCCGGCCGGATAATAACCGGGTCTAGATGCACCCGCCGAACTCCCGCTAGGGTTCAAAACGCCGGCGGGGTCATGGCGCCGGGGTGAGCTGCAGCTTCACCGTCACCGGGCAATGGTCGCTGGGAAATTGGCCGGCGCGGGAGAAGGGCGAAATTTCCGCCCGCTGCACGGTCACGGGACCACGCGTGAGAATCCAGTCAATGCGCTGGCCTTGTTTCTCCACTCGCCGGAAACCATTGAAAGTATTTAAGCCGTCGCCCTGCCGTTCCGGCGCGGTCAGCCACGCATCGGAAAGAAATTTATCCGCCGTCAAGATAGCATACGCCTGGTTCGCCCCGGCGACGGAATTGAAATCGCCAATGAGCAGCACGGGCAATTGGGTTTTGAGCGCGGTGATGCGCTGGCGGATGAGGTTGGCGCTCTTTTCCCGCGCCGCCTGCACCTGATGATCGAAGTGCGTGTTGAAGACGTAAAATTTCTGCCCGGTGAGCCGGTCGCGGAACTGCGCCCACGTCACCATGCGCCGACAAGGATTGCCCCAAGTGGTGGAGTTGATCACCTCCGGCGTGTCCGAGAGCCAGAAGTGATCGAACGCCAGCGGCTCCAAGCGCGACTTGCGATAAAAGATCGCCGAAAATTCCCCACGACTCCCGCCTTCACGGCCCAAGCCAATCCAATCATATTCCGGCAGGTCGCCCGCCAGATCCTTGATTTGAGCATAGAGCCCCTCTTGCGTCCCCAGCACATCGGGAGCGAGTTGGCGGAGGAGTTCCGCCATGAGCGGCCGCCGCTGGGGCCAGGCGTCGGGCGGGGTGGCGCTGGCATAGCGCAGGTTGTAGGTCGTCACCGTCAAGGTGGTCGGCGCATTCGTCGCCGCGGGCAGCGGGGCGGCAAAAAGACAAGCCAACAGAATCGTAATGATCGTGGACAGATTCTTCATTTTAAACCTCAGGCGTTCGTGGTTTATCTTTTGCATCGCCAAAGGCAGTCAAAGCGCCTTCGCGGCGATGTCGCGGCGGAAATGGGCGCCGTCAAATTGAATGCACGCCACCGCGGCGTAAGCGGCGGCTTGAGCGGCTTTCAAGTCCGCGCCCAGCGCCGTCACGCCCAGCACGCGGCCGCCATTCGTCACGATTTGGCCTTCTTTCAGCGCCGTGCCCGCGTGGAACACTTTCGTGTGGGGGAGCGCGTTTGCTTCGGCCAGGCCGAGGATCGGCTTGCCTTTGGGATAATTGCCCGGATAACCACCGCTGGCCATCACCACGCAGACGCTGGCGAGCGGACTCCATTTCAATTCGTGTTGGGCCAACGTGCCGCTCGCACTTGCATCCAGTAGCTCTACGAGGTCGTTTTCAAGACGTGTCAGATAAACCTGCGTTTCGGGATCGCCGAAGCGGGCGTTAAATTCGAGAATCTTCGGGCCGTTCTTCGTGAGCATCACGCCGGGATAGAGCAGGCCGCGATAGTCAATGCCCTCGGCCACACAGCCGCGCATGAAGGGTTCGAGCACTTTCGCGGCGACGCCGGCGAGCTGCGCGTCGTTCAGGAACGGCGTGGGCGAATACGTGCCCATACCGCCGGTGTTCAGGCCGAGATCGCCGTCCAGCGCGCGCTTGTGATCCTGCGACGTGGGGAAAATCTTCGCGGTCTTGCCGTCGCAGAGCGCGTGCAGGGAGACTTCGATGCCGTCGAGGAATTCCTGGATGACGACGTTCGCGCCGGCGGCTCCGAACGCCTTGCTGACCATGATTTCGCCCACGGCTTTTTCGGCCTCGGCTTGGTTGGTACAGATCAAAACGCCTTTGCCGAGGGCGAGGCCATCGGCTTTCACCACGCATTTTCCGCCGAGCGTGGCGCAAAAGGCCTTGGCCGGCCCAGCCTCCGAAAACGTGCCGGCGGCAGCGGTCGGGATGCCGTATTTCTCCATGAACTTTTGGGAAAAAACCTTGGACGACTCAAACTGCGCGGCCTGCTGGTTCACGCCCCAAATCTTGAGGCCGTGTTGCTGGAACAAATCCACGATGCCGAGGGCGAGCGGATTGTCCGGGCCGACGACCACCAAATCGGTTTTCTTCTCCTGCGCGAAGGCGAGCAGCTTGGGCAAATCCTCCGCGCCAATATTGATGCATTCCACCGCCGCGCCGTTGGTGGCGAGGCGTTCCGGCGCGATGCCGGCGTTGCCGGGCGCACACCACAACTGCGTGGCGTGCGGCGACTGCGCCAGCTTCCAGACCAGGGCGTGCTCGCGGCCGCCGGAGCCGATGACCAAAATTTTCATCAAGGCGTTTTGAGTGTTCCCGTGGCGCCAAACAGGTTGAGCGCGGATTTTGAATCCAGCTTGGTGACTTCAATTTGCCGCAGCACCTTGGCCGGATCCGGATTGAGGCTGAAGCCGTGGATGTAATGGTGGACGGACTCGGTCATTTTGCCCTGCCGGTTCACCTTGCCGAAATCGTCCGCCAGCACAAACCAGTTCGTGTCGGTCGGCTTGAGCAACCAGTAAAAGTCCGGCACCAGCGTGGTGCACAGCGCGGCCGTGCCATCCACATATTCCAGTTTGACCGCAAGGGGCGTCGGGCCGTCGGCGCTGATGAAGAACAATTGCATCTGCGCGTAATGCTGTTTCGGGACGCGAAATGAATAGGACTCGGTACGGTCCGGCGAACGGCGCACCTGGGATCCGCTGCCAACCACTCCGTAAGGCAATTGCACCTCGGAATGATTCGGGTCGGCGGCAAAATAACCTGAATCCGGCAACGGGTTGAGCTGGCCGGCTTGGGAAATTTTCATCGCCGATTCAGTGATCAAAAACGAGCCGGTTTCGTGATCCACACTATTGTTGGCCATTTGCAACTGGCCAGCCATTTGCGTGATGATAACGCGGTCGTTGAGCAGTTGGCCCAGATCAACCTGCACGGCGGATGATCGGGGCGCACGGGACGCGGAACAACACCCGGTCAGCCAGACGCTCAAGGTCACCGCCAAAATTCCCAGAAAAACACCAGACTGCGGCCACTGTTTTGGCTTCATGAAATCTTCTTTGTTTTGACTATTCCACGCGCGCCTCGCCCCGGCCTTTGACGACTTCGCCGATGATCCACGCTTTGTGCTGCTGCGCGTTGATGAATTTCAGCACGGCGTCCGCCTTGTCCGCCGCGACGATGCTCACCATGCCGATGCCCATGTTGAAGACCTGATACAATTCCTCGTCCGGCACGCCGCTCTTGGCCGCGATAATCTGGAAGATGGGCAGCATGTCCCACGAACCTTTCTTGATGACGCAATCGAGCGTCTTGGGCAGCACGCGGGGGATATTGTCCACAAAACCGCCGCCGGTGATATGCGCGAACGCCCGCACCTGATCCGGTTTGCCGACGAGATTGAACTTCTTCAACAACTTCTGCACCAGCGGGCCGTAGCTGACGTGGGTTTTCAGCAGTTCCGCGCCGATGGTGCCTTTCAAGCCGGGAACTTTGCTCGACGGTTTGTAGCCGAGCTGCTCGAAGAAAATCTTCCGGCCGAGCGAATAGCCATTGGTGTGCAGACCGCTCGATTCGATGCCGATGACCACGTCGCCGCGCTTCACAGTCTTCTGGCCGTTGAGCATGCGGGATTTCTCAACCACGCCGACGATCGTTCCGCTCACGTCGTATTCGCCCTTCTGGTAAAAGCCCGGCATCTGCGCCGTCTCGCCGCCGATGAGCGCGCAGTGGTTTTCCGCGCAGGCGCGGGCGAAACCCTTGATGATGTCCGTAAAGACGTGCGGCTCCAGCTTACCGGTGCCGAGATAATCGAGGAAGAACAGCGGCTCCGCGCCCAGCACGGCGATGTCATTCACACAATGGTTCACCAGATCCGCGCCGATGGTGTTGTGCTTGTCCTGTTGGAAAGCGATTTTGAGCTTGGTGCCGACGCCGTCCACGCTGCTGACGAGGATGGGTTCCCGATATTTCTTGAGATCGAGCGCGAAGAGGCCGCCGAAGCCGCCGACCTTGCCGAGCACCTCGCGCCGATGGGTGGACGCGAGCAGTTGGGGCAGCGTGGCTTTGACTTTATTCCCGAGATCAATGTCCACGCCAGCGGCGGCGTAAGCTTTCTGTTTCTTCATGCGGCGGAAATTAAACCGAATAACGAAGAAACGGGCGAGCAAATTTCATTCGGTGTAGCATTTCCGTGGCTGGCTTGTCCCAACGGGACATCGCGAAAATAGCCCGGCGTTTCAACGCCGGGATGTGGTTGGAATCGGTATGAGTCCTGCAGGGACGGCTGAATAAATAGCCAGCGGGTTCCGTCATTCAATTCTGCAATCCTCGGTCGTCCCTCCGGAACTGGTGCAAATTTTGCGGATTTAGTCCGGCATTAAAATGCCGGGCTATTGTCAAATGTTCCTCCGGAACAAACCGGCCGGCTTTTTCGCAATCATTCTGCCGGGACATCTGAAATTTCATTTCCACAAATACCGTTCGTCATATTCGATGCGGTGCTTTTGCAACAGCGCCAGGAATTCCTCCTAAAACGTCATCTTCCGGTGATACGCTTCCTGTCCCCGGATATATTCAACGGTTTTGTCGAGTTGCGACACGCTGACGCTGAACGCGCCGTATTCCTCCTGCCAGACAAAAGTGCGTTGGTCGGGAAATGTTTCGTGAATCCATTTGGACGAGGCGCCCTTGATGAGTTGCAGCGCCTTGGCAATCGCCATCGCGGATGGCAGCGATAGAAGGATGTAAACGTGGTCGGCCACCCCACCCACCTCAATGGCCTTCATTTTATTTTGCCGGGCGATGCCGCCGAGGAAGGGCCAGAGCTGCTCGCGCAAATCCGGCGCGATGAGCGGACGGCGTTCCTTGGTGCTGAAGACGCAATGGAAGTAGGAACTGACGTAGGACATGGCGATTATTCAGCCGTCCCGATGGGACTTTGGCAACTCCGAATTTTACCCGCAGTTGAAACTGCGGGCTATTGTCAGTGGTTCCTACGGAACCGGGAAACGGCCACGCCGGCGGCGTAAGCTTTATTTCATACGGCGGAGATTAAACCGCGAAATGGCGGGGCGGGCGAGAAAAAATCAATTCCCAGCTTTTGCCGACCTTATGACTTCCGGTTTCGCCGTAAAGTCGGCAAAACTACTTTCTTGATAGGCCAGCGTGAAGTTCAAGTTTTTTGACTCTGCGTTGCGGATTGGCGGGGGGGGGGGGATTTTTCTCCGGGCGGCTTATGTCGCGCGCTTGCTGATGGGGCCGGCCCACTCGCCGAAGATGGCGGCGGCCCGCCGGTTACTTTTTTGCTTTCGCGCCTTCCCCCCGGTCGTCATCTTGTTTGCGTGGAACTTACTGCTACTGAAATCCGGCGCGCGGTCTGCGATGCCCTGGCCGAGGACCTCGGCGCGGGCGACGCCACCACGCTGGCCACCGTCCCGCTCCGCGCCCGCTCCGTGGCGCTCATGAACGCCCGCCAGCCGCTGGTGGTGGCCGGGCTGCCGTTTGCCGAAATGGCCTTTCGCGAGCTGTCGCCCAAGATTCAATTGACACGCCTCGCCCGCGAGGGCCAGGCCTTGCCCGCCGGGGCGCCGCTCCTGAAAATTTCCGGCTCCACCCATGCCATTCTCGGCGCCGAACGCATGGCGCTCAATTTTGTGCAGCGCCTCTCCGGCGTGGCCACCAGCACGGCCCACTATGTCAAAGCCGTGCGGGGCACCCCGGTGAAGATTCTTGATACGCGCAAGACGGTGCCCGGCTGGCGGCGGTTTGAGAAATACGCGGTGCGCCTGGGAGGCGGCCAGAATCACCGCCTCGGCCTGTTTGACATGGTGCTCATCAAGGACAATCACCTCGTCGCGTTGCGCCAAACAAAGCCCAACGCCATCGCCGCCGCCGTGACCCGCGCGCGCGCCCGGTTTCCCAAGCTCAAGGTGGAAGTCGAGACCGATACGCTGCAACAGGTGGCGCAGGCCGTGGCCGCCGGGGCCGACATCATCATGCTCGATAACATGTCGCTGGCGCAGCTACGGCGCGCGGTGAAACTGGTGGGCGGGCGGGCCAAGCTGGAGGCCAGCGGGGGCGTGAATTTGAAGACGGTGGGGGCGATTGCCAAAACGGGCGTGAATTACATTTCCGTCGGGGCCATCACGCATTCCGCCCACGCGGTGGATATTGGGCTGGATTTTGAAGCATGATTTTACCCGCCGATCGCGCGGCGGAACGTAGATTTATAAAACGATTTTTTATCTGGAGAAAAACTTGTGACCACCGACGCTAAAATTCTTTCCGCGCTGCGCGCCCATCCGGACGGCATTTCCGGAGCGCAGTTGGCCGAGGATTTGGGGATCAGCCGGGCGGCGATCTGGGCGCGCATGGATGATCTCCGCCAGTTGGGCTACGACATCGAAGCCGCGCCGCACTTGGGCTACCAGTTGGTGAGTGCGCCCGATGCGCTGCACGCCGATGACCTGATGGCGCGCCTGCACGCGCGGTGGGGCGAGCGTCCGCGCGCGCCGCGCCCCAATTCGCCCGAACGGCTCGCGGGGACGCTCGCCCCACCCAAAATCATCGGCCGCACCATCCACGTCTTTGAGCAAACGACTTCCACCAATGACGTCGTGGAAAAATTGGCGCGCGACGGCGTGAAGGAAGGCGCGGTGGTGTTTGCCGAAGCGCAGACCAAGGGGCGCGGCCGGCTGGGGCGCAAATGGGCGTCGCCCACGCGCAAAGGGCTGTGGTTTTCCGTGCTGCTGCGCCCCAAAATGACGCCGCAGGAAACCTCGCAACTCACCGTGGCCTCCGCCACCGCCTTGCGCCGCGCCATCAAATCCGTCACCAGGTTGACCGCCGACATCAAGTGGCCGAACGACCTGCTGCTCGACGGCAAGAAGGTGGTGGGCATCCTGACCGAGATGAGCGCGGAAGTGGACCGGGTGCGTTATCTCATCCTCGGCATTGGCGTGGATGTGAATCAGGAGGCGGGCGATTTTCCGCCGGAGCTGCGGGCGGTGGCCACGTCGCTCAAGCTCGCAGTGGGTGAGAAAATTTCCCGCGCCGAACTGGCCACGGCCATTCTGCAGGAACTGGACGCCGACTATGCGCGGATCGCGGCGGGCGAATTCGCGGTGGTGGCCGATGAATGGGAAGCCGCCTGCATCACCATCGGCAAAAACGTGACCGTGCAGGTGGGCGACCGGAAATTCGCCGGGCACGCCGAGGCGCTGGATGACGACGGCGCGTTGCTCATCCGCACCGAGCATGGCCATCTGGAGCGGGTCACCGGCGGCGATGTTACTTTAGACAAATGATTCTGCTATTCGACATTGGCAATACGCACACGCACCTCGGCCTGGCCGATGGGCAACGCGTGCGGCAACAAACGGACATCCCGACGCTGGCGTGGTTCGGCGGCGGCGCGGCGGCGCGGGTAAAGAAGTTCATCGGAAAACATAAAATCGAGGGCGCGGCCCTGTGCAGCGTGGTGCCGCGGGCCACGCCGTTGGTGCGCAAGGCGGTGCGCCAGTTGTGGCGGCTGGAGACGCTGGAGCTGAACGCCAGGACTATTCGCGGGGTGGGGGTGGATTATCCCACGCCGGCCACCATTGGCGCCGACCGGCTGGCGAATGCGGTGGCCGCCCGCGCCCGGTTCGGCGCGCCGGTGGTGGTGGTGGACTTTGGCACGGCGGTGACTTTTGACGTTGTTAATGCGAAGGGCAACTACGTCGGCGGTATTATCGCGCCGGGCCTGGCGGCGATGACGGATTATCTCCACGATAAAACGGCGTTGTTGCCGAAGATTAAGATTCGCGACATCCGTTCCGCCATTGGCAAGAGCACCGAGGAGGCCATGCTGGTGGGCGCGGTGCATGGCTATCGCGGGCTGGTGCGGGAGCTGATCGCCGAACTGAAGCGCGAGCTGAAGGCGAAAAGTTTGCCGGTGGTGGCCACCGGCGGCTACGCCAAGTTGATCGCGGCCAAGCTGCCGGAAATTTCCGAGGTGGAGCCGGACTTGACGCTCGAAGGATTGCGCCTGGTTTGGCTGGCACAATAGCCCGGATGCGGGCCGGTGACCGCCATTTCCAGCACTTGATAAACGGCAGCCGTTTTGTCAGCATCAAAACCATGCAGCACAAATTCCTCCTTCCCCTGGTCGCTGGCTTGCTCTGGGCTGGCGTCACTCTCAGTTCGGCCCAATCTCCCTGGTCGCCGGAAAAGGCCAACGCCTGGCAGGCCAAACATCCCTGGCTCGCGGGCTGCAATTTCACGCCCAGCACGGCCATCAACCAGCTCGAAATGTGGCAGGCGGACACGTTTGATCCGGCCACGATTGACCGGGAACTCGGCTGGGCCGAAAGCATCGGCTTCAACAGCGTCCGCGTGTTTTTGCACAATCTGGCCTGGCAGCAGGACCCCAAGGGTTTCCTGAAGCGGATGGATCAATTTCTCGACCTCGCCCACAAGCATCACATCGGCGTGATGTTTACGCTGTTTGATTCCTGCTGGGATCCGTTTCCCAAAGCCGGCCAGCAGCGCGCGCCGAAGCCGTTTGTGCATAATTCTGGCTGGGTGCAGAGCCCGGGTTTGGAAATGTTGCAGCACCCGGAACGGTTTGCCGAGTTGAAGCCTTATGTGCAAGCGGTCATCGGCCGGTTCAAAAACGATCCGCGCATCGATCTGTGGGATTTGTATAACGAGCCGGACAATTACAACGATCCCGCCTACGTCAAACTGGAGCCGGCCAACAAGCGGGACATGGCGGTGATTCTCCTTCAGCAGACCTTTGCCTGGGCCCGCGAAATGAAGCCCACACAGCCGCTCTCCTCCGGCGTCTGGCTGGGCCCCTGGGCGGATCCGGCCAAGCTGACCACCATGGAGCGCGTGCAGCTGCAAAACTCGGATGTGATTACCTTACACAACTACGGCGCGCTGGCGGATTTGAAGCAGTGCGTGGAAAATCTTCGGCGCTATCAGCGGCCGATGGTCTGCACGGAATACATGGCCCGCCCTGTGAACAGCACGTTTGATCCCAATCTGAAATATATGCACGATCAGAAGGTGGGCGCCTATAACTGGGGCTTTGTTTCCGGCAAGACGCAGACCATTTTTCCGTGGGATTCCTGGACGAAGACTTACACCAGCGAGCCGCCGCTGTGGTTCCATGACATTTTCCGCACGGACGGCACGCCCTACAAAGTTGAGGAAGTGAATTACATCAAGTCCGTCACCCAGGGTCAGCACTAAACAGTTTGGCGGACATCGGCGGCTACTCCATTGATGAGCCATGCGTGACTTCGCTCCATTCCTGCCGGCCTTGGGGGCATTGCTGGCGCTGCTTTGCTTGGTGGCTGCTTTCCGCGCCGGCCGCCGACGGCGGTTGATTGATAATTTACCGACGGCCAAAACCACCGGCGTGTTCATGGGGTTGGTGGAGTTGAAAGGCACGGCGGAGTCCGCCGCGCCGCTGACCAGCTTTCTCGCGGAACGGCCGTGCGTGCATTATCAATGGACGATTGAGGAGCATTGGTCGCGCACCGTCACCACCACCGAAACCGACAGCAAAGGCAACTCCCGCACCGTGACGCGGCACGAAAGTGGCTGGAAGCCGGTGGCCGATGGCGGCGAGACGATTCCTTTTTATTTGCAGGATGATGGCGGCGTGATTCTGGTGCGGCCCGCCGGCGCCAAGCTTGAACCCACCAGCTTGCTTTACGAAACCTGCACGACGGGGAATGCGCTTTATTATGGCAAAGGTCCGGCCACGTCGGTGATGGATTCGGACCATCGGCGCCGGTTTGTGGAGGTAGGGCTGCCGCTAAAAGTTCCATTGTATGTGGTGGGGCAGGCGCGGGAGCGGCAAGAGGTCGTGGCACCGGAAATCGCAGCGGACGAAACCGCGCCCATGTTTCTGATTTCCACGCGGTCCGAGGAACAGGTGAGTTCGGGAATGAAATGGGGCGCGCGCGGCTGGACTATTCTCGGCCTGCTGGCGGCCGTTGGCTTTACCGTCTGGCGGGATTTGGCGCTCAATATGGATCCCGCTTTACGGGTCGTTATTTATGCCGCGATCGCGGCGGGATATTTTTGTTTGGGCCTGCTGCTGTGGATTTGGATGGTCTTCAACAGCCTCGTGGACGTGCGCCAGCGCGTGCGGGCGGCGTGGGCGCTGGTGGATATTCAACTTAATCGGCGCTCCGACCTGATTCCCAACCTGGTGAACTGCGTCAAAGGCTTTCGCGATTATGAAGCCCGGCTCCAGACGGAGCTGGCCGCGCTGCGCACACAACTCCAGGCCACCCCGCCGGGCGTGGCCGGGCCGGATCATGGCGCGGTCAGCCCCGTTATCATCGGTCTGGTGGAACGGTATCCGGAATTGAAAGCGGACGAAGCCTTCCTGGCGCTCCAGAAAACTCTGTCCGACACCGAACAGCGCATTGCGCTGGCGCGAAGTTATTTCAACGACATTGCCACGCATTACAACACCCGGCGGGAAATTGTTCCGGAACGCTATGTGGCCTGGCTCGGCACGATGAAGCCGCAACCGCTGATGGCGGCAAGTGATTTTGAACGGGCGGCCGTGACGGTGGATTTGACTCACAAAAACCAGCTTGAAGTCACTGAAGGGTCTTGATGGTTTCGGCGCGGGAGATGAGCCAGCCATCGTCCAGCTTCGATAACTGAAAGTGCATTTCCTGCACGCCAAACTCCTTCTTGTCCCCGGCATTGACCTCGGCCGTGCAGCTCACGTCGGCAGATTGTTTATCCACGCTCAACCGAACGCTCACATCCAAAAATTGAACCCGGAGCGCAGTTAGACTTGCAAATCCGGCGATGGCCGTTTCGCGGATTTCATCGCGGCCAGACAAAGTGCGATTGGCCTCTGGCAGGTTAATAATGATTTGGGCATCGGGCGTGAACAATCTGACCAACTGGCTGGCTTTGCCAGCGCGCACGAGGTTGCTGGCATTCGCCTCGAAGGTGGCAGTCGCCGCGAGCTTGGCGATCTTTTTCAGGACCAATTTTTCCGGACTCGGGCAAAGAACGGTCCACAGCCAACAGCCGAGCGCGGCCAAAGCTCCCAGCAAAATCAGGCGAAAAGCCATTTTCATAAGAATAATTTCCCCACGATATGGTCGAGCTGGACGCGGCCCTGCACATGGTAGCTGAAGGGCATCGAACGGTTGTCGCCCACCACGTAATATTGATCCGGCCCGCATTCGATGGGCGCGTGATCCCAGTCGCAGGTGTATTTGATATAGGGCTCATCCAAGGGCGCGCCGTTGATATAGGCGCGGCCTTTATGAAAAGCGACCGTTTCGCCGGGTAGACCGATAACGCGCTTCATATACATAATGCTGGGATTGCGTCCGCTGTTCGGTTCAGACAGCCGCACGGAGACGATATCGCCCCGCTGGGGTTCATGGCGCAGGTATGCCAGCCGGTTGACGCAGTTGATCTGGCCGGAGCGATGCGTTGGCTCCATGGAAATGCCATCAATGCGGATGGGGATGAGCACAAATCGAAAGGTGATGAAGCAGGTCGCGACCAGCACGACGATGCGCACCAACGTGACTTTGGGGTGCCGACCGATGATCAGCACGCGCAACCAGTGGGGCTTGGGTTCCTTTGAACTTTGCACACCGGTATTTAAGCGGAAACCGGCGGACAGTGGCGAGCAAACAATCAGGCCCCGCGCCATGACCGACTCAAAATCCACGAGTTTTGGCTTTAGACTTTGGGCTTTGGACTTTAGACTGAATTTTTATGGCCAGCAGTCGCAGACAATATCCCTTTCATCTGATTGAACCCAAATGGCAGCAAGCTTGGGAGCAACAGCAGGCGTTCCGCGCCTTTAACCCCGGCGAATCCGTGCCGGCCGAGCACCCTTTCGCGCAACGTCACGGGGCGAATGCCATGACCGCCGGCGGCAAAGCCCCGACGAAGTATTACATCCTCGACATGTTTCCCTACCCGTCCGGCGCGGGCTTGCACGTTGGCCATCCGGAAGGTTACACCGCCACCGATATCCTCGCCCGCTACCGCCGCGCGGGCGGCTTCAATGTGCTGCATCCGATGGGCTGGGATTCTTTTGGTTTGCCCGCCGAACAATACGCCGTCAAGACCGGTCAGCATCCGCGCGTGACCACCGAGGCGAACATCGCCAACTTTACCCGCCAGATCAAAAGCCTTGGCTTCAGCTACGACTGGTCGCGCGAACTCGCCACCACGGACGTGGAGTATTTCAAGTGGACCCAGTGGATTTTCCTGAAGCTCTACAACTCGTGGTTTAATCCTGAAACGAACAAGGCCGAGCCGATTGAGACGTTGAAGTATCCGGAGGAATTGCAGCAAAGTGCTGCCGACTTGCAGTCGGCAGAGGTGTCGTCTGCAATCAACGCGCCCGGGTCTGGCGATGCCGCCTGCCGACTGCAAGTCGGCAGCACTTTGGAATCCGCCCGCCGCGCCTTTGTGGATTCCAAACGCCTCGCCTACGTCAGTGAAGCGCCGGTGAACTGGTGCCCGGAACTCGGCACCGTTCTGGCCAATGAGGAAGTCATTGACGGCAAGAGCGAAGTCGGTGGTTTTCCGGTCATCCGCAAGCCGATGCGCCAATGGATGCTCCGCATTACCGCCTACGCCGAGAAATTGCTCGCCGACCTCGACACGATTGACTGGAGCGATTCGCTCAAGGAAATGCAGCGGAACTGGATTGGCCGCAGCGAAGGCGCGGAGGTGGATTTTGAAGTGGTAGGGTCGTCGCGCTGCGACGACCGGACGGCGCAGCGCGCCGTCCCTACCAGTAAAATCCGCGTGTTCACGACGCGGCCTGACACGTTATTCGGCGCGACTTACATGGTGCTGGCGCCGGAGCACCGCCTGGTGGATGAAATCGTCACCGAGGAACAAGGCGAGGCCGTTGAGAATTACCGCGCCCACACGGCGCGCAAAAGCGATCTCGAACGCACCGAACTCGCCAAGGAAAAATCCGGCATGTTCACCGGTGCCTACGCCATCAATCCCGTCAACGGCGAAAAAATTCCGATCTGGATTGCCGACTACGTCCTCGCCAGCTACGGCACCGGGGCAATCATGGCCGTGCCGGCGCATGACACCCGCGACTTCGCGTTCGCTCAGAAATTCAATCTGCCCGTCATCCAAGTCGTCCAGCCGAACGATGCCAAAACGGAATGGCAAGTTTTCACCGACGACGGCACGGCCGTGAATTCCGGTTTCCTGAACGGCCTGCCCACCGCCGTAGCCAAAGCAAAAATTTCCGCCTGGCTCGAAGAAAAAGGTCTCGGCAAGAAGACCATCAACTACAAATTGCGCGACTGGCTGTTCAGCCGGCAGCGCTACTGGGGCGAGCCGTTCCCGATCGTTTGGAAAAAAGGACCTGGCGGTCAGCCACCTTATCACGAAGCTTTGCCAGAATCTGCCTTGCCGCTGTTGCCGCCAACCTTGGAAGATTACAAGCCCACCGCGGGTGGTGAGCCACCGCTTGCCCGCGCGAAGGATTGGCTGAATTTGCCCGATGGCTCCGTCCGCGAGACGAACACCATGCCGCAATGGGCCGGCTCGTGCTGGTATTATCTCCGCTACACCGACGCGAAAAATGCGCAGTCGTTCGTCGGCAAGGCAGCGGACAGTTATTGGATGGCTTCAAACGGCAAGGCGGCGGGCGTGGATCTTTACGTCGGCGGCACGGAACACGCCGTGTTGCATCTGCTTTATGCGCGGTTCTGGCACAAGGTGCTGTTCGATCTCGGCTACGTCTCGACGCCCGAGCCATTTTACAAGCTCGTCAATCAAGGCCTGATTCTCGGCTCCGACGGGCAGAAAATGTCCAAATCGCGCGGCAACGTGGTGAACCCCGACGACGTGCTGGTGGAATACGGCGCGGATGCCTTCCGCCTTTATGAGATGTTCATGGGGCCGTTGCAAGACACCAAGCCGTGGAACACCCAGGGCGTGGAGGGCGTGTATCGCTTCCTCGGCCGCGTCTGGCGCTTGTTCGTGGACGAGAAGGCGGAAACAGCATTCGAACAAGCCGAGGCGACAACCCAAGAACCAGGCAACCAAGCATTGCTCGATTTAATTTTGTTGGACGGGGCCATCACGGATGCCGATGCCACGCCCGCCCAACTCAAGGCCCTGCACGCGTGTATCAAAAAAGTCACCGAGGATCTGGACGGGATGCGCTTTAATACGGCGATCTCCGCGATGATGGTTTTCGTGAACGAAGCCATGACCTGGCAAGCCAAGCCGATGTCCGGGATGAAAACTTTTCTGCAACTGCTCGCGCCGTTCGCGCCGCACATTGCGGAAGAACTCTGGGCGCGATTGCACAGCACGTTTGGGCAAACCGCGCCGTCGCTGGCCTACGCGGAATGGCCGAAGTTTGACGCGGCGTTGCTCGTCGAAAGCGAGATCGAACTGCCTGTGCAGGTGAATGGCAAGTTCCGCGAGACGATCAAGATCGCGGTGGATGCCGACAACGCGACCATCGAAGCCGCCGCCAAGGCGAGTGAGAAGGTGCAGATGTTCATCACTGGCAAGGCGATCAAGAAAGTCATCATCGTGCCAAAGCGGATGGTGAATTTGATTGTCGGCTGAAAATTTAACCGCGAAATATACCAAATACACGAAAGTTGATTCCGTTTGGAATTGTTCGCTTGGTTCGCGGTTTATTTCTCCCCGCTTGCCAGAATCGTTTGAAAGTGCGGCGGCTGTTCCTCGGCGGCGACGATGCTGATTTCGATTTTCTTGAAACCGGCTTCCTCCAGCCAGCGGTGCAAGTCGCTTTCTGCGAAGCCCAGCCAGCGGTCACCGTAGAGTTCATGCGCCTTCTCGAAGTTGTGCTTCAGTAGATCCAGAATCAAAATCTGGCCGCCGGGCTTGAGTAATTTTGCCGCGCTCGCCAGTGCGGCCGCCGGATTTTCCGCATGGTGTAAAGCCTGGCTTAAAATCACGAGGTCCACGCTGTTCGGTTCAATCGGCGGGTTCTGTAAATCGCCCTGGCGAAACTCCAGATTCTTCAGGTGGTTCTTTTTCGCCTTGGCCGCGCCAAAGGCGACGATTCTTTCCGAGTTATCCACGGCGATGACTTTTTTGCAGCGGCGCGCGAGCAGTTCGCTTAACAACCCTTCGCCCGCCCCCAAATCCGCGACCGTGATGGATGGCAAAATTCGCAGGAGCAAATGGCCGAACGCCTGCCACGAACGGCCCGGACCATAGACGCGGTCGAAACGACCAGCCACCTGGTTAAAATAAACCTGCGCCTGTTCTTTGCGGCGGGCGAGGACGCGCTTGAGATTGATCTGGTCGCCGCCGTGCTCGACGAGCTCCTTCGCACCGCGGATGGCGAGCTGGATAAATTCGCTGGCGACGGAATCTGCCTGCGGATTGAGCCGGTAAAACGTGCGCTTGCCCTCGCGCCGGGATTTAACCAGCGCGCAGTCGGCCAGTAACCCGAGGTGCGTGGAGATGCGCGACTGGCCGAGCCGCGTGACCTCCTGTAACTCGTTGACCGAAAGCTCGTCCTTCTCCAGCAGCGCGACAATGCGCAGCCGCGTCGGGTCGGACAAGGCGCGGAGAGATTTCAAGGTTGAGGTCATGATTGTTTTGGCGACTGCTTCGTTTGCTGTTGTGGCTCGATTTTCAATAACACCGGGCTTTAGCCCGGTGACTCACGCACGTTGAAACCGGAACCGTTTTAACGGTTTATTGCCCGCGCGGGAAGCCGTTAAAACGGCTCCGGATTCCAAACCCGCTAATTCCACCGGGCTAAAGCCCGGTGTTAATGAAAACATGAAATAACGTGCCGAACTTTTTTCCAGAAACCATTTGACGCGTTTCAGAATCTTTATATCATCCTATCAAGATACGTCAATATGTTGTTGACGAAGAAACCAAAAATATTCCATGAGCAACCGTTACATCTTCTCTTCCGAATCCGTCGGCGAAGGCCATCCGGACAAAGTGGCTGACACCATTTCCGACGCCGTGCTGGACGCCTGCTTCACGCAGGACAAGTTCAGCCGCGTCGCCTGCGAATGCTATGTGAAATCCAACATCG
>CAIMLG010000248.1 GCA_903842235.1 uncultured Verrucomicrobia subdivision 3 bacterium
CCAGCCCACCGCGATCCAGGGATATTTCCGCCGGCCCCGCCAGGCCATGGTGGTGAGGGTCAGCAAAATCAAAACGGCCAGGGCCAGCCGGGCCGGAGTCATCGCGGTTGCCGAGGCGCCATAGCTTACCGTCAAGCCGACGGGCCAGACGGTATGCGCAACATAATCCCCGCAGGTTTGCAGGGCGTTTCCGAGCCGCCAGCCGAGGCCATGATGCTGGGCGATCACCACGGCATTTTTTTGCGTGAGCCAGGTGATGAGGCCGAACGCGGCGCTCAGGCCGAAGAACGGAATTTTTTCCACCCCCAAGCCAAGCCACGCGCGGAACCAGCTGCGCCCGTTTGCCGACTCGCCGCGGCTTTCCGGCAGGCGCCGGAGAGGCCACCCATCCAGCAACAGCAGCACGCCCGGCAGGGTGACCAGCATGGATTTTGACAGCAGGCCCAAGGCAAAGCACCCCAGCGCCACAAAATATTCCGCCGGCAATCCCCGAAGCCCGGCAGTCAGGCGGGCGCCATCCATCGGCCCCCGCTTTTGGGCGTAGCCGGCCCAGGCCCATAACGTCAGGGCAAAGAAAAATCCGCTCAGGACATCCTTCCGCTCCACCACCCAGGCCACCGATTCCACCCGCAGCGGATGCACCGCAAAGAGCGCGGCGGCCAAAACTGCGGGCCAGAACAAATTGCCCAGCCGGAGCAGGGCCAGAAATAGCAGGACGACCGTCGCCGCGTGCAACAGCACATTGATTAAATGATGCCCGCCCGCATTGGATCCAAAAAGCTGCCAGCCCAGCTGGTGGGAAACATCCGTCAACGGAAACCATGCGCCATGAGTTGCGTGCGTGAAGACCCAGGCCACATCCGGCCAATTCAGCCCCCGGTTTACAAAAAGATTGTTATAGATATAGTCGGGATCATCGTAATTGATGAATTCGAAGTGGACCGTTTGGCCAAAAACCCCCCAGACCAGGGCGGACAGAAAAACCCCGGCACCCAGCCCCGGCCAGCCGAAGGCCGGGCCCCTGATTGGCCGGTCCTGCGTGTCCGCGCGGTATTTCGGGCTGCCGATGGCGGGTGATGATTTCAATGCCGGTAAAGATTGGGTCCTGACTCACCCCCAAAGCGGCCGGGCGGTGGCCCCCGACCCCTCGACTATTTGGCAATCATCCCGCTGTTGCGGGCATAATTGAACAGCCCGCCCGCATCCACCACCGGGCGGACATCGCCGAGCGGCTTGAAGGCATAGACCTTGCCCGTCGCCGGCACCGTCACGGTGGCCGCGTCCAGATCCACCGTCACCACATCGCCCGTCTTGAGCAGATCACAAAGGCGGTCGGCGCATTCGCACGGATACAGCTCGCCGGTGGCCACGCAATTGCGGAAAAAGATGCGCGCGAAGCTCTCCGCCAGCACGATTTCGCAATTGGCCGACCCCATCGCGATGGGCGCGTGCTCGCGCGAACTGCCGCAGCCGAAGTTTTTGCCGGCGACGACAATGGGATAAGCGCTGTCCAGCTGGCCCGCCGGGACGTAGCGCGCGGGATAGAGCGAATCCGGCAGCCCGGCCAGCGCGTGGCTGCCCAGCTGCTCATATTCCTCGGCGATGGTGGGGACCAGGTTCAAAAACTGCGCCGAAATGATCTGATCCGTGTCAATGTTATCGCGCACCACATAAACCGGACCGGTGAAAACAGATTTCGTCATGTCGTGAATCTGCCGTTTGCTGGCGTAGTTTTCAATCAAATATCAATGAGCGGCCCGGTCGGCGGTGGGGCAGGGGGCGGTTCGCGTTTGCGCAGGGCGATCACGGCGGCCACACAGGCGGTCCAGGTGGGCAGGGCGTCCACCAGGGGAATTAATTCCACGGCAAAGGTGGGCAGCAGCAGGGGATGAAAGCCGAGGATTCGCACGGTCAAGGCCATCGCCACCACGTCCACGGCGGATTCGGCCAGGGTCCACGCCAGCGGCAGGACCAGGATTTGCAAGCCATCCGCCGCGAGGGCCACGGCCAGGGCCAGGAAGATCCGGCGGCGGGTGAGGCGCGGGACGCGCAGGAGGGGTGCGAATTTCGCCGGTAAATTCATGGGGGGATTAAAACCAATCCGCTTGCCGCGATAAAGCCCGTTTCTTAAAGTAGCACGTGCTCGACATCAAATTGATCCGCGAAAAAACCGAATTTGTCCGCCAACGGCTGGCCACGCGCGGGGCCGGGGATGAGGCGAAGCTGGGCGAACTGCTCCACTTGGATGAGCGGCGCCGGAAGACGCTCTCCGAGGTGGAAACGCTCAAATCCCTGCGGAACCGCGTGAGCAAGGAGATCGGCGCGCTGATGGGGCAGAAGAAAATCACCGAGGCGGAGGCGAAAAAAGCCGAGACGAAAGATTTGGGGGAGAAGATCGCCGCGCTGGACCAGCAGGCGGCGGCGCATGAGGCGGCGCGGGATGCGCTGATGCTGCAATTGCCGAACCTGCCGCACGAATCCGTGGTCTTCGGCCAGACGGCGGCGGAGAATCCGGAGATCCGGGTGTTCGGCGCGACGGCGCATTTTGATTTCAAGCCGAAGTCGCATGTGGAGTTGTGCGAGTCGCTCAAACTGGTGGATTTCGCCCGGGCGGCGAAACTTTCCGGCAGCGGGTTTCTGCTCTACACCAATTGGGGCGCGCGGCTGGAGCGGGCGCTGATATCTTTCCTGCTGGATTTGCACATCACGCAGCACGATTACACGGAAGTGTCGCCGCCGTTCATGGTGGGCGAGCAGTGCATGGTGGGCGTGGGGCAGTTTCCCAAGTTCAAGGATCAATATTACGGCGTGGCGGAGGGGGGGCGGCCGGAGGAGCTCGGCAAGCTGTATCTGGTGCCCACGGCGGAAACGCCGGTGGCCAACATCCACCGCGAGGAACTCCTGACGGAGAAGCAATTGCCGATCCGGTATTGCGCGTATACGCCGTGTTTCCGGGGCGAGGCGGGCGCGGCGGGCGTGGGCACGCGCGGAATGATTCGCGTGCATCAGTTCGACAAGGTGGAGCTGATCAAGATCGTGAAGCCGGAGCACGGCTACGAGGAATTGGAAAAGATGGTGGCCAACGCGGAAAAGGTTTTGCAATTGCTGGGGCTGCATTACCGCGTGATTCTGCTCTGCACCGGCGACATGGGCTTTGGCAGCGCGAAGACTTACGACCTCGAAGTCTGGGCGCCGGGGCAGGGGAGCTATCTGGAAGTTTCGAGCTGCTCGAACTGCGAGGACTTCCAGTCGCGCCGGATGAACCTGCGCTTCAAGACGGAGGCGGGCGAAAATAAATTTCCGCACCTGCTCAACGGCAGCGGCACGGCGCTGGCGCGGCTGTTTGTGGCGTTGATCGAGACGCATCAGCAGGCCGACGGCAGCGTGAAGATCCCCGAGGCGCTGCAGCCGTATCTGAAAACCGATCGGATCACGGCCTAACCGGCGAATGAAAATCCTGCTCGCCAGCAGTGAGGTTTATCCGTTCTCCAAGACGGGTGGCCTAGCCGATATGGTGGGCGCCTTGGGCCGGGCGCTGGTCAAGGCCGGCCATGAAGCGGCAATCGTCACGCCGCTGTATCGCGGCATTCGCGAGCGATTTCCCGCAATCCGGCCGGCGGCTTGGCATTTTGACCTGCCGCTGGGTTTGGAGCGCGTTCAAGCGGAGCTTTGGGAATTGGAGCGGCCCGGGGAGGCCCGGATCTATTTCATTGAGCAACCCGACTATTACGACCGCGCCGGCATCTATCTGGAAAATCACCTCAGCTATGCGGACAATGCGGAGCGCTTCATTTTCTTTTCCAAATGCGTGGTGCATCTGGCGCGTTATCTGCCGTGGCGGGCGGAGATGGTGCACGTCCACGATTGGCAGGCGGGCTTGGTGCCCGCCCTGATGTTGCAGGAAAAACGAGCGGGGTGGGGGAATCCGCCGCCCACCTGCCTCACGATCCATAATCTGGCGTATCAAGGGGTATTTCCGGCCGCCGCCTTTGCGCTGACCAATTTGCCGGCGGATTTTTACGCGCCGGACGGCGTGGGGACGGAGTATTTCGGGATGCTCAATTGCCTGAAAGGCGGGATTGTTTTTGCAGATTCCATCACGACCGTCAGCCCGCGCTACGCCCGGGAAATCACGACGGAAGAACTCGGCTGCGGTCTCGACGGCGTGTTGCGGGAGAATGCGGGCAAGTTGACGGGCATTCTCAATGGCGTGGATTACGCGGAGTGGAACACCACGAATAACCCGCATCTGTTCAAGCCGTATTCGGTGACGCGGATGGCCGGGAAGAAAGTGAACAAGCGGGAATTGCAGCGCCGGGTCGCCCTGCCCGTGGCTGAGAAAATCCCGCTGTTTGGCACCATTTCACGGCTGGCGGAACAGAAAGGGGTGGACATCCAACTGGGCGCGCTGGAGGAGATGTTAAATTCCAACATCCAGTTTGTGCAGCTCGGCAGCGGTTCGCCGGAATACGAGCGGGCCTATCGCGACCTCGCCGCCCGGTTTCCGGGGAAAGTGGCGGTGCAGTTCGGCTATGATGAAAATCTGTCGCACCAGATCGAAGCCGGCTGCGATTTCTTTCTGATGCCGTCGCGGTTTGAGCCGTGCGGACTCAATCAGCTATACAGCCTGCGCTATGGCACCATTCCGATCGTCCGCGCCACGGGCGGATTAGATGACAGCGTGACGGACTTCGTCCAGAATGCGGGCGCAGCGAACGGCATTAAATTTTTTGAATACACAACGCGGGCGCTGGCTAAAGGGATTCGTAAAGCACTCGCCATTTACCAACAGCCCGGGTTATTTCGCAAATTCCGCCGTAACGGAATGAAAGCCGATTTTTCCTGGAACAAAACCGTGAACGAATACTTAAAGACCTACCAGGGCACCCTGAAGTAGACTAAATATAACAAACATTGTGGGTCTATATTAGATTAGGGGTTAAACGCGGGGTTGGGGCCGTTCGCGGTTTTACGGGCTGTAGATCTGTTGGTTGAAGTATTTGACCATCTTTCTTAGCCAGGCGCGTGGAATGAAGCGCACGAGGCAGACGGTAAACTTGTTTCCCAATCCGGGCACAATGACGACCTGTCCCTTCCGGAATTTGTGATAGCCATATTGCGCCACGGCTGACGCGGTCATGCCCGGCAGTTTGCGCCGGCGCACTTTATTTCCGCGGGCGACTTGGCCAAAGTTGGTTTCGGTGGGTCCGGGACAGAGCACGGAGACGGTTATATTCGTATCGGACAATTCGGCGGCCAAGGCCTCGGTAAACGACTGGACATAGGCTTTGCTGGCAAAATAGATCGCCATCACCGGTCCGGGTTGAAAGGCCGCGATGGATCCAACGTTCAGGATGCCGCCACGATTGCGAGCGAGCAGGGCGGGGAGAAACAAGCCGGTGAGGGCGGTGAGGGCGGTCTGGTTCACCTGCAAAATTTCCAATTGCCGCGCCAGGGGGAGTTCGTGGAACATCCCGTGCAGGCCAAAGCCGGCGTTATTGACCAGCACATCCACCGCGATTCCCCTGCCCTTCAGTTCGTCAAAAATCCGCTGCGGCGACTCCGCCTGGGATAAATCTGCCGGCAGCACGCAGACCTCAATCTGGTATTGGCGGCGTAGGTCGGCGGCCCGCTTCTCGAGTGCTTCAGTGCTGCGCGCGACGAGCACCAGATTGGATTTATCGGCGGCGAAGCCCTTGGCCAGTTCCAGTCCGATGCCGGACGACGCGCCGGTAATCAAAACGGTTTCCGGACTGGAATGTCTCATTGGGCGGTCGTGTTGTGGCCCACGCCGAAGCGTTCGGTCAGGGGCCAGTAAACGAAAAACGATTTGCCGATGACATTCTGCGCGGGAAAGCTGCCCCAAACCCGCGAATCGGAACTATTGCAGGTATTGTCGCCCATCACCATGTAGGAACTGACGCCGTTGGTGTAGACCGTTTGGGCCTCGGGGAAAAAAGGCAGGTTGGAATAGAGGCCAAACGCTTTGGCCACCGCGCCATTGACGTGGCCGGAGAACTGGCTCTCGCGCGGCGGCTGTTTCGGATCAAAGCCATAAACGCGCTCAAAATGCGGCGTTCCGGCATCGAACCGGCGGCCGTTAATGACCAGATGCCGGTCATCGCCGATCCGCACTTGATCGCCCGGCAAGGCCACGAGCCGCTTGATATAAAACTGATCCTGCGGCATCCGGTTCACCCCGTAGCCATCCGGATTATTGATGCCCCGCGTCTCGAACACCGCGATTTCGCCGCGCTCCGGCTTGCGGAAATTATAAGTCAACCGGTCCACAAACAGATGATCCCCGGCCCCCACCTTTATTCGCACAACCTCCTCGCCCTGGTGATAAACATGGCTGGGATCCAAACCCGCGCGATTCGCCAACGGTTGCTCGCCATAATCCGGCGGAAACCACATCGTGTGCGCCACGCCGCCAATGGTCAGCGTCTGCTTGATATTAAAAATCAAAAACTTCGTCATCGGGCTGACCGATTCAATCGCGCCATCCGCCTGCGCCACCACCCGCACATACGAATTGCCCCGGAACCACTCCTTCACCCGCTCCCAGCCGGTGGGAAACTGCAGCGCATCGCGCTGCTTGATCTGTTCAAATAATTCCGCCCGCTCCTTCTGCTTATCGGGCTGATAATAATTGATTCGCGTAAAGTCCGGCACCGACGTCACCCCGAACAGCGTGGGCTGCATGGAACCCGTGGGAATCTTGAACGGCTGCAAAAAGAAAGTCCGGATGGCCATGGCCACCGCCAGCGCCACCAGCAGCACTTCCACATTCTCGCGCCACGCCGGATGCGGATACGGCTTGATCCACTTTTCCGCGGCGAACTGCAATTCCTCCGCTTGAATCCGGATTTTTCCCAGGTGCCCGGCCGCCAGCGCATAATTCAGGTCCGCCAGCTTGGCCTCCACGGCATTGATGGCCGTGGGCGCCAGCAGATCCCGCTGCGCCCGCAGCAGCCGAGTGTAATGTTTACGAACCGCGCCCGCCTCGCGAAGGGTCTTGGATGTGAACCAGCGTAAATTCATAGGGTCTTCAAACTACGATTATAATGAACCGAGTTAAAGACAAGATTCGGCCAGAATGGTTCATTCACCATTGGCAATTCATCCCCTCCCCTGCCCTGCCCGCCGCCCGTTGATCTCCGTCCCCCGCCGCCTGCTCATCCTCATCCGCGCCAGGGTGCTTTAGCCGGTGCCATGGGCGCCCTTCTTGGTCGGCCATGATCAAGGAATGTTTAAAACGGGCGGGCCCGAAGAGCTAAATCCGCCCCCGGTCTTCGGCTCAATATGAACTCCAGTTATTGTTTACGCCTTGAGCACTTCGATGAAGGCTTCCTGCGGGATGTTCACGTTGCCGATGGATTTCATGCGCTTCTTGCCCTCTTTCTGCTTCTCGAGCAGCTTGCGTTTGCGCGAGACGTCGCCGCCGTAGCATTTCGCGGTCACATCTTTGCGGTAGGCGCTGATGACTTCGGAGGCCACAATCTTGCCGCCGATGGCGGCTTGAATCTTTACCTGGAACTGCTGGCGCGGGATGACTTCCTTGAGCTTCTCCGCCAGGGTGCGGCCCCGGCCCTCGGCCTTGGTGCGATGCACAATGCAGGAGAAGGCATCCATCGGCTCGGTGTTCACGAGCAGGTCCAGCTTGACCATGTCGCTCTCCAGGTAATCGGCTGGCTCATAATCCATGGAGCCGAAACCGCGGGTGATGGATTTGATGCGGTCGTGGAAATCGATCAAAATTTCGTTCAGCGGAATGAGGGAGGAGAGCATCACGCGCTTGGCGTCGAGCGTTTCGGTGTGGTCCACGCTGCCGCGCTTTTCGGAGATGAGGGACATCATGTCGCCGATGTTTTCGTTGGGGCAGATGACGAAGGCTTTGACCATCGGCTCCTCGATCTTGGCGATGTAGGTGACATCCGGCAGGAAGGCGGGGTTGTCAATTTGCTTCATCGTGCCGTCGGAGAGATAAACTCTATACACCACGCTGGGATAGGTGGCGATGATGTCCATGTCGTATTCGCGGCGGAGGCGCTCCTGCACAATCTCCAAATGGAGCAGGCCGAGGAAGCCGCAGCGGAAGCCGAAGCCGAGGGCGACGGAGGTTTCGGAGGCATAGACAAAGGCGGAGTCGTTGAGCTTGAGCTTGCCCATGGACTGTTTTAACTGTTCGTAGTCAGCGGTGTTGATCGGGTAGATGCCTCTGAACACCATGGGGTGAATTTCTTTGAACCCCGGCAGCACGCCCGAGGGATGGCGGGCATCGGTGATGGTATCGCCCATCTTGACTTCGGCGGCGCTCTTGATGTTGGCGGTCATGTAGCCCGTCTCGCCGACTTCGAGCTTCTCGCGGGTGTAGGGCTTGGGATTGAAGCTGCCAACCTCCTTCACCTCGACATTTTTGCCGGAGTGCAGGAGTTTGACCATCATGCCGGGCTTGATTTCGCCGTTGAAGACGCGGACGTGCGTCACGACGCCCTTGTAGGTGTCGAAATAGGAATCAAACGCCAGCGCCTGCAAGCTGACTTCGCCCGTGGGCTTCGGCGCCGGCACGCGCTCGATGATGGCCTCCAGAATGTCCTGAATGCCGATGCCCTGCTTGGCGCTGCACGGGATGGCCCATTCGGCGGGGATCGCCAGCACGTCTTCCAACTGGCGTTTGGCCTGCGGCACATCCGCGTGCCCGAGGTCAATCTTGTTGATGACGGGAATGATCGTGAGGTTCAGCTTCGCGGCGAGGTGATAATTGGCCACGGTCTGCGCCTCCACCCCTTGGGCGGCGTCAATGACGAGCAGCGCGCCTTCGCACGCGCTCAAGCTGCGGGAGACTTCATACGCGAAGTCCACGTGGCCGGGGGTGTCGATGAGGTTGAGCTCGTAGGTCTCGCCGTTCTTGGCGGTGTAAAGCATCGTCACCGGATGGGCCTTGATGGTGATGCCGCGTTCGCGCTCCAGATCCATCGCGTCGAGCAACTGCTCCGACATATCGCGCGTGGCAATCGTGCCGGTCATGTGTAGCAGGCGGTCAGAAAGCGTCGTTTTGCCGTGGTCAATGTGGGCAATAATGCTGAAATTTCGTATGTGTGCGGCGTCCATTATTTCTCTGGTTCAGAGCCCGACAGAATAGCGGGAAAACACATGAAGAAAAGGAAATTTGACCGGTGCGTCAGTCCTCGGGCGTCTTGACCCGGTTCGGAGCCGGCCGGATGAAAGCTGGAATCCGCCTTCCTCCTCGGGCGCGCGCTCGTTCTCGAAATTCCCAGCCAAACTGGGAACGCGGACGAGCCGGAGAACGCCCTTCAGATCAGCCATAACAGTGTCCAGATGCCCCCGGTGCTTATTGGCGGTCAAACGCCCCCGGAGGTGTTTTAGCCCCCGGCTGCCACGTGGAATTATCCATCAGTTCAATGCCGGGATGGCAGAAGCGGATGCGACGGATCTTGTAGAGGGCCCCCAGCGCCTGCTTGAAGGCGTTTTTGCTCACGCCAAATTGCTCGCGGATGGCCCCGGGCGAACTGTCATCGTCAAACTCCAGCTTGCCGCCGTGCGCTTCCAGGGCTTGAATGATGAGTTCGCGCAACGGTTTTACGCGCTTGTAGCCGGCGGCGTCGAGGCTCAGGTCGATTTTGCCGCCGGGCGTCAGGTTGCGCACAAAGCCCTTGACCCGCTGGCCGGGCTGGAGGGCAACGGACAGGTTGTTGTGATAGAGCAGGCCGCTGTGGGCATTCTCCACTATGGCGGTGTAGCCGAGCGGCGTGCGGCGGGTGATGAGTAAATCCACCGCCTGGCCGTTCGGGTAAACCGGCGGGGTCAGATCCAGATGCCGGCGCAGCCGGGTGCTGGCCACAATGCGGTTGCTCTTGGCGTCGAGACAGACGATGACGATGACTTTCTTGCCCACGCGCACCACGCCTTCCTGTTCGCGATAGGGCAGAAGCAAATCTTTCGCGAGCCCCCAGTTGAGAAAAGCGCCGACGCGCGGGTTGATGCTGACGACCTCCAGCGCGGCAAATTCGCCCACGGTGGCCAGTGGCGTTTCCGTGGTGGCCACGAGGCGATCCTCCGAATCGAGATACACAAAGACATCCAGCGTATCGTGCGCCTTGAGCCCGGGCGGGATATAGCGCTTGGGCAGCAGAATTTCCCCGAGCTCGCCGCCATCCAGATAAAGGCCGGGCGTGGCCTCCCGGATGATGGGGAGGGTGTTGCGTTTGCCAAGGGTTGCCATGGGGTTCAGAGAATAAACGGTCGGAGCCGGTTTCGAGAGCAGAAAATCGGCCGCCGCCTAGGCGTTTACTTCCAAATCACCCGACGACCCGCCAGGAAAATATCCCCGCGCGCCAGCGCCGCCACGCACTGGGGATACAAGACATGTTCCGCCGCATGAATGCGCTGATGCAGGCTTTCCGGGGTGTCGGTGTCCAGCACCGGCACCGCTTGCTGGCCGATGATCGGGCCGCAATCCACGCCCGCATCCACAAAATGCACGGTGCAGCCCGCCACTTTCACCCCATGATCCAGCGCCTGCTTCCACGAGTGCAGGCCCGGAAACGAAGGCAACAGCGACGGATGAATGTTCACGATGCGCCCGGCAAACGCGCGCAGCAAATCGCCCTTCAGCACGCGCATAAAACCAGCCAGCACTACCAGATCCACCTGGGCCGCCTGCAACGCGGCGACGAAGGCGTGTTCGGCGGTTTCGTCCAGCTTGGTGCGAAAATATCCGGGAGCGATAAATTGCGCGGGCAGGTGGCGTTCGCGGGCGTGCGTGAGCAGGCCGGCGTTTTCCACATCGCTCAGGACGAGGCTAATTTCCGCCGGGAGGGTTCCGGCCGCCACCGCCTCGGCCAGGGCGACAAAGTTGGAGCCTTGGCCGGAGCCGAGAATGCCGAGTCGAAATGTTTTGCTCACCGGAGTTGGAAAGGAATGAATATTAAATGGTCGGGGCGGGGAGATTCGAACTCCCGACCTCTTGCACCCCAAGCAAGCGCGCTAGCCGGGCTACGCTACGCCCCGAACCATGCGCGCAGTTTAGCGGAACCTTTTGCAGTATCAATGCCGAAGATGAAATTATAACGCTGCAAACTTTCCGGAGGGTTTTTGCGTTGTCCCGCCCAAATTACAATTTACGATAGGCGCATGGACTTCGCAGAAAATTTAGATTTAATTCGTCAGCGGATGGCGGCGGCGTGCGCCCGGAGCGGACGCGCTGCGGATTCCGTCGCCCTGCTCGCGGTCTCTAAATCGCATCCGCCGGAGAGCATCCAGGCGGCGGTGAGGGGCGGGCAATGGCTGTTTGGCGAAAATAAAATTCAGGAGGCGAGGGCGAAAATCCCCTTGTGTCCGGGCCCGACGCGCTGGCATTTCATCGGGCACTTGCAATCCAACAAGGTTCGGGAAGCGGTGGAGATGTTTGAAATGATACAGGGCGTGGACAGCTTGAATCTCGCTCAGGAAATCTCCAACCGGGCGGAGCAGGCGGGGAAAATCATGCCCGTGCTGCTCGAAGTAAATGTCGCCGGGGAAGCCAGCAAATTCGGCTACCCGCCAGAACAGTTGCTGGCGGAATTGAACCGGCTGAATGACCTGCCGAAAATCGAGATTTGCGGGCTGATGGCGATTCCGCCCTATGCGCCGGCGGCGGAAAAGGCGCGGCCGTATTTCCGGCGGCTGCGCGAGTTGCGGGCGGAATGCCAGCAGTTGCTCGGGGCTCCCCTGCCCCATTTAAGCATGGGCATGAGCGGCGATTTCGAGGTGGCCATTGAAGAGGGGGCCACCCTGGTGCGGATCGGCAGCGCGTTGTTTGGCGAGCGCCCCCGCTGCATTCAGGCACCGGCGAACTAAATTAAATCGCAATTCAGCCGATATAACCTAGATTGCCGCGATGACTGTGGACACTTTCCAGCCGGAGATCGCTGCGGCCGTAAAAAATTACGACCGCTACGTCATCTGTCTGCAAAAAACGCCCGATGAATTCGCAGCCGGGCTTCATTCATTGTTGCAAAAGGCGATCAAGGCTTTTGAAAACCGGGCGACCGGAATGCGGCATGGCCTCGCGCTGGACCAGGAGATCACGGTCATCTTGAGCCAGAGCGATGAGGACCGGCCGTTGTGCGGAATTTATTTCAACCTCCACTCGCCCTACAAAAAAGCCGCGCTGCCGCGAAAGGTGCCGGCCGTCGTTGAAAAATCACCCAAGCGCGAGTAATAGAATCATTGGTCGCGAACGGTGTCGCCGATTTGCGCCATGCCGGAAACCAGGTCGGCCACAACATTGTCTCCATCGCGCAGCTCCGTGACCCGGACTTCGGCCACCCTTAGCCCGCCCCGATAGAGAAAGAGGGGCTGCGCCTTGGCTGGCATCTGATTGGAGGGGAAGTTCAGGACGACGAACCGGATCTTGTCGTTAACGGAAATGACCTTGGCCGCCAACGAAAAATCCGGCGTGATAATGGTTTTAGCGGCCATCGGAGCGGGCCCGGTTTTAGTCGCCTGCCCTTTTTTCCAAAGGCAGCCGTTGGTCAGGAGGGCGGCCGACAGCAGGGCGAACCAGCAAATAGTCTTCATGCGCGGTTGTAGGATGAGCAAACCCCCACTCTGACTCAACGAAAATCCCGGCTGCGCGCGCCGACAACCAAAAATCAGCGGGGCCCACCGGGGAAAGGGTTGCCAAAATCGCCAATGGAATCGGCGAAGGCCACCGGGTCTCCCCGGGGAACGCGGCTTCCTTGGAAACTGCGTTGGGCCCCCGTGATTTGTTTGAACACAACCGTGGGTAAGGCGTCAAAATGGCTGACCGGCTTTACTTTTGAATGGACAAACCCCAGCCTTTTCAATTCTAGTATGGGTTTTAAGCCGGTGGAAATTTTTTACAACTGAAGCAACTCAATGGAAAATCCAAAAAACACTTCTGCGAAGGTCGTCAAGGGAACCGCTCAGGAACCTGCCAAACCCAACTCTCCGGTCGTCCCGGTAAAGGTGCCGCCGCTGTTCCGTAAAATTGACTGGGTGACGCTGGGCATCACCTTTCTGGTTATTTGGGCCGTTTATCTTTGGACGCTGGCTCCGCAGTTGACACTGGAGGATTCGGGCGAGCTTTGCACGGGATCTTATTACGCCGGCATTCCGCATCCGCCCGGATATCCATTTTGGGCGATTTACAGCTGGTTTTGGACGTTCATTCTGCCGATCGGCAACGTTGCCTGGCGCGTGGAGGTGGGGCAGTCGTTCGCGGCCGCCCTGGGTTGCGGCTTGCTGGCCTTCATGGTCTCGCGCGGCAGCAGCATGTTGATCGAGGGCATTGAGGAACTCGCCACGCTCAAGGGGCGGTGGGAAAACGCCATTTGTATGGTGTCGGGTTTCGTGGCGGGCACGCTGCTCGGCTTGGATGTTTTCATGTGGAGTGAATCGGTGGTGGTCAACCGCATTTCAGTCTTTGGCGTGCCCTGGCTGATTGCCGTCCTGGTTTGTCTGATGCGCTGGATGTATGCCCCGCAGCAACGCCAGTATCTTTACTTGGCGATGTTTCTTTACGGACTGTGTGCCACCATCCACCAGACGCTGCTACTCAGTGCGATGGGAGTGGAAGTGCTGATTGCCGCGTCCCAACCGCGGCTGGGTCGCGATTTATTCATTATTAACAGTATTATCTACCTCATTGGCTTGATGCTCTTAAGCCTGGGCAATATTCCGGCCTTGAACAACATGAGTTCAATTGAAGTCGTGCTGTTTCATGTGGTCGGGGTCGGCTCCCTCCTCGGTGGCGGCTGGTTGGCCACGCAAACCCAGGGCATCTTCTCGGAATGGAAGACGGTGATCTGGATGGGGGTGCTGTGGGCGCTGGGGGTGTCATTTTACTTTTACGAGCCGGTCTCGGGGATGGCCGTTCCGCCCATGCAATGGGGCTATCCGCGCACGGTGGAGGGCTTTTTCCACGCCTTGAGCCGGGGCCAGTATGCCACTGCCGAAAGCTACAACATCTTTGAAAACCCGGGGCGCTTCGCGTGGCAGCTCGGGTATATCATCCAGGGGCTTTCGGACGCGTTCAGCTGGGTCTATATGTTTATTGGCCTGCTGCCGTTCCTGTTTATTTTAAAAATGCACAAGCGCGAACGCTCGTGGATTATCGGGTTGACCTCAATCTACATTTGCCTGGCCGTGCTGCTGGTGATTTTGCTGAACGTGACGCCGGACCGTTCCTCCTCCGACTTGAACAAGGTGTTTTTTACCGCTTCGCACGGTCTTTTTGCGATGATGATCGGCTACGGGCTGACGCTCATGGCGGCCTACATGGCGACGCATTACCAGAAATTCCGCAGTTGGGGCCTGATCGGCGGCGCGGCGGCGGTCGTGTTGGCGTTGTATTGCCTGGTGGATGCCACCGGCAAACTCTATTTCGGCCCGGCGGGCAGCATCCATCTGACCGAATTGCCCCACTACGTCATTCAGGCGTTTGACAAGGCTCAATACGGTCTGCCGGTGTTCGCCAGTTTGCTGCTGATTGCCATTCCGGTCATCCTGATCGGAGCCTTGTTGATTTATCGCACGCGGGGGCCGCTGTTGATCCTCCTCGTGCTTATCGCCATCATGCCCGCCTGGTCGGGAATGTCGCATTGGTATAAAAGCGAACAGCGCAATCACTGGTTTGGCTACTGGTTTGGCCATGACATGTTCACGCCCCCGTTCCAGGATCCAAAGACCGGCAAGTTGAGCTACGATAACGACCAGCGTAAAGACCTGTTGAAAGATTCCAAGAATGCCAAGCTGATCTATCCCGAAATGGCGCGGGACACGGTTTTGTTTGGCGGCACGGATCCGGGCCGGTTTTGCCCCACGTATATTATCTTCTGCGAAAGTTTTATTCCGCACCGTTGCCAGCCGGTGCAGGATCAGAAATTTGACCGCCGCGATGTCTATATCATTACCCAAAATGCTCTAGCCGACGGAACCTATCTCCAATATCTGCGCTCGCAATACAACCGCACCGCGCAGATTGACCCGCCGTTCTTCAGCCGCTTATTCAAATACACCGCCGCGCTCGCGGGTTTGGCCAATAAATACGATCGAATTACACGCCCCGATGGCATTGTCTGGGAGGGCGGGGATTTGGGCGCTGGCGAGTCCGGCAGTCAGTTAATTGAAGGCATCGCCGGTCTGTTGGACAAGACTTTGGATCAATGGTTTGGCGCCTGGGGCAAGCATGTGGAGGATCGCCGCCGAGCTGAAGGTGTCTATCCGACCAAGGAAATCTATATTCCCTCCCTGGCCGACTCCCAGAAATGCTTTGAAAACTATTCCCAAGATGCGGCGCGGCGCCAGCAACTCGGCCAGCTTGCCCCGGGTGAAATTGTGAACATTGAAAACGGTCGGGTCCAGGTTTCCGGGCAGGTCGCCGTCATGAAAATCAACGGCCTGCTTTGCCAGGTTATTTTTGATCACTGCCCCACGAATGAGTTTTACATTGAGGAAAGCTTCCCGCTCGACTGGATGTATCCCTACGAAACCCCGTTTGGCATCATCATGAAAATCAACCGTCAGCCCGTGACGGAGCTTTCCCAGGACGTCTTGAATCTGGATCACAAGTTCTGGTGTGATTTCACTCCTCGGTTGTGCGGTAACTGGATCACCTATGACACCACCGTCCAGGAAATCTGCAATTTCGCCGAGCGGACCTATATCAGCAACAATTACAAAGGCTTCACCGGTGATCCCGCCTTCGTCCGCGACGACTCCGCTCAAAAGGCATTCTCAAAACTCCGCAGTTCGCAGGCTGGGATGTATGCCTGGCGCTGTGCGCCCACCTGTCCGCCGGAGTTCCGTCAGAAAACCGCCGCCGCGCAGGAAGCCCTCCGCCGCGAAACCGACTTCGCCTTCAAGCAGGCCTTTGCGTTCTGCCCCTACAGCCCGGAGGCGGTCTATCGCTACATCAATTTCCTCATGCCATACGGCCGCTTTGATGAGGCCATCCTGATTGCCGAGACCTGCCGGAAACTGGATCCGTACAATGCTGCGATTGTGGAACTGATCGGCAATCTCAGTAAATACAAGCTGCAGTCCGCTGACCGGATGCAAACCCTGGGGCAAGTTCAAGCCATGGAGGAGACCGCTCGCACCAACCCGGGCAACCTCCAAAACCTCATCCTGCTCGGTTCCGCCAATTTGCAAATGCAGCAAACCAACCGGGCCGTCGAGCTGTTTGATGCCGCGCTCGCCAGTCCGGCCATCAAATTCGATGACGCCGCCGCCATCGCCCAATATTTTGCCGGCTTGGGCAATTATCCAAAACTGGAAGTCGCCCTGCATAAACTCGTCAGCCTCGCGCCCGACCAGCCGGAGCCGCGCTACGATCTCGCGGCCTTCCAGGCCCTCAGTGGCAAAACCGCCGAGGCCATGCAAAACATGCAAATCGCCTTGGAACAAAGCACCAAGCGCAAGGTCATCAATCCGGCCGCCCGTGACTTGGTGGCCGCCGCCCGCACGGACCAACGACTGGCCTCCCTGCGACCCCTGCCGGAGTTTCAAAAACTCATCGCGCCAAAATAAGCGTTCGCCTTTGAAATCCCCGGAGGCTCGAACATTGCCGAGCCTCTGTATTTCTGTTATTTTTTCCACTAATGTTTGGATCTAAAAAGCCCATGAGCAAGCCCGACCGCAGCGAGCCGATTGTGCCGGAAAATACGGCTGATCCGGTGCCAGCCACCTTGCCGCCGCCCCCGCCGGAACTAATTGAGGAACTCAAAGCGCGCGCTGCCAAGGCGGATGAAAATTGGGACCGCCTGCTGCGCACCACCGCCGATTTTGATAATTTCAAGAAGCGGGCCGCCCGGGAAAAAATCGAGGCCGCCCAATACGCCAGCGCTTCACTGCTCCAGAAACTCCTGCCGGTGCTCGACAACTTTGAAATGGCCCTCGCGGCCGCCCAGAACACGCCGGGGGATAAATTGGCCTCGCTTCAGTCCGGCATCGTGATGATTCAGCAGCAGCT
Source organism: uncultured Verrucomicrobia subdivision 3 bacterium (assembly GCA_903842235.1). Classification (GTDB taxonomy): domain Bacteria; phylum Verrucomicrobiota; class Verrucomicrobiia; order Limisphaerales; family UBA11358; genus UBA11358. The sequence continues at coordinate 17,003 of CAIMLG010000248.1, forward strand.
CAAGACGGAGCTCACGGAAACCGGTTTGGAGGAAATTGATGCCGCCGGTCAGCCCTTTGATCCGAATTTTCACGAAGCTGTCTCGCAACAGATATCGTCCGAGGTGGCCGAAGATCATGTGCTTCTGCAACTGCGCAAAGGCTACAAATTTAAGGATCGCCTGCTCCGCCCGGCAACCGTCATTGTTGCCAAGCCGCCGGTGGCGAAGGCTTAGTTTCACCTCTGCAAAATTTCATGTCCAAACGCGATTATTACGAAGTTCTAGGCGTCCAGCGGGGTGCCAGCGACGAGGAGATCAAGAAAGCCTATCGGAAGCAGGCCGTAAAATATCACCCGGACAAAAATCCCGGCGACCACACGGCCGAGGAAAAATTCAAGGAGCTCGGCGAAGCTTACGAGGCTTTAAGCGAGCCGCAAAAGCGGGCCGCCTACGACCAATACGGCCACGCCGCCTTCGATGCGCGGCACCGGGCTCGCAGCGGCGGGGCCGGCTTCCATGATCCGTTCGATATCTTTCGCGAAGTCTTTGGCGGCCAAGCCGGCGGCAGTATTTTTGAAAATCTCTTCGGCGGCGGCCAGGGGGGGCAGGATCCGTCCAGCCCGCAACGCGGGGACGATTTGCGCTATGATTTACAAATCACGCTAGAAGAAGCGGCGCTGGGCTGTGAGAAGGAAATTTCGCTCACCAAACTCGACGCTTGCGAAAGCTGCCGGGGCTCCGGCGCCGAAGCGGGTTCCAAGTTGAAAGTCTGCGGCACCTGTGGCGGGCGCGGCCAGGTGCTCACCTCGCGCGGAATTTTCAGCATCGCGCAAACTTGTCCGCATTGTAAAGGCCAGGGGCGCATCTTGGAAAAACCCTGTAAAACCTGCCACGGCGACGGCAAACGCGAAAAATCTTCCAAGATTAAGTTGCGCATTCCCGCCGGCGTGGAGGGCGGTTCCCGCCTCCGCTCGCAGGGCAATGGCGAAGCGGGCTTTCGCGGCGGGCCGGCCGGCGATTTGTATGTCTTCCTGAGCGTCAAGCCCCATGAAATCTTTTCCCGCGACGGGGACGACCTGCTCTGCGAAGTGCCGGTGAGTTTTGTCCAAGCCACGCTCGGGGCCGAGATTGAGGTGCCGACCCTCGAAGGTCGGGCCGCCCTCAAGATTCCGCTCGCCACCCAGCCCGGCACATTGCTCCGGCTCAAGGGGCGCGGAGTGAAAAACCTGCAAGGTTACGGTCAGGGTGATTTGCACGTTCGGGTTCAGGTGGAAGTGCCCGCCCATTTGAATTCCGAGCAGAAAGCTAAGTTGCAGGAATTTGCCGCCCTTTGCGATGGCCAGGAAGCGCCGCTGGCCCAGGGCTTTTTCGAGAAGGCCAAAAAGTTTTTCAAATAAATCCGCCGCCGGACCAGCGTTGATTTTGTCGCTGCGCCGGAGGCCGGGAAGAAACATTAACTATGCACCGCTTCTATTTGCCGCCCGAAGCCTGCCGCAACGCACCGCTACGCCTCGACGGCTGCGAAGCCCATCATGCCCTCCAGGTGTTGCGCCTGAAACCCGGAGCCCCCGTCACAGTGCTCGACGGGGCGGGCCAGGAATATCGCTGCGTGGTGGCTCATGTCGCAAAAGATTCACTGACCCTAACGGTTAGCGAGCGAATTACCACCGCCCCCCTGACCGGCTCAATCACCCTGCTCGTGGCCATTCCCAAGGGCAAAATCATTGAGGACATCATTCAAAAGGCCGTTGAACTCGGTGCCCAGCGCATCGTCCCCCTGCTCACCGAGCGCGTGGTGACGCAATTGGACGCCGAGGGCGCCGAAAGCAAGCAGGCGAAATGGCAGACGGTGGCCATCGAGGCGATCAAGCAATGCGGGGCGGCCTGGCTGCCCAAAGTGGAAACCCCGCAAACCATCACGGAATTTCTCAAACGAGGCGAAGCGTTTGACCTGGCCCTGGTCGGCTCCTTGCAGACGGAACGCCGCCATCCCGGCGACTGGCTAAGCACTTTTCAAGCGCAACATGGCCGTCCCCCGCAAACTGCCGCCGTGTGGATTGGCCCCGAAGGAGATTTTACCCGGCCGGAGTTGCAAGTTATCGAAGCGGCCGGCGTTAAGCCCATCACCCTCGGCCCGCTCACCTTGCGAGTCGAGACGGCGGCGATTTACTGCCTGTCGTTTTTGAATTACGAACTGCAGCGGCAGCCCGCCCAGCGGACGTATTGATTTTCCTGGGCACTGATGGGCAAGGCCGTTCGCGGCGGTCCACCTGCGTAATTCACTTCACGGCGAGGCTTGATCCCCACCCGACGTCACCTTGATTTCGAAAGCGCGCCAGCCCGGGAGCGAATTGCCGGCGCGATCAAATAGGGCGCGATTTTCCCATTGGCCAGACCACTCCGGCGCCTGCCATTGACGGCCCTGAATCCATTCGGGAGCCCAATAAAACACGCCCTGCCCGCGGCCTTCAGGCGTGGCAGCGACCACTTGAATCAATGCTTCGAGATAGGCTTTTTGCCCGGCCGGCGTCAGGGGATAAGGCAACTTCTTTTGATCTCCGCCCCCATTGTCATAGCTAGTCTCTACCACGATAATAGGTTTCCGGTAGGTTTCCGAAAGGGACGCCAAATTGGTTTTTAAATCCGAAAAACTGCCGTTCCAAAAAGGGTAATGCGAGAGCCCAATCACGTCGAAGGGCACGCCGCGCTCTGCGATCTGATCAAAGAACCAGCGCCCGGTTTCCCGGCTGCCGCCTTTGTCAATGTGCAGCATGATCGGAATCTCTCGGCGGCGGTCGTCAGCTTGCACGCCGCGAATGCCAGCCTTGAGTAAATCGGCCAGACGGTCCCACTGGACCTCGGCGCTCGGGCGATTATCGGCTTCCTTCCCTTTGGCGGGCTCCCCGAACGGTCCGCCATCCGGCCACAGCAGCCCATTGGTGATTTCGTTGCCCACCTCAACCATGTCCGGCGAACAACCTTCGCGCCGGAACGCCGCCAGAGTTTCGCGCGTGTAGGCATAGACACGTTCGACCAGTTGCGTATGGGAAAGGCTGGTCCACTCGGCGGGTATTATTTGATGGACCGGATCGGCCCAGCCATCCGAATAATGCAGATCCAGCAGAAATTTCAGCCCGGCGACCTTGACCCGTTGGGCCAGCTTCAAGGTGTAGGAAAGCGTGTTAACCTGCCCCTCCAAGCCGTTGGGAGCCAGAAAAAGCCGGAGGCGCACGTAATTGCCCCCATGATTCTTGAGAATTAGCAACGGGTCTTGCACCTGCCCCGCTTCCCGATATACCACGCCGTGATCCAAAAGAAACGGAAGCAGCGACAGATCCGCGCCTTTGGCAAAGTTTACGCGCACCGGCTGCGCCCAAGCCGATAGGCAAAGCATCAGGAACGCAAGCGGGCAAAAGTTCATAGGTGAGAAAAGGGCTGATCGAGCGCGGGAATCCGTCATGGGCTGGTTAAGCGAAAGAATTTTCCCTCAATTTCCATGGAGACCAGCACATGGAACTGGCCGTTGCTCGAAATCGGCGCGTTCGTCAGCGGGCACCAGATCATCGGCGGCAGGAGATTGGTGGCCACATCCAGTTCCCAATCACCCGCCCAGTCAGGCCAATTGAGGCACACACCGCCCGAAGCGAGGCGGGCGTTCAACTTGGGCGCCGGCAAATAAATAGTTACCGACTCCGAATTGGCACTGGCCCCGCAATCGTCCAGCGCCACCACTTGGTAAAAATAAGTTCGACCATTCTCAGTGGAAATATCCACCCAGCCATTGGTCGTCACTTCCGCCATCTGGGTGAAGCCGGTTTCATTGGTGGAACGGCAAACCCGATAGCTTGTCGCGCCAGCGGTGGGCGCCCAATGCAGGCGGATTTGATGTTCGCTGGCCAGGGCCGAGAGGCCGGTCGGGCTAGCTGGAGCCGTCCCACCGCTTAGTCCGAACTTGCATTTGAGCGCATTTTCCTCCGCCCTGCGATCCGCATCAGTCAGTGCGGCGTTGAAAATTTTGATTTCCGCAATCTCGCCGGTCAGAAAGCATTCCCCGGTGGTAACCGCACCGATCACCAGTTGGGCTGGCGCCGTCAGGGATTTGTTGCCCCCCACCGCGCTGCCGGCCAAGGTGCCATCCACATACAAGGCCAGGACGCCGGAGCGGCGAGTGAGTTGGAAGGCAAACCAATGTGGCTGGCCATCGGCATAGTTGGCACCGGTGGTCGCAATGGTCACATTGGAACTGCCAGTGCCGGCCAGCATCTGGCCATTGGCATTGAGGCTGGTCCCGAAATCCGTCGTATCGCCGCCCACTTCGCCGCTGATCAAGCCGGCCCCCTGATAAAATTGCGTGCCGGTGCCAAGCCCTTGATGGCTGCGGAACACGCAGAAGATGGTGAAATCGTCCGCCACGGAGCGATTAAATGTCAGGCAGGTATTGCTCGCGCTGGTGAAGCGCACGCCGGGGCGGCCATTCAGCACGTTGGTCCCAAAAACCGGACTGCCACTCACGACGGTGGCCGCCAAGCCTTTGCCACTGGCATCGGGCCAGGTATTGACGGCGGCTCCCTCCGCCAGTCCGAAAAGAGCCTCGCCCTTGAACCACGTCACCACGGCGGCAGCGATGGACGGTTCGGCGCTAACCGCCATCGAATCGGCGCTCTCGCCCAGCGGGGTGACCGCCGAAACGACGTAATAGTAAATCGTGCCGTTCGTCAAAGACGTATCGCTGATGGCGTTTGCGGCCAATTCGGCAATGATCGTGTAAGGTCCATCCGCTGCGGTGGCGCGCTTAAGGCGATAGCTGGTGGCACCGGAAACCCCATTCCAACTCAACGCCACTAGGCCATAACCCGCTTGGGCCCGCAGCCCAGCGGGGGGCGATTGCATGCTCCACTGTAGTTTGCCGGAGCTATTGGTTGCGGCCTGGGTTATAATCTCGCCGACGGACGAGTTGGTCACCCCCGCCACCAATTGACTGGCTTTATTGAGCAATTGCACATTGTTGCTGCCAACCGGAAGCAGCCGCCACTGCTGGGCCTCAGTATTGGCGGGACTTTGCAGCACCAGCGGATCGCCGCTGTTGGTGCGGCTGACTCCCAGATTCAAGCCGCTGGCGGCGCACGTCAAAGTAAACCAGCCGTGACCGCTCGGGCTAATCCGCCATTGCTGGGCTGCGCTATTAGTGCGGGGACTTTGCGTGACAGCCGCATTCACGGATCCCGCGCCAGCCAGAGCACACTGGCTAAATGCATTCAGCCAAGCGACGGGTTGATCGGCGAGGAAAATCCCGTTCGCCGCGCCCAGAAGATTGGTCACCGAGGCCGTGGCCGAAACCAATTTGGTGCCATACGCCCCCATGTTGGTAACGAGATTGCCCGCCAACGTGACGTTGGCGGCGCCATCCACCCAGACCACGCTGGCGGCATCCACTCCAAAGTTTTCACCGAGATTCAAGTTGGTCTGGTGCGTCTGGCAAAACAGGTTGTTCAGCACCTGCACATTCATCGAGTCCTGCACGATGAGGTTGGCATTGGGATTGTTCTCAAACCGGTTGTTCCGAATGATCGCGCCGTTGGCGTTGCGAATCCGCAGGCCAGTGCCGCGCGGGCCATTCGCCGGATGCGGGCCGTTATTGCGGAAAATATTTCCTTCGATGAGGAGGTTGGTGCAATCGCGCGAAGCTTGAGAGTAAAAGATGCCGATGTCGAGCGCCGGCGTATCCACGGCTTCGAAAAGATTGCTGCGAATGGTGAGATTGCGCAGTTGCGGTCCCTCGGACCAGTAAGTTTCCGTGCCGGCCATCAGGCCGTAGTGGGAATCGTAAATGGTGCAGCCTTCAATGATCGCCGATTGCGATTTGATGAGCACGGCCCGGGCGCGAGCATCGCTGAACCGGCAGTTCCGCAAAACCGCCAGGCCGACTTTATTGAGGTCGCAGAGCCGGTCAATGCCGTCGCGCTCCTGCCCCGGCCGATCCGCCGGCCCGGAGCCGACGCTGACCACCGCCACCGCATGATCCAGCGTCACCGACCAGGTCCGGTCGGCATTATGAACGGCGGCGACAATGGTGGCCCGGTCGCGCTCGTGTTGCTGCTGATAACTCCAGTCCCAGAGGGAAACTTCATCGCCCACCGCCCATTCGCTGCTGTCCCCGACGCGGAGAAGGTTGGGGGCCAATTGTTCGAGCACATGCTGCATCGGACTGAGCTGGTTAATGCCGTCGTCGTCAACCCGCGAGACATCGCAATCTTCCATGATCAAAGCCCCGCGCGTGGTGCCCTGACTGCAACCTTGGCCCGCAATCAGGCGGTCGGAACCCGGCGGCACCCCGGCGTAAAACCGGCGCAAAGTGACGTTGTTCCGGCAGTCGTTCAAGGCAAAGGCGTTGCCCCAGCCGCCGCCATACCACGCGACGTCTTCGATCAGAATGTCCCAGTCGTAAATCAGATCAAAACCCCAACCGCCGCCCAGATTTGGCCAGAGCAGTAGCTTTTTACCCACACAGGAAGCAAGGGGCGCACGATCCAGCGCTAGCTGCCACTGGTTGCCGCCGAGATCAACTCGCGCCGTAATTTTGGGAATCCAGTTTTGATCCCACGATTGGGAATGGGGATCGGTGAACACGCGGAAGGGTATGCTATTGGTTGCAAATTCCTGGCGACTCAAGCTGTCGTAGCCCGGATCCAATTGCACGATGCAGGTGCTGGCGACGGAATCGCGCGCAACAATGCTGCCCTGAGTGAATCCCAAGGGCTTGCAATCCATGCTAAAATTGCGAAAGACAATGTTCGAGGCGTTCTGGACCAGAAAGAAGCGTTTCTTGGGATCGCCGGAAAGCAGTTTGGTATTACTGGGAGAATCGCCTTGAAGCGTTAGATTGGCGGTGTCCGTCACCCGGATATGCGACCAAGGATCGGCTCCGTTGATGAGCAAATAGGTGCCGGCTGGGAAATAGATTATCGACCCGGCCCCGGCAGTTTTGGCGGCGACAATGGCGGTATTAATGGCTGAACTGTCATCGGATATCCCATCAGCGAGTGCGCCGTAGGCTTTGACGTTGAAAGTGGCGGACGTTGCGGTGGTAACAGCCAAGCTGGTGGCACCCAAAGTCAGGATGGCCGCCACCATCTTAGCTTTCCACGCGCTTCTCATCGTTGTCGCAGGTTTATTCGACGCTGAACTTGTAGAGCATCGTGCTTCGGAACGTCTGGCCGGGCCGTAAAACCACCGAGGGAAACTGCGGTTGGTTCGGGGAATCCGGATAATGCTGCGGCTCCAGGGCAAAACCGCTGCGGCGCGGATACGCGGCGCCCCCCTTGCCCGGAATGGCTCCATCCAGAAAATTCCCGGCATAAAATTGCATCCCTGGCTCATCGCTCCAAACTTCCATTACCCGCCCGCTCGTCGGCTCCGTAACGCGCGCTTGCAGGCCAAGCTGGCCCGGCGGCTTATTGATCACCCAGTTGTGATCATAGCCGGCGCCATATTGGAGTTGGAGATGGGCAGCCTCAATCCGGCTGCCAATGGCCGTTGGTTGGCGAAAATCAAATGGCGTGCCCGTCACCGACAGCAATTCACCGGTGGGAATCAACACCTCGCTCACCGGCGTTATTTGGTCCGCCTGGATGTCAACCACGTGATCAAGAATGCCGCCCTGCCCGTGTCCGGCCAGATTGAAATACGAATGATGCGTCAGATTGCAAATGGTGGGCTTGTCCGTCGTTGCCTGAAATTCCAGCTTCAGCGCGTTGTCTTCCGTCAGCGTGTAAGTCGCGGTCACTTCCAAGTTGCCGGGGAAGCCTTCCTCGCCGTCTTTGCTGGTGTATTTTAAAATGAGCGCCAGCCCCTGCGGAGTCAGCTGCGACTGGGCCCGCCAGATAACGCGGTCAAACCCGATTAAACCACCATGCAGCGAGTTCGGTCCGTTGTTGGTCGCCAGGATGTAGGTAAGGCCATCCAAGGTGAATTTGCCGCCCGCGATGCGGTTGCCATAGCGGCCGACCAAGGCGCCAAAATAGGCGTTGCCGGCTTCGTAATCCGCCATCCTTTCGTAGCCCAAAACGACGTCCGCCAAGCGGCCTTGCCGATCCGGCACGGAGAGCGACTGCACGATGCCGCCATAGGTTAAAATGCGCGCCGTGGTGCCGCGGACATTCTGCAGGGTGTAAATCTCCACCGGCCGGCCGGCCGTGGTTTTGCCGAAATCCGCTTTGGAAATAGTCAATGAATGGGGCGACGTCATGGTGCTGCAGCCTACAAAACCAAGTGGGCCAAGTCCAGCCGTTGCACCGCCAACCAAGTGCCGGCTCAGGACTTATGATTAAATTGCAGTTCCGCGAGATGCCGATAAAGGCCGTTGGCCTGCTGGCTTAACTCCGCATGCGTGCCGGACTCCACGAGGTTCCCATCTTTGATGACCAGAATCCGGTCGGCCCGCCGCACCGTGGCCAGCCGATGCGCGATCATGAACGTGGTGCGATGCTCCATCAATTGATTCAGCGCGAGCTGCACCAGTCGCTCGCTTTCAGAATCCAGCGAACTGGTGGCTTCGTCCAAAATGAGAATGGCCGGATTCTTGAGAATCGCCCGGGCAATGGCCAGGCGCTGGCGCTGGCCGCCGGACAACTGAACGCCCCGCTCCCCCACCATCGTCTGGTAGCCGTCGGGAAAGAGCACAATAAATTCGTGGGCATGTGCCTGCTGGGCTGCCGCCGTGATTTCCCCCTCCGTGGCCCCGGGCCGCCCGTAGGCAATGTTTTCGTAAATGGTGCCCCCAAACAGCATCGCCTCCTGCGGGACAATGGACATTTGATTGCGGAGCCAGGCGAGCGGATAATCCGGCGCCGGCCGGCCATCCATGATGATAACCCCTGACTGGGGATCGTAGAAGCGCAGCAATAAAGAGATAATGGTGGATTTCCCGGAGCCGCTGGGCCCAACCAGCGCGATTTTCTCGCCCGGTCGGACGGCAAAGGTGATTCCCTTGATGACTTCCACATCGGGGCGCGATGGATAGCGGAAGCAAACCTGACGAAAGGCCACTTCACCGCGCAGAGGCGATGGCACGCAAGCATCCGGTGATAAACCGCCCAATTGCGGCAAAGCAAACTCGGGTTGCTCCAGCAGCAGTTCCCGGACGCGGTGCGTGGCACCCACCGCCTTTTGCACCTGGCTGTAAAGTTCAGCGAACTGCCCCATGGCGCCCGCCACGAACGCGGTATAGAGCACAAACCGCGTCATCTCGCCAATCGTGATCCGCCCGCTTTGCAACAGCGACGCCCCAGACCACAGTACCACGATAATGCAGCCAAACAAGGCGAAAACAATGAAGGCGATGAACGCGCCGCGCAGCCGGGCGCCGTGCAGCGCCACGCGCAAATAATTATCCATGCTCCGGCCGTAGCGGCTGATTTCGAAGGCTTCATTGACGAACGCCTTCACGTTGAAGACGCCTTGCAGGGTTTCCTCGACAATCGTGCTGGTTTCCGCCAGCCGATCCTGGGCCTCGCGCGAATTGCGCCGCATCTTCCGCCCAAACAGCACGGCCAGCACAATCACCGGCGGAATGGCGCCGAGCATGATCAATGTCAACCGGCCGGACGTGGTGGCAATCAGGGCAATCCCTCCCCCGAGCATGAGCGATTGCCGCAAAAATTGCGGCATCACCATGATCAGCGTGGCTTCAATTTGAGTCAGGTCCGCCGAGAGCCGGCTGTTCAGCTCGCCTACCCGGCGCTGGCCGAAGAACGCCATCGGCAGGCAGATCAGCCGGCCATAGGTATCGCGGCGCAGATCCGCCACGGCGTTTTGCCCAATCTTGGTCATGGCGGTGGAATGAAAGAACGTGCTGCCCGCCTGCACGGCGAGCAGGCCGAGCATGAGCAGGGCGACCAGATTAATGCTGTGCGGCAGCCAGGAACGGCCTTGCGTGGGGCTCCCCGCACCCGCCGCATCCATCAAACTGCCGGCGAGGAAGGGAAAGCACAGGCTGAGCAAGCTGGACAAAATCAGGGCGACGCTGGCGCCAATTAAAAGGCCGCGATACGGCTTTAAATAGGCGAGCAGCGTCAGCGCCTCCCGCAAGCTTTCCTTGGTGAGTTTGGCTTTGGGCAAATCCAGATCCATCCGACCGTGGGAATTATGGCGCGCCATGGGTTGGCATCGTGGCAAAGTTTGCGCTAAGCGGCAAGCCACATGCGCCCGCGCCTACGCCAGCAGCTCCTGGATCTCGTCCCAGCTCAGGGACGCGGCGAATTCTTCCTCGCCGCCGAGGGTCGCTTGGATGATGTCGCGTTTGCGGTTTTGTAGGATCAGGACGCATTGGCCGGAGCTGATTACGTTTTTGAAATTTCCGGCGGAAATCCGGAAGGCGATTTACACGACCAACGCGATTGAATCGGTGAATCGTTCGCTGCGGAAGATCAGCAAGAATCGC